>NZ_JAGPVV010000261.1 GCF_018066915.1 Roseovarius sp.
CATCGTCGCTGAGGTCCACCCAGATCGTCTTGATCTGTGTGTATTGGTCATGTGCGTGGATGCCGTTGTCGCGCCCGCCAAAGCCGCTGGCCTTGAACCCGCCGAACGGGGTCGAAATGTCGCCCTCGCCAAAGCTGTTGACCGTGACCGTGCCCGCCCGGATCGCCCGTGCGCCCCGGATCGCGCGTTTGATGTTGGCGGTAAAGATCGAGGCGGCAAGGCCGTATTCGGTGTCATTTGCGAGAGCAATCGCTGCGTCGAAACTGTCCACGGTGAGAACGGACAGGACCGGGCCAAAGATCTCCTCACGCGCCTGTGGCGCATCTGGGGCCACCTCAAGAATGGTCGGTTCGACAAAGCCGTCCTTCGCCCCGCCGCCCATCACCACCTTTGGCCCCTTGCCGAGATAGGAACAAACCTTGTCGTAATGCGCGCGCGAGACCAGCGCGCCCACTCGGTTGACGGGGTCAAGCGGATCGCCCACGGGCCATTCGCGGGCATGCGCCTTGATCCGCTCCAAGAGCGCGTCCTTGACACCTTTCTGAACGATCAGGCGCGAGGAAGCCGAGCAATTCTCACCCATGTTCCAAAACGCGCCGTTGACGATATGCGCCGCCACCCGGTCAAGGTTCTCGGCATCGTCGAGCACGACGGCGGGGTTCTTGCCGCCCATTTCCAGCGTCACTTCCTTGAGGTTGCTCTCTGCCGCGTAACGCAGGAACCGCCGTCCCGTCTCGGTCGAGCCGGTAAAGCTGATGGCGTCTACGTCCATGTGGCGGCCCAAAGGCTCACCGACATGCGGCCCCGAACCCGGCAACACGTTGAACACACCCGCAGGCACGCCCGCCTCCATCGCCAGTTCTGCCACGCGCAGGGCTGTGAGCGATGTTTCCTCGGCCGGTTTCACGATCACCGAACAGCCCGCCGCGAGGGCGGGGCCGATCTTCCACGCCAGCATCAGGAGGGGGAAATTCCATGGCAGCACGAGGCCCACCACACCCACCGGTTCGCGCAGAATCATGGCGATGTGATTGTCCGAGGCGGGGGCCACCTGATCGTAGATCTTGTCGATCAACTCGGCATGCCATGTCAGGCAATGGATCGTATCGGGCAGGTCCACGGTTTCGCAATCGTAGATCGTCTTGCCGCTGTCCAAGCTCTCCATCACCGCCAGTTCGCGCGCGTTGCGCTTGATGAGCTTGGCCAGACGGATCAAGACCGCCTTGCGCGCGCCGGGATGCAGCCGCGACCAGCGCCCGTCCTCAAAGGCATCGCGGGCCTTGGCAACGGCGAAATCCACGTCGCTGGCATCGCAGGCGGCAATCTCGGCCAGAACCTCTCCCGTGGCGGGATTGACGCTGGAAAAGGTCTTGCCAGAAGCGGCGGGACGAAAGCTGCCGTCGACAAAGGCCTGTGTCGGCAGCGAGAGATCCGCCGCGATGGCCTTGTATTCCTCGGTTGTCAAAAGATCGCTCATTGTGCTGCCTCCGCCTGATGCCCGGTCTCGATTTCGGCCTCGATCGCGGCCACAGTGCGCTTGAGCACACGCACCACCTGTTCCAACTGCCGCTTGTCGTCCTTGTTGAGGGGCCTGAGCGGCGGGCGCGGCGGGCCGGCATATTGCCCCATCATCTCGCAGCCATGCTTGACGCATTGGATGAACTTGCCGCCCTGTTCGAGCACGCGCATCAGCGGCATCATCGCCGACATGATCCGTCGCCCCTTGTCGAAATCGCCCTCGACCGCGCAGGCGCGCCAGAGCGCGATGTGCTCGGCTGGCAGGAAATTTGACCCCGCGCAGACCCAAGAGCGCGCACCCCAAGCAAAGAATTCGAGCGCCTGATCATCCATCCCGCAAGACATCTGGATATGCGGATAATCCCGCGCCAAGAGGTGCACCCGATTGATGTCGTCCGAACTTTCTTTGATGGCGCAGAAATTGCGGCTGCGGCCCACCCGGTCAAGAAACTCCTCGCCCATGGTGATGCCCATGCGACCGGGGTAGTTGTAGAGCATGATCGGCAGATCGGCGGCACGGTCGATGGCCAGCGCGTTCAATGCGTTCTCGCGCTCGGTCGGCACGGCGTAGGGGGGCGAGCCCACCAGCAGCGCGGCCGCCCCGATGCGGGCGGCATGTTCGGCCATGGAGATGGAATCGGGCAGGCGGATCGCCACGGTGCCGACGATCAGCGGCAGGCGATCCCCGATCACCTCCCTGACGAAACTGGCCATTTCAAGCCGCTCTTCCAAGCTCTGCGCGTAGTATTCGCCCGTCGAGCCGCCGTTGATGAGACCATGAACGCCTGCGGCGATCAGATACTCGATCTGAGCGGCAAGGGCGTCGCGGTCGATGCTGCCATCCTCGCGATGAGGTGTGATGACAGGCGTGTAGATGCCGTCGAATTTCATGGTGTTCCTTTCTTGCCCGTATCGCCCGGTGCGCGGCCAAGCGGGATCTGCATCCCGGCGGGGGTTGCGAAAGTTTCGATCTCTGCGCGCGACAGGTCCCAATGATCCAGCGCGAGTTGCGCTGCGCCATCCGCGTCGCCCTGCTCAATCAGTGCGATGAACTGGTCATGTTGATCCGCCGCGATAGTGCGCTGCGCCGCCAATGACTGATTGCGGGGGTTGTAAAAGGACATGCCGATCCGCGTGTGGTCGATCAACAGGCGGCGCAGGCTGGGGGTGAGAAATTCGTTGTCGGCCATCTCGCCGATGATCGCGTGAAAGCGCTGGTTCATCAGCGCACGCTCGGCGGTATCAGCGTCGCAGATCGCCTTGCGAAAGAGGGTCTGTGCATCCTTGAGGCGCATGATCTGCGCCGGGGTCGCATGCTCGGCGGCCAGACGCGACACCGCCGCATAAAGCATTGGCGCGGCCATGAAGAAATTGCGCAGGGTCTTGTGCGTCATGGGGGCCACCTGCGCGCCACGGTTTTTGTGCAGGACAAGATAGCCTTCGCCCGAGAGCTGGTTGAGCACCTCGCGCAGCGGCGGGCGAGAGATGCCATAGGTCTCCGCCAACTCCGCCTCGTCCAGATACCCCCCCGGCTCATACTCCTGTGTCAGGATGCGCCGCCGCATATCCTCGACACAACGTGCCTTGCGGCTGATTGATCCGTCGCTCACGGCAAACCCTCCGAGCTGAAGCGTCTCCGCGATGTGCGGACGATGGCGGTTTGTAGTATAATAAAATACATATTGTCTACAATAAAGAATGAGCACGGCGAGCCATGGTTCCAATCGTGCCGTCAGGCAGCATGAAGCAGGTTTGACCCCGCACATGGCAGGGGGCATTCTGATCGGGAATGTGAGAGTTTTTGGAGGAAGCTGAACGCAGTCACCGATAGTGTGCGGTCAGGCAAATTGACGCGGAAGATTGCATTTTGCAACCTGCCGCGTCTTGCGCAAAGTCGGTCTTATTTCTTTTTCTTGCTTTTCTTAGACTTCTTGTCAGAGCCGGATTTATCCGCCTTCTTCTCTTTCTTGGTCTTTTTGTCCTTCTTGCTCTTCTTGCCGCCGTCCTTCTTGGACTTCGATTTGTCCTTGGAGGGTTTGCTGTCTTCGGGCTTTTCCGAACTGACCGGGACTGACTTGGGTGCATCTGGGCTGGCGATAACCATTTTGGCCACGGCGATGAACCGCTCGGCGCGCGCCTCGGAAATGCCGCGCACCTTGGTCAGGGTCGCCACATCGGCCTTGCTCAGGTCTTGGGCGCTCGTGATGCCGATTTCGGCGAGGCCAAGAGCAATGGCGGGGCCGACGCCGGGAATGTCGTGAAGGTCTGACATGGTCTTCGTCCTGTGAGGTTGTGAGTTGATGTTGAATGAAATGAGTAATGTGGGGTGTCGAGATGTGGCGCGTGTTGGTATCAGGGGAGAATCATTTTCGCTTTTTGCCGCGCTTGGATTTACGCTTTTGAGGCTGGGGATCAGGGCTGTCTCTGATGATGCCCTCTACCTCTGAGACCTGCGGCTCTTGTGCCGTATGCGCCGCGACAAAGCCACGAATAAAGGCGCGGATCTCACGCGCGGCACTCGTATCCAGAGCCTTGCAAAGGGCTACGAAATCATCCCGATCCTTGCCGTTGATCCGCAGGATGAGCTGACTATCCTTGTGCTCTTTCTGTTTGCGCGATCCGTCTGGCATGGGCCGTGCTCCTCCACAGGGCACAGAATATCACTTTGCCTATGCAATGTATATACATTGCATAGGCGCTACTGGCAGGGAAACAAAAAAACGGCGCACCCATGGCGCGCCGCTCTGACCTACCTACATGGTCTTGCCGGTCAGGCCGTGCTGCCCTGCAACGGCATCACTGTCAATTCCCCCTCCTGCCGGGCCTTGATAGCAAGGGCAGCAGCGTGCGATCCGGCCATGGTCGTGTAATAGGGGATCTTGTCATAGAGCGCGACTGAGCGGATTTCGCGACTGTCCTCGACCGCCTGCGTGCCTTCGGTCGTGTTCATCACCAGCGCGATTTGCCCGTCCTTGAGCAGGTCCACAATGTTTGGGCGTCCCTCATAGACCTTGTTCACGATTTCGCAGGCAATGCCCGCCTCGGACAAAAACGCCGCCGTGCCGCGCGTGGCGATGATCTCGAACCCGAGATCGACCAGCACTTGTGCCGCCTCGATCATCTGCGGTTGTTTGTCCATATCCTTGATGGAGATGAACACGCGCCCGCTCTCGGGCAGGTCCACCCCTGCGCCCATCTGCGCCTTGAGGAACGCACGCGGGAAGGACACATCCCAGCCCATCACCTCGCCGGTCGAGCGCATTTCGGGGCCAAGGATCGTGTCAACGCCGGGGAAGCGGGCAAAGGGCAGCACCGCCTCCTTGACCGAGAACCACGGCATGTTGGGATCGGCCAGTGTCATCTGATCGGCCATCGGCAGGGTGCCGGGCTTGGTATCCTTGGGGTAAGGGCCACGGAACGGAAAGGCATCGAGCGTTTCGCCCGCCATCAGGCGCGCGGCGATCGAGGCAATCGCGCTGTCGGTTGCCTTGGCCACAAAGGGCACGGTGCGGCTGGCGCGGGGGTTTACCTCGATCAGGTAAATGTCGTCGCCCTTGACCGCGAATTGCACGTTCATCAGACCCACGACATTGAGCGCGAGCGCCAGAGCCTCGGTCTGTTTCTTGATCTCGGCGATGGTTGCGTCGCTCAGGGAATAGGGCGGCAGCGAACAGGCAGAATCGCCGGAATGCACGCCTGCCTCTTCGATATGCTGCATGATGCCCGCCACATGCACACGAGTGCCATCGCAGAGCGCGTCCACGTCACATTCGATGGCGCCCGAAAGGTAGCTGTCGAGCAACACAGGGCTATCGCCCGAGACCACGACCGCCTCGTTGATATACCGCTCGAGATGCGCCATGTCGCGCACGATCTCCATCGCGCGCCCACCCAGCACATAGGAGGGGCGGATCACCAGCGGAAAGCCGATGTCCTCGGCAATCGCAAGCGCCTGCGCCCCGGTACTTGCAATGCCATTATGCGGCTGCTTGAGGCCCAGCTTGGTCACGAGCGCCTGAAACCGCTCGCGGTCTTCGGCCAGATCAATCGCGTCGGGTGTGGTGCCCAGGATCGGAATCCCCTCCGCCTCGAGCGCGCGGGCGAGTTTGAGCGGCGTTTGCCCGCCAAACTGCACGATGACCCCATGCAAGGTGCCGTTCTCCAACTCCTTGGTCAGGATTTCCATCACATGCTCAAAGGTCAGCGGCTCGAAGTAAAGACGGTCCGAGGTGTCATAGTCGGTCGAAACCGTCTCGGGGTTGCAGTTGATCATGATGGTTTCATAGCCCGCCTTGGACAGGGCGAAACAGGCATGGCAACAGCAATAGTCAAACTCGATCCCTTGGCCGATCCGGTTCGGGCCGCCGCCCAGAATGACGACCTTTTTGGCGTTTGACGGACGCGCCTCGCATTCGACCTCGCCCATCATCGGGACTTCGTAGGTGGAATACATATAGGGCGTCTGTGCCTCGAACTCGGCGGCGCAGGTGTCGATCCGCTTGAACACGGCGCGCACACCCAGATTGACGCGGGCGCGGCGCACCTGACCTTCGTCGCGGCCCGTCAACTTGGCTAGACGGGCATCGGTAAAGCCCAGCATCTTGAGCTGTCGCAGGCCATTTTCAGTGAGCGGCAGACCGTCGCGGCGGATGCGCTCTTCGGCGTCCACGATTTCGCGGATACGGGCAATGAACCACGGATCAAACGCGGTTGCGGCGTTGATCTCTTGGTCGCTGAGGCCGTGGCGCATGGCCTGCGCGATGGTGCGCATCCGGTCCGGCGTGGCGACTGACAGCGCGCGGATCACGGCGGCCTTGTCGGGGGCACCCTCGATCTCGACCTCGTCAAAGCCGGTGAGGCCCGTTTCCATCGACGCCAACGCCTTTTGCAGGCTCTCGTGGATGGTGCGGCCAATCGCCATTGCCTCGCCCACCGATTTCATCGCGGTGGTCAGGTGCGGCTTGGCACCGGGGAATTTCTCAAACGCAAAGCGCGGGATTTTGGTCACGACATAGTCGATGGTCGGCTCGAAAGACGCAGGCGTTACCTTGGTGATGTCATTGTCCAACTCGTCGAGCGTATAGCCCACCGCCAGTTTGGCCGCGATCTTGGCGATGGGAAAGCCTGTGGCCTTGGAGGCAAGCGCCGAAGAGCGCGACACGCGCGGGTTCATCTCGATCACCACCATGCGCCCGTCTTCGGGGTTCACAGCCCATTGCACGTTGGAACCGCCGGTTTCCACCCCGATTTCACGCAGAACGGCGATGCTGCCGTTGCGCATGATCTGGTATTCCTTGTCGGTAAGCGTGAGCGCCGGTGCCACGGTGATCGAATCGCCCGTATGCACGCCCATCGGATCGACGTTTTCGATGGAGCAGACGATGATCGCATTGTCCGCCTTGTCGCGGACCACCTCCATCTCGAATTCCTTCCAGCCCAGCAGGCTTTCGTCGATCAGGATCTGGCTGACGGGAGAGGCATCAAGGCCGGTTTTGCAGAAATGGATGTAATCGTCGCGGTTATAGGCCACGCCGCCGCCGGTGCCGCCAAGAGTAAAGGCCGGGCGGATGATTGCGGGCAGGCCCACGTAATCAATCGCTGCCATACATTCATCCATGTTGTTGGCAATCGTGGCTTTGGGATTTTCGATCCCCAGTCGATCCATCGCCTCGCGGAAGAGTTTGCGGTCTTCGGCCATTTCAATGGCTTGCCGGTTGGCACCGATCAGTTCCACGCCGAATTTCTCCAGCACGCCCATATCCGCCACGGCAAGGGCGGTGTTCAGGCCGGTTTGTCCGCCCATCGTGGGCAAGAGCGCGTCAGGGCGTTCCTTTTCGATGATCCGGGCCACGACCTCGGGGGTGATCGGCTCGATATACGTGGCGTCGGCCAATTCCGGGTCGGTCATGATCGTGGCGGGGTTCGAGTTGACGAGGATCACCCGATACCCTTCTTCGCGCAGCGCCTTGCAGGCCTGAGCACCAGAATAGTCGAATTCGCAGGCCTGTCCGATGATGATTGGCCCCGCTCCGATGATCATGATGGATGAAATATCGGTTCTTTTCGGCATATCGGTCCCCGGGCAGCTGGAAGGGCAGGGGGGGGCTGGCCCACCTGCGCAAATTGGTGGGGTTATAGCCATCACAGGCCGGGGTGCAAGGGGCAAACCCGTGCCGCGCTCAGGAGGTTTCCGGCAACTCGGACGCATCCTCGAGAATGACCCGGTCAAGCGCGCCCATGCCGCTGCCGTCACGTTGCGGGTAGAGGATCAGACGGTCGATTATTTGCCCGGCGAGGGCACCCGCATGATGGGTTGTGAACGCATCATGCGACCCGCGCGCGACAAACCGATCCCGCGCCACCAGCATCTCGCCCAGATACCCCTCGACCACCACCTGTGGCGCGCCGGTTTCCGTCTGCCAATCCAGCGAAACAAAGACAAAGGGCGCATCGCGCAGGATCGCCACCGCGCCGCGCGTGTTCATCGCGCTCTCGATCTCATTCGGGCCATCGCTGCCATTGCCGGATTTGGTGGGCGATGAAATCATCATGTCACGGGTGACAACGCGGTAGCCATCTTCGGGCATTTCGATGGGGGCGGGCCCTTCGCCCGGTCCTTCGAACCCGATAGAGACCTGCCCCGCTTCTGCGGCCGAGGCCATCAGCCAGAGACAGGCCAAGCCACCGATCCACCGCTGCATGCCCGCTGCCCCTCTTACAAAACCCTTGTACCAGCGTTTCCCGAGCTTGACGCGCTGTCAAGCGTGCATCCGACCGCAAAACCGGCTCAAACCGACGCATTTAAGGGTGTGCTTTGGCCGTCGCGGGCCTAAATACATTCCACTTGGCTAGAGGATGCACCGTGCAGATTCGTTTCGATCATGGTCCTGATGAGGAAGCCAGCCTGTTCGCACAGGCCGAGCGCCTGATTGTGGCCCATACACCCGAAGACGTGCCCGCTGCGCTCGCGGCGCTCGATCAGGCGCGGGGCGAGGGGTATTGGCTGGCAGGTTTTGCAAGCTACGAATTGGGTCACGCGCTCGAGCCACGTCTGGCACCTTACATGCCCGCGCGCCGCCGCTTGCCGCTTTTGCAATTCGGGACCTATGCCGCACCCGGCCCTGCCGCGCCGCTCAAGGCGGGTCCGGCCGCGCTTGGTGATCTCGTGCCGGATTGGGATCAGGCGCGCTATGCGCGGGCGTTTGAAGCCGTGCATGACTATATCTGCGCGGGCGACATCTATCAGGCCAACCTCACCTTTCCGCTCCGCATGACCGCCCAAGGCACGCCTCAGGCGCTCTATGCCGCACTCTGCGCCATCCAGCCCGTGCGCCATGGTGCGTTGATCGAGGCGGCGGGCCTGCCTGCGATCCTCTCGCGCTCGCCCGAGTTGTTCTTTCGCACCCATGCCGATGGGCGGATCGAAACCCGGCCCATGAAGGGCACGCAGCCTCGCAGCGCGGATGCGGCAGAGGATGCGCGCCGCCGTTTCTTTCTGCAATCGGATGCCAAGAACCGAGCCGAGAACCTGATGATCGTGGATCTGTTGCGCAATGACATCAGCCGCGTGAGCGTGCCGGGCTCTGTGCGTGTCCCTGAACTTTTCTCGGTCGAAACCTACGAAACCCTGCATCAGATGACCTCGCTCATCACCGCCGATCTGATGCCCGGCATGGGCCTGTCGGATATTCTGCGCGCGCTCTTTCCCTGTGGGTCGATCACCGGGGCACCCAAGCTGCGGGCGATGCAGATTTTGGCCGAGTTGGAACAGCACGCCCGCGACATTTATTGCGGGGCCATCGGCTGGGCGGCACCGGATGGGCGGGCCGAGTTCAACGTGGCCATTCGCACGATCATGGTCGAGGAGGGGCGCGCCACCCTCAACGTAGGCGGCGGCGTGGTCTATGACAGCACCGCGGCGGGCGAATACGAAGAGGCGCTCTGGAAAGCGCGCTTTGCCCGTGCGCTTGCCCCTGTTCCGGCCTGATCCGGCTTATTCCGCAGCGTGGCGCAGGGCCGCAGTCTCTCCGCAATAGAGATAATCGCGGGTAAGCGGCACGGCATCCTGTTTCGGCGTCAACTGGAACTGGAACACCACCTGATTGTTGAGCCGAAAGGTGAGTTCGCTCGCAATCAGATAATAGCGCCACATGCGGCAAAAGCGGTCATCATAGAGCGCGCGCACGCGGTCAATATTGGCCTCGAACCGCTCGCGCCAATGGCGCAGGGTTTCCGCGTAATGCAGGCGCCAGACCTCGACATCGGTTGTGACCAGCTTGTGCCGCTCCACCGCCGCCATCGTCTCGGACATGGCGGGGCAATAACCGCCCGGAAAAATATACTTGGTGATCCAGGGGCTTGTCGCGCCCGGCGGCCCCGCGCGCCCGATGGTGTGAATGAGTGCAATGCCATCCGGGGCCAGCAGCCGCTCGACCGTCGCGAAATAGGCGTCGTAATGCGGCACGCCGACATGCTCGAACATGCCCACCGACACGATGCGGTCAAACTGTCCCTTCACATCGCGGTAGTCCATCAGGTGAAACCGCGCCTTGTCCGCCAGCCCCGCCTGTTGCGCGCGCTGATTGGCAAGCGCATGTTGTTCCTGCGAGAGCGTGACACCCGTCACCTGTGCACCGAAATCCCGCGCCAAGGTCAGCCCCATGCCGCCCCAACCACAGCCGATATCGAGCACGCGCATCCCCGGCTCGATCAAGAGCTTGGCCGCGATATGCGCCTTCTTGGCGGCCTGCGCCTCTTCCAGCGTCATGTCGGGGCGGGCGAAATAGGCGCAGGAATATTGCCGGTCGGCATCGAGGAAGAGATCGTAAAGCTCGCCCGAGAGGTCATAGTGATGCGCCACATTGGCACGAGAGCGCGCCGCCGGGTTGAACTGATCCAGACGCCGCTTGAACCAGCGGAGCGCCTCCAGCGGGCGGCGAAACCACGGCTGCCCTTGCGCGCCGATGTTGCGCATGGCGAGGCTGAGAAAGCCAGTGAGGTCATCGCCCTCGATGGTCAGCGTGCCATCCATATAGCCCTCGCCCGCCGCCATGTCAGGCGAGAGCACGATGCGGCGGGGCAGGGTCGGGTCGTGCAGTGTGACCGCCACGCAGTCGCCCCCCGTGCCATAGGTCCGCGTGATCCCGTCGGGATAGGTCACGCGCAAACATCCGCTTTTGAAGAAATGGGTCAACAACCCATCCAGAGCCTTGGTCCACATGTCACACCCCATGTCCGCGCGCCCAACCGGCGCATTTCAACGGTGTACCAAACCGGTCCTATTTCCCGTGTTCCCCGGGTCTGCCTGCTCGTGTGGCAGGTATTTTTGCGCAGATTGCCCTTTGTGTAAACGGTTTTGCGGTGCGCATCGCCCCACGCCCTTGACTTTGCCGCCCCGCCAAGGTGTATCGGCCCGAACCCAAGACCAAAGCCCAGAGCCGGGACCGGAGAGCCAACATGCACGCATATCGCAGCCATTCCTGCGCAGACCTGACCAAATCGGACGTAGGCGCCGATGTCCGCCTTGCCGGATGGGTGCACCGTATCCGCGATCATGGCGGGGTTCTCTTTCTCGACCTGCGCGATCACTATGGCGTGACGCAGCTCATCTGTGACCCCGACAGCCCGGTTTTTGCCCAAGTGGAGAAGCTGCGCAGCGAATATTGTATCCGAATCGATGGTGTGGTGAAGGCGCGCGACGCAGGGCTGATCAACCCCAAGATCCCGACCGGCGAGATCGAGGTGTTCATCCGCGACGTGGAAATTCTGGGCTCTGCCGCCGAATTGCCGCTTCAGGTCTTTGGCGATCAGGAATACCCCGAGGAAACGCGCCTGCGCTATCGCTATCTCGACCTGCGCCGCGAGGCGATGCAGCGCAACATGACCCTGCGTTCGGATGTGGTGGCGGGGATGCGCCGCCGCATGTGGGATCAGGGGTTCCGCGAGTTTCAGACGCCGATCATCACCGCCTCGAGCCCCGAGGGCGCGCGCGACTTTCTGGTGCCAAGCCGTTTGCATCCGGGCAAGTTCTACGCCCTGCCGCAGGCACCGCAGCAATTCAAACAGTTGATCATGGTTTCGGGGTTCGACAAGTATTTCCAGATTGCCCCCTGTTTCCGCGATGAAGATCCGCGCGCCGACCGCTCGCCCACGGATTTCTATCAGCTTGACATGGAAATGAGCTTTGTCACCCAAGCGGATGTGTTCAACACCATCGCGCCGGTGATCGCAGGTGTGTTCCAAGAGTTTGGTGGCGGCAAGTCGGTGGACGCGCCCGAGGCTTGGCCGCAGATTTCCTATGCGGATTCAGCCCTTTGGTATGGAACCGACAAGCCCGACCTGCGCAACCCGATCAAAATGCAGGACGTGTCCGAGCATTTCCGCGGCTCAGGCTTTGCCATTTTCGCCAAGCTCTTGGAGCAGGACGGCACCGAGGTCCGCGCCATTCCCGCCCCCACGGGCGGCAGCCGCAAGTTCTGCGACCGCATGAACGCCTTTGCCCAGAAAGAGGGCCTGCCGGGGATGGGGTATATCTTTTGGCGGGAGGCCGATGGCGTGATGGAGGCCGCAGGCCCCCTCGCCAAGAACATCGGCCCCGAGCGCACCGAGGCCATTCGCCAACAGCTTGGTCTGAACGTGGGCGATGCCGCGTTCTTCCTTGGTGGCAAGCCTGCGGCCTTCGAGCGGGTCGCGGGCAAGGCGCGAACGGTCATTGGCGACGAGTTGGGGCTGACCGATCAGAACCGCTATGCCTTTGCCTGGATTGTCGATTTCCCGATGTATGAGGCCGATGAGACCACCGGCAAGATCGACTTTTCGCACAACCCCTTCTCGATGCCGCAGGGCGGGATTGAGGCGCTGTCTGGTGATCCGCTCAAGGTTTTGGGCTATCAGTATGACCTTGCCTGCAACGGCTATGAGCTGGTGTCGGGCGCGATCCGTAATCACAAACTTGATATTATGATCAAGGCGTTTGAGCTGGCTGGTTATGGCGAAGACGAAGTTCGCAAGCGCTTTGGCGGCATGGTCAACGCCTTTCAATACGGCGCGCCTCCGCATGGTGGCTGTGCGGCGGGGATCGACCGGATCGTGATGCTTTTGGCGGGCACGTCGAACATCCGCGAGGTCATCATGTTCCCGATGAACCAGCGGGCAGAGGATCTGATGATGAACGCGCCGTCGGACCCGACGAGCGATCAGTTGATGGAGCTTGGGCTGCGGGTCATCCCGCAGGACTAGGTGGGGCTTTCCCTTGGCGCGATATTGAGGCAATGTCGCGTCAAGTTATTTGTGCAAGGCCCGAAAAAATGACGCAAAATCGGCCAGTTGGGCCAAAGCTGCTGAACTGGACACCGCCACCGGCTCCGGATGGCGCGCCGCTCGTGGGGCGTTATGCGCGGCTTGAGCGGATGGATGCAGACCGGCATGCGGCGGATTTGCACCGCGCGTTTTCGGCGGATGATGCGATTTGGGATTACCTGCCCTATGGGCCGTTCTCGTCTTCGGCGCAGTTGCACCGGTGGGCGAGAGAGATGGCGGCGGGGAATGATCCGCTTTTCTATGCCATTACCGACCTCGACACAGGGCATGTGGGGGGTGTTGCCAGCTATTTGCGGATCACGCCGCAATCGGGTTCAATCGAGGTGGGGCATATCAATTTTGCCCCGTCCCTGCAGCGCACGCGTGCCGCGACAGAGGCGATTTTCCTTTTGATTCAATGGGCTTTTCAGGCGGGCTATCGCCGGTTCGAGTGGAAATGCGACGCGCTCAACATGCCGTCGCGACGGGCGGCGCAGCGGTTGGGGCTGAGTTATGAGGGGATTTTCCGGCAGGCGACGGTCGTCAAGGGGCGCAATCGCGACACGGCTTGGTTTGCCGCGATTGACGCCGAATGGCCCGCGCTGAAAGAGGCGTTTTCATTCTGGCTGGACCCTGCGAATTTCGACACGGAGGGCCGCCAACGCGAGAGCCTTGGCAGCCTTACGCGGCTTGTGCGGGTCGCCTCTGATCCCGCACAGCGCTAAATTTCCCTGTAATTACAACAGGTCCGGCGGTGTTGCCTCGCGCGCCAGTTCTGCTGCGACCTGATCCAGTGGCACGATGCGGCTGTCCTTTTCGCCCAAGCGACGCAGCGACACGGTGCCATCCTCGACCTCGCGCGGGCCGCAGGCCAGGATCACCGGAACCTTGGCCAGAGAATGCTCGCGGACCTTGTAATTGATCTTTTCGTTGCGGGTGTCGGCCTCGGCGCGGATGTTAAGGTCTGTAAGGTTTCGGGCGACTTTTGTAACGTAGTCGTCCGCCTCGGACACGATGGAGGCGACCACCACCTGACGGGGGGCCAGCCAGAAGGGCAGGCGACCTGCGTGTTCCTCGATCAGGATGCCGATGAAACGCTCGAAGCTGCCAAGAACCGCGCGGTGCAGCATCACGGGGCGGTGTTTGGCCCCATCGGTGCCAATGTAATTTGCATCCAGACGCTCGGGCAGGACGAAATCCACCTGATGCGTGCCGCATTGCCATTTGCGCCCGATGGCGTCGGTCAGGGTGAATTCCAGCTTGGGGCCGTAAAAAGCCCCTTCGCCGGGGTTAACCTTGGGTTCGATGCCTGCGGCGCGGGTGGCGGACAGGAGGGCGGCCTCGGCCTTGTCCCAAACCTCGTCTGACCCGGCGCGGACATCGGGGCGGGTGGAGAACAGAACCTCGAAATTCGGAAAACCCAGATCGGTGTAAATGCCCGACAAGAACGCGATGAACCGCGCGGTTTCCGATTCGATCTGATCCTCGGTGCAGAAGATATGCGCGTCATCCTGTGTAAAGCCGCGCACGCGCATGATGCCATGCAGCGCGCCCGAGGGTTCATAGCGGTTGCACGACCCAAACTCGGCCATGCGCAGCGGCAGGTCGCGATAGGATTTGAGGCCCTGATTGAAAATCTGCACATGGCAGGGGCAGTTCATCGGCTTGAGCGCGTTCACAGCCTTTTCGCGAGCGTGATCCTCGTCCACTTCGACGATGAACATATTCTCCTGATATTTCTCCCAATGGCCGGATTTTTCCCACAGCTTGCGGTCGACCACTTGGGGTGTGTTCACCTCGACATAGCCGCCGCGACGTTGCTGGCGGCGCATGTAATCCTGCAGCGTGGTGTAGACGGTCCAGCCGTTCGGGTGCCAAAAGACCTGACCGGGGGCCTCTTCCTGCATGTGGAAAAGGTCCATTTCGCGACCCAATTTGCGGTGGTCGCGACGGTCGGCCTCTTCAAGAAAGGTGAGGTAATCCTTGAGCGCGTCGCGGTTTTGGAACGCGACACCGTAGATGCGTTGCAGCATGGGCCGCGTGCTGTCGCCGCGCCAGTAGGCACCTGCCACGCTCATCAGCTTAAAGGCATCAGCGGGCACTTGCCCCGTGTTCTGCAGATGCGGACCCCGGCAGAGATCCTGCCAGTGCCCATGCCAATACATGCGCAGGGGCTCGGTGCCGGGAATGGCCTCGATCAGCTCGATCTTGTAGGGCTCTCCGGTGTCGCGGTAATGCTGGATCGCGCGATCGCGGTCCCAGATTTCGGTGCGCACGGGATCACGCAGGTTGATGATCTCTTTCATCTTTTTCTCGATGAGGCCGAGATCCTCGGGCGTGAAGGGGGCGGCGCGGTCGAAATCGTAATACCAGCCATTCGCGATGACCGGGCCGATCGTGACCTTAACATCGGGCCAGATTTCCTGAACAGCGCGGGCCATGATATGCGCAAGGTCGTGGCGGATGAGTTCGAGCGCGGGCGCGTCATCCTTGATCGTGTTGATGCTGATGGCCGCGTCGCGGTCGATGGGCCATTGCAGGTCCCAATGCGCGCCATCCACATGGGCGGAAATCGCACGTTTGGCCAGCGACGGCGAAATGCTTGCGGCCACCTCGGCGGGGGTTACGCCCGCGCTATACTCGCGCGCATTGCCATCGGGAAAGGTGAGGGAAATCTGGGCCATTTGCTTGGCTCCTCGTCGGTTTGGCGCCCACGGAACGCCCGGTTGCGGGTTTGGTATGGGTGACATGCCCGTTCAGGCGCGCAAGGTCAATAGGAGCGCGTTTTGACACTGAATTTTGCATGCAAAAGCATACGTTTCCCCTTTTGTCGCAGTGCAGAAAAAACCTATGGACATGTCGGATATGAGTCCCTAAATGCCGTATATCGGACACGCAAGATTCTTGCGTGCGCAACCAAGCGAGGACCGGAAAATGGCGAAGTTTAATTCGAATTTTGAGTTGTCGGTCGCGGATATGGATCTGATCGAGAGCGCCTTGCTCAAGACCAAGGCGGATCTGTCGGTGCAGCCGGACCGGACGTCGGACGGACTGGGCGGCAAGGACGAGACCCTGCGCCAGATCCATGATCTGTTGGGGCGGCTCCACAATCAAAAAGTGTTCTACCGGCCGCGCCGTGGGGCCTATATCGGCGGCTGAGCGCGCAAGACTGGCCCCGGCGCTCTGACGCCGGGCCGGGCAAATCCGGTTTGAACCTCCGTGCCGCAGCGTGCATGATTGCGCCTGTGCGGACAGGGAGGATGCGATGTCGGACCCACACTATTTCGAGGGGCCAGAGGGCCGCAGACTTGCCTATCACCGCAGCGATGGGGCTGGTCCCGGTGTGGTGTTCTTGGGCGGGTTCAAGTCGGACATGCAGGGCACCAAGGCGCTGTGGCTCGAGGACTGGGCCCGCGCGCGCGGGCGGGCATTCCTGCGGTTTGACTATTCCGGGCATGGGCAATCCGATGGTCTATTCGAGGCCGGGGCGATTGGAGATTGGGCGGCGGATGCGCGCGCCGTCATTGCAGGCCTGACGAAAGGGCCGCAGGTCTTGGTCGGCTCGTCGATGGGGGGCTGGATCGCGCTCTTGCTGGCGCGATTGATGCCGGAGCGGGTGGCGGGGCTGGTCACGATTGCCGCAGCGCCGGATTTCACCGAAGACAGCATGTGGGGCGGTTTTGACGCCGATCAGCGGCAGGCGTTGCTGGAGGAGGGGCAGGTCGCGCTGCCGTCAGACTATGGCGCGCCCTATGTGATCACGCGGCGGCTGATCGAGGAGGGGCGCAACAATCTGGTGTTGCGCAGCCCGCTCGATTTGCCCTTTCCGGTTCGATTTCTGCAAGGCACCTGCGACGCGGATGTGGATATGTCGGTAGCCTTGCGGCTTTTGGACCATGCCACGGGGCCGGATATGCGGCTGACGCTGGTCAAGGGGGCGGATCACCGATTCTCAAACCCGGAGTGTCTGGCGCTGATCGGCGCGGCGGTGGCAGAGGTGAGCGGGTGAGGCCCTTGCCGGGGGCGTGTATCTGGTGTCATGCTGTCCCGCGTGTGTTGCCATATGTGACGGGTCAGAGGCGGGGATGACGGATGAGCAGTGAACCGGTGGTGTTCTTGCCGGGTATGATGTGCGATGCGCGCCTCTTTGCGCCGCAGATGACCGCGCTGAGCCCCGATATGGCTGTGACCGTGGCCCCGGTCAC
This sequence comes from Roseovarius sp., assembly GCF_018066915.1. Taxonomy (GTDB): domain Bacteria; phylum Pseudomonadota; class Alphaproteobacteria; order Rhodobacterales; family Rhodobacteraceae; genus Roseovarius. The sequence continues at coordinate 17,022 of NZ_JAGPVV010000261.1, forward strand.
CGGGGGCGACCGGATCGAGGAAATCGCCTCGGATCTGCTGGATGTGCTGCCGCGTCGCTTTGCCTTGGCGGGCCTGTCGATGGGCGGGATCGTGGCGATGGAAATCCTGCGTCGCGCTCCGGACCGGGTGACGCGACTGGCGCTGATGGATACCAATGCGCTGGCCGAGACGCCACAATCGGCCACGGCCTATGAGCCGTTCATCATCAAGCTGAGGACCGCGGCGGTGGCGGAGGCGGCGCAGATGCTGCTGCGGCCTGAATATCTGGCGTCCGGGCCCAAGCGATCCGAGGTGATGGCCGAGGTGGTGCGCATGGCCGAGGCGATTGGGCCGGAGGTGATCATCCGGCAGACCCGCGCGCTGCAACGGCGGCGCGATTATCAGGCGGTTTTGCGGCGGTGTCAGGTGCCGGTTCTGGTGCTCTGCGGGGAAGAGGACGGGCTGACGCCGGTCAAGCGGCATCGGTTCATGGCCGATCTCATCCCCTATGCCAATCTGGTGGTGGTGCCGGGCGCGGGGCATTTGCCGGTGCTGGAGCAGCCCGAGACCACGACAGCGGCGCTGCGGGGGTGGCTGCGGCAGCCGCTGGTGCTGCAACGGCGGGTGGACGCCTGAGCGGGTTGGCGGCGGGAGGACCCGCCGCCTGAGATTTCAGCCGGTTGCGCGGGCGTTCTTGTTCGCCGGTTTGGGGTCTTTGCGCGCGTTGGCGTCGATGAAATCGAGCACGAGGGGCCGGATATTGTTGCGCCACGAACGGCCGGCGAAGATGCCGTAATGCCCGGCCTCGGGTTCCAGATAGCTGGCCTTGAGGCTGTCGGGCAGGCCCGTGCAGAGGTCGAGCGCAGCAACACATTGGCCGGGGGCCGAGATGTCATCCTTGCCGCCTTCGACAGTCTTGACGGCGACACGGGTGATCTTGCCCAGATCGACCTTGTGCCCGTTCACGACAAAGCGGTTCTGCGCGATTTCCAGACCTTTGAAGATGCGTTCCACTGTCGAGAGGTAGAATTCGGCAGTCATGTCCATCACCGCGAGGTATTCATCGTAAAAGCGGTTGTGGGCGTCATTGTCTGAGGCTTCGCCGCCTGCGACACGCATGATCTGGTCCGAGAAGGCCGAGGAGTGGCGTTCGGCGTTCATCGACATGAAGGAGGCGAGTTGCAGCAGGCCCGGATAGACCTGACGGCCGACGCCCTTGTACTTGAACCCGACCCGCTGGATCATGGTCTCTTCGAGCTGGCCCATGGTGACGCGGCGGCCAAAGTCGGTCACGTCGGTCGGGGTTGCATCGGGGTTGATCGGCCCGCCGATCAGGGTCAGCGTGCTGGGCTGCGCGTCGGGGTCGAGTTCGGCGAGATAGGCGGTGGCGGCCAGTGTCAGCGGTGCGGGCTGGCAGACGGCGATCACGTTGATATCGGGGCCAAGCGCCTTCATGAAATCGACAAGATAGAGGGTGTAATCCTCGATATCGAATTTGCCGGCGGAAACGGGGATGTCGCGCGCATTATGCCAATCGGTGACATAGACCTCGCAATTGACGATCAGCGATTTGACGGTCGAGCGCAGGAGCGTGGCGTAATGGCCCGACATGGGCGCAACGAGCAAGATCTTGCGCGGCTGTTCCGGGCGGCCAGAGACATTGAAGTGAATGAGATCGCCAAAGGGGCGCGACACGACGGTCTCGATGTTGACGAGGTGATCGCGCCCGTCCTCATGGGTAAAGGTGCGGATGCCCCAATCGGGTTTGGATACCATGCGCTTGAAGCTGCGCTCGGTCACTTCGCCCCAAGCCGCCATCCATTGCAAAGCAGGGTTTGGCACCATACTGAACATCGGGTAGGATGCGAGAGAGAGGGCGGAGGCACCCAGCCATTGATTGGTATTTCGGAGGGATTCCATCAGGTCGTATGTGGCCATGTAGCGCATGTTCGTCTCCTGTTCGGGCGATTGACCCGGTTTACTCGTCACACGATCCCCTCCGATCAGTGTGACGCTATGCTGCATAGCAGAAAATGTTAAGGGGAAATATAAAAAATGGCAACGCAAGACGATGTCGCAGGGCAAAATCTGGAAAAACTCAACGAGAACCTTGCCAAGGTCGAGCAGTTGTCGCAGCGGTTGATCCAAGCGCTCGCGGCGCGTAACCCGGCCAATCCGACATTGAACGGCCCCAATCAGGAGCTTTTCGCCAAGGCAGCGAAATCCTATTGGGCCGAGGCCATCGAGAACCCCGGCAAGATCTATGAGCAGCAGTTGGAATACTGGGGCAAGTCGGTGCGGCATTTTCTGGAGGCGCAGCAGGTCATGCTGCGCGGAGAGCCGGTGGCTGAGGAGGACGCGCCCGATCCCTTGGCGGGTGACAAGCGGTTTGCCAACCCGCTGTGGAACACGCATCCCTATTTCCGCTATATCAAGCAGCAATACGCGCTGAACGCGCAGGCCATCGAAAACGCCGTGGGCGATGTCGAAGATCTGCCGCCCAAGGACAAGCGGCGGCTGGATTATTTCGCTCATCAGATCATCGACATGATGTCGCCCACGAATTTTTTGGGCACCAATCCCGATGCTCTGGAGCGGGCTGTGGCGACCGAGGGCGAGAGCCTGGTCAAGGGGTTGGAGAACCTTATCGCGGATCTCGAGGCCAACAATGGCGAGTTGGTGGTGCGGCTGGCGGATGACAAGGCGTTCAAGCTGGGTGAGAATATCGGCACCACGCAGGGCGAGGTGGTGTATCGCAACCGGATGATGGAGCTGATCCAGTACAGCCCCACGACCGAGCAGGTGCATGAAATTCCGGTCGTGATCTTTCCGCCCTGGATCAACAAGTTCTACATTCTCGATCTCAAGCCCGACAACAGCATGATCAAATGGGTGGTTGATCAGGGCTACACGCTCTTTGTCGTGAGTTGGGTCAATGCCGATGCCAGCCATGCCGAGGTCGGTATGGAGGATTACATCGAAGAGGGGTTCCTGACCGCGATTCGCGAGGCCAAGGGCATCACCGGCCAAAAAGAGGTGAACACGGTCGGCTATTGCATCGCGGGCACCACGCTGCACATGACGCTGGCGCTGATGGCCAAGCGGGGCGACAAATCGGTCAAATCCGCCACCTTCTTTACCGCGCTCACGGATTTTTCCGAGCAGGGGGAATTCACGCCTTTCCTTCAGGACGATTTCATTGATGGGATCGAGGAAGAGGTGACAGAGCAAGGGATATTACGGTCGTTCATCATGGGACGGACCATGTCATTCCTGCGGTCCCGCGATCTGATCTATCAGCCAGCCGTGCGCAGCTACATGATGGGCGAGGCGCCGCCTGCCTTTGACCTGCTCTATTGGAATGGCGACGGGGCCAACCTGCCCGGCAAAATGACGGTGCAGTATCTGCGCGGTCTGTGTCAGGGCAACCATTTCGTGACCGATGGTTTCGAGATTTGCGGCGAGCGGTTGCATATCCGGGACGTCAAGGTGCCGCTGATGTCGATCACCTGCGAGACCGACCATATCGCCGCCTGGAAAGACTGCTATCGCGGGTTCCAGCAGACGGGCTCCAAGGATCGGACCTTTATCGTCTCGGAATCTGGCCACATCGCGGGGATCGTCAATCCGCCTACGAAAAAGAAGTATGGGCATTATACCAATGCCGATCTGAGCGGCGATGCCGAGGCCTGGATGCAGGGGGCGGACTATACCGCAGGATCGTGGTGGCCACGCTGGGAATCGTGGCTGGCCAAACGGTCGGGCAAGATGATCGCGGCACGCGAGCCGGGAGATTCGGAGCATCCGGCGCTGGCCCCGGCCCCCGGCACCTATGTGCGTAAAAAGGCAACGCTCTGATCTGTTACGCTTTTTTCTTGTGCAATCGGAAAAATGCTGCACCGCAGAAAAAGACTTGAAATGCTGCGGTGCAGCATGTATATGTTGTTGCAGTTGCAGAACCGGCGGGATGTTCCGCCAAAGCCGAAAGGACCGAACCAATGGCAAAAGCACAAGATTTCACCGCGATGTTCAAGGACGTCATGGGCGCATTCCCGGTTGACACCAAGGCATTCGAAGATGCCTTCAAGAACCAGGCAACCCTGAGCGAGAAGCTCTCGGGCGTGGCTCTGACCGCAGCCGAGAAATCGGCCGAGATCTCGAACAAATGGACCAAAGACACCCTCGCCAAGCTGAGCGAAATGTCCAAAGCCAAAGCAGAGCCGGCTGATTACGCCAAGGCAATGACCGATTTCGCATCGGCCAATGCCGAAGTGGCCGCCGAGAACATGGCCGCCTTCGCCGAAGTTGCCAAGAAAGTTCAGATGGAAACCGTCGAACTGATGCTGGCCGCTGGCAAGACCATGCAGGAAGACGCCACCAAGGTTGTCAAGAAAGCCGCAGACGACGTGACCGCAGCGACCCAGAAGGCAACCGCAGCGGCCAAGTAAGGTTAGCAGCGCCATACCCTGATCCCCTCCCTTGAGGGGTATGGACTGCGAAGGGCGAGCCATGCGGCTCGCCCTTTCTTTTTGTAACGCTTGTGTCTAAGCTATGCTGCAGCGCTGCATTCTCCGGGAGGATACCCCTTGGCCGACTCCAAAAAACCGCTGCTGATCAAACGCTATGCCAGCCGGCGGCTGTATAATACCGAGACATCCGATTACGTGACCCTCGAGGATATCTCGGAATTCATCCGGGAGGGGCGCGAGGTGCAGATCATCGACCTGAAATCCGGGGATGATCTGACGCGGCAATACCTGCTCCAGATTATCGCGGAACATGAGAGCCGGGGCGAAAGCGTGCTGCCGATCAATGTTCTCAATGATCTGGTGCGCAGCTATACCACGCAGGCCACCAGCGTCGTGCCGGAATTTCTGGCCGCCAGTTTCGAGATGCTGCGCGATGGGCAATCCAAGATGCTGGAGAACATGACCAAGGCCAACCCCTTGGCCGCGATGCCCGGCATGGAGGCGATGCGCGCGCAGCAAGAGGCGTTCATGAAGGCGATGACCGGGCGGTTCACCGGCATGGCGGGCACGTCCCCCAAGGGCACCAAGGGTTCCGAGGCGGGGGATGAGGGGCTGGACGAGATCAAGAAACAGCTCGCCGAGTTGCAAGACAAGCTGTCGCGGCTGGGCAAATAAGCCGACATGGTCGAGAGCCCAGGGCGGATAACCCTGTGGGGGATCGAGGTGTTCATGGCGGCGGCTGATGAACGCTCGATTTCCGCAGCCGCGCGGCGGCTGGGGGCGAGCCCGTCGGCGGTGAGCCAGCAATTGACCAATCTCGAAGGGGCGGTGGGGGCCACGCTCTTGCAGCGCAATGCGCGGCCCATCCGCCTGACCCCTGCGGGCGAGATCATGCATCGGCGCGCGTTGGCCATCCTGAACGAGGCGGCGCAGGCACGCGCGGAGCTTGCAATGTCGCATCTCTCGACCCTGACGCGGTTTCGGCTGGGCATGATCGAGGATCTGGAGGCGGATGTGACGCCGCAGCTCTTGACCCATATGGCGGGCGAGTTGAAAGGCTGTCAGTTTCTGCTGGAGACGGGGGCGAGCCATCATCTCTATGATCAACTCGATGCCCGCGCGCTTGATGTGATCGTGGCGGCGGAACTGGGTGGCGAGGCGGATTGGGTCGAGGTGCATCCGGTGTTGCGCGAAGGCTTTGCCGTGGTCGCACCGCGCGGCGTGATCCGGCCCGAGCGCGACGTGTTGCGGCAGCTCAAGCGTCTGCCGCTCATCCAATATACGCAGCGGCATTACATGGGGCGGCTCATCTCGTCGCATCTGGCGCGGCAGAATCTGAGCATGCCGCACCGGTTCGAGTTGGATAGCTATCACTCCATATTGGCACTGGTGGGGCAGGGGGCGGGATGGTCGATCCTGACGCCGCTCGCGTTGATGCGGGCGCGACGCTTTGCCGATCAGATCGACGTGTTCGAATTGCCGATGGCACCGCTGACGCGCACGATCAGCGTGACGGCGCGAAAAGGGATATTGCAGGACATGCCCGCGACTCTGGCGGAGAAATTGAAACCCATTTTGCGCGATACGATTGTCACGCCGATTGTGGCGCGGCATCCTTTTCTGGCCGAAGGCCTATCGCTCTTCTGACGGGCTGCGGCGGTCGCGAAAGAAGGTCTTGAGCAGGATCTCGGCCTCGGTTGCGGCGATGCCGTCGTAAACCTCGGGGACATGATGGCATTGAGGATGGGTGAACACCCGCGCGCCCACGGCCACCCCGCCGGATTTGGGATCGGCGGCCCCATAATAGAGCCGGGCAATGCGCGCCGCCGCGATGGCACTGGCGCACATCGCGCAAGGCTCTAGCGTCACATAGAGATCATGGCCAGGCAACCGTTCGGAGCCAACCGCTGCGCAAGCCGCGCGAAGGACGAGGATTTCGGCATGGGCCGTTGGGTCGCTCAGTTCGCGGGTGCGGTTGCCTGCGCGCGCCACGATTACGCCCGACGGGGCAACGAGGACCGCGCCCACCGGCACCTCGCCGCGCTGGGCGGCGGCGCGGGCCTCATCGAGGGCGATGTCCATATGGCTGCGAAATGTCATGTCCTGCTTGTGCCGCGCGCAAGACGCTTTCGCAAGCTCTGCAATTGCGCTATGCGCGGCGCATGAACAGCAAAACCCCAGAGAAAACGCCCCCCGCGGGCGAGCGTATCGCCAAGGTCATCGCCCGCGCGGGCATCGCCAGCCGCCGCGAAGCCGAGCGCCTGATCGAAGAGGGGCGCGTCACCGTCAATGGGCAAAAGGTGCTGCGCGCCGCGCTCAATGTCACCCCCGCCGACAAGGTGGTGGTGAACGGGCGCGCGCTTGATGCGCCGGAACCGGCGCGGCTCTGGCTCTATCACAAGCCCACCGGCCTTGTGACCACGACGCGCGATGAACAGGGGCGCCGGACGATCTATGACGACCTGCCTGAGGATATGCCGCGGGTGATGAGCGTGGGGCGGCTTGACCTCAATTCCGAAGGCTTGCTGCTCTTGACCAACGATGGGGAGTTGAAGCGCAAGCTGGAACTGCCTTCGACCGGCTGGCTGCGGCGCTATCGGGTGCGGGTCAACGGGCGGCCCACCGAGGCCACGTTCGAGCCGTTGCGCAAAGGATTGGTGGTCGAGGGCGAGGCGTTTCAGCCGATGATCGTCAGCCTTGATCGCCAGCAGGGGGCCAATGCCTGGATCACGGTGGCGATCCGCGAGGGCAAGAATCGCGAAATCCGCCGCGCGATGGAAGCGGTGGGGTTGGTGGTGAACCGGCTGATCCGGCTGTCCTATGGCCCGTTCCAATTGGGCCAGTTGAAGCCCGGTGCCGTCGAGGAAATCCGCCCGCGCGTGTTGCGCGAGCAATTGGGCATGCCCGCAGAGCCCGAGCCAGAGCAGACCAAGCCCGCGCGCCCCAAGCCGCAGCGCAAGAGGCGGTAAGTTTTTGCTCAAGATGATTGCGAAAGTCGCCTTTGTTGATCCGGATCAAGGAGGGCGCGCGCCTTGATCCCTAGGGTTGGGGGCGAGCAATCAAGAAGGAGAGATGCGCCATGTCCAACACCCCCCATGAGTTGCCGGAAGAATTCCCGCAACTGGCCGACAAGATCAGCGAATTGAAGCAGGCAGATGCGCATTTTGCCAAGCTGGCGGAAGAGTATCACGCGCTGAACCGCGCCGTGCACCGGGCCGAAACGCTGGTCGAGCCGGTCGAGGAATTGACCGAAGTCGAGATGCGCAAGCAGCGCGCGGCGTTGAAGGACGAGATTTACCGGATGCTGACGGCCTGAGGCGGAACGTCAAGGAAATGGGCGCGCGGGGCGGGTGGACCGCCCTGCGCGTTTTGCTTTGTCGTTCAGGTCCTTATCCCCGAAAACCGGGTTTGCCAGTCTTCGCGGGCCTCGTCGGTGATCTTGGAAAAGAGCACCTCGGGGACAGTGAAGGCGTGGCCGGGGGCGAGCGCCTTGAGGGCTGTGGGCACATCATCGGGCCAGCTGTCACTCTCGGTTTGTATTGCCTCTAGCATCGCGGCGGCGGCGTCGGGGATGAAGGCGCTGCTGAGCACGGCGTAGAGGCGGATGAGGTTGAGCGCGAGGCGGGTCTGCATCGCGGCACGCTCGGGGTCGGTCTTGAAGGTGGACCAGGGGGCCGCCTCTTGCAGGTATTCGTTGCCCTCGACCCAGATGGCGCGCAG
>NZ_JAGPVV010000279.1 GCF_018066915.1 Roseovarius sp.
CTATCAGGAGACCGACGATCAGTTGCACGCCATCGAGGATGTGCTGAACGATTTGGGATCGGGCGCGCCGATGGATCGGTTGATCTGTGGCGATGTCGGCTTTGGCAAGACCGAGGTGGCGATGCGCGCGGCCTTTGCCGCCGCAATGACCGGGTTGCAGGTGGCGGTGATCGCGCCGACCACATTGCTGGCGCGGCAGCATTATCAGGAGTTTGCCTCGCGGTTTCGCGGCTTTCCCATCAATGTGCGACCGCTGTCGCGCTTTGTGTCAAGCGGGGATGCGGCCAAGACGCGCGATGCCATGGCGCGCGGTGAGGCGGATGTGGTGGTGGGCACCCATGCGCTCTTGGCCAAGGGGATACGGTTCAAGAATCTGGGGTTGCTGATCATCGACGAGGAACAGCGCTTTGGCGTGGCGCATAAGGAGCGGTTGAAGCAGTTACGCTCGGATGTGCATGTGCTGACGCTGACCGCGACGCCCATTCCGCGCACGCTGCAACTGTCGCTGTCGGGGGTGAGGGACCTGTCGATCATCAGCACGCCCCCCGTGGACCGCCTGTCGATCCGCACCTATGTGAGCGAGTTTGACAGTGTGACCGTGCGCGAGGCGCTCTTGCGCGAGCATTATCGCGGCGGGCAGTCGTTTTATGTGGTGCCACGCATCAGCGATCTGCCCGAGATTGAGGATTTCCTGAAAACGCAGGTGCCGGAAGTGACCTATGTCATCGCCCATGGGCAGATGGCGGCGGGGGAACTCGACGACCGGATGAACGCGTTTTACGATGGCAAATACGATGTGCTGCTGGCGACGACGATTGTCGAATCGGGGCTGGATATTCCCACCGCAAACACGATGATCATCCACCGCGCCGATATGTTTGGCCTCAGCCAGCTTTATCAGATCCGGGGGCGCGTTGGCCGCTCCAAGACGCGCGCCTATGCGTATCTCACGACCAAGCCGCGCGTGCCGCTGACGCCGGGTGCAGAAAAGCGGCTGCGGGTGCTGGGCAGTCTCGACACATTGGGGGCGGGTTTCACGCTGGCAAGCCAAGACCTCGATATTCGCGGGGCGGGCAATCTGCTGGGCGAGGAACAGTCTGGGCAGATGCGCGATGTGGGCTATGAGCTCTATCAATCCATGCTGGAAGAGGCGATTGCCAAGATCAGATCGGGCCAGATGGAGGGGCTGTCGGAGGCCGATGAGCAGTGGGCACCACAGATCAATCTGGGCGTGCCGGTGCTGATCCCCGAGGACTATGTGCCCGATCTCGACGTGCGTCTGGGGCTTTATCGCCGCCTGAGCGGGTTGGAAACCAAGGTGGAGTTGGAAGGCTTTGCCGCCGAGTTGATCGACCGCTTCGGCAAGCTGCCGCGAGAAGTGAACATGCTGATGCTGGTGGTGCGGATCAAGGCGATGTGCAAGCGGGCAGGCATTGCCAAGCTCGATGGCGGGCCGAAAGGAGCCACGATCCAGTTTCACAACGATAAATTCGCCTCGCCGCAGGGGTTGGTGGAGTTCATCACCAATGAGCGGGGGCTGGCCAAGGTGCGCGACAACAAGATTGTGGTGCGCCGCGATTGGGCGGGCGAGAGCGACCGGATCAAGGGCGCCTTTGGCATTGCCCGCGATCTGGCGGAGAAGGTCGTGGCCGAGGCCAAGCGCGCGAAGGGGTAAGGGCGGGGAGGGGGCGCTGCCCCCGTCCTGGACACGGTCCGGGACTCCCCCGAGGTATTTGCGGCCAGATGAAGCTGCGGGCGTTTGACCCGCGATCAGCCTGCGATGGACGCGCGGTAGATGTCGTCGATGGATTTCGCGATGGTGGCGTTGAATTCGGCGTCCGATTGCTGGGCCGAGAGACCTTCGGTCAGGGCGCGGCTAAAGCTGGCGATGACACCGCGATTTTGCGCCAGACGCGCGTTGGCTTCATCCCGGCTATAGCCGCCCGAGAGCGCCACGACGCGCAGCACGCGGGGGTGATTGACGAGGCTTTCGTAGAGGTTCGGGGTTTCGGGCAGGGTGAGTTTGAGCATCACCTCCTGATCCTCGGGCAGCAGGTCAAGCTGGGCGAGGATGGCGGCGCGCAGGAGGGTTTCGGCCTCGGCCTTGTCGTGGATCGAAATGGTCACTTCGGGTTCGATGATCGGAACGAGACCGTGACCGAGAATCTGCTGGCCGACCTCGAATTGCTGGGCCACGACGGCCTCGATGCCCGATGGGTTGGCGGCGTCGATGACCGAGCGCATCTTGGTGCCGAAAACGCCCGCCTTGGCGGCGCGTTCCAAGAGCGGATCGAGATCGGGCATGGCCTTCATCAGTTTGACGCCATCGGTGTCATTGGCCAGCCCCTTGTCGACCTTTAGGAACGGGACCACGCCGCGATCTTGCCAGAGGAAGGCGGGCGAGGGTTTGCCGCCGATGTCGCGGTCCATGGTCATCTCGAAGAGGATGGCCCCCAGCACCTTGTCGCCGGTAAAGGCCGGGGCCTGCGCGATGCGGGCGCGCATGGCATGGATGAGATCGAACATTTCGGCCTCGGAGGAATATTCGTTTTCCTCGACCCCGTAGAGGCGCAGCGCCTTGGGGGTGGAGCCGCCCGACTGGTCGAGGGCGGCGATAAAGCCCTGTCCTGCGCGGAGTTTGTTGGCCTGTTCGGTCTTGCTCATTTGGGACACCCTTGAAGGACTACACGGTTTCGCGCCCTCATAGGCGAGGGGCGCGGGCCTTGCAATCGTGGTGGCGCTAACAGGCGGGGTCTCAGGCCTTGAGTGCTGCAACGCCAGGCAGATCCTTGCCTTCCATCCATTCGAGGAAAGCACCGCCTGCGGTCGAGATATAGGTGAAATCCTCGGCGGCACCGGATTTGTTGAGCGCGGCCACGGTATCGCCACCGCCTGCGACGGAGATGAGCTTGCCCGCGCGGCTGAGGCTCGCGGCGTGAGAGGCGGCGGCGTTGGTGGCGGTGTCAAAAGGGGCTATTTCAAACGCGCCAAGCGGGCCGTTCCAGATCAGCGTCTTGGCGGCATCGAGCGTGGCGATGATGCGCGCCACGGCCTGCGGTCCTGCGTCAAGGATCATGGCGTCGGGCGGGCAGGCATGGGCACCCACCACCTCATGCGGGGCACCGGCGGCGAAGTCGCGGGCGACGACGACATCGGCGGGAAGCAGGATCTTGCAGCCTGCGGCTCCCGCCTTGAGCATGATCTCGCGGGCGGTATCGGTCATGTCATGTTCGCAGAGCGATTTGCCCACTTCGAGCCCCATGGCGGCAAGGAAGGTGTTGGCCATGCCGCCGCCGATGATGAGGCTGTCCACGCGTGCCACGAGATTGCCCAAGAGGTCGAGCTTGGTCGAGACTTTGGCCCCGCCGACAACGGCCACAACCGGGCGTTTGGGGGTGCCAAGCGCCGCCTCGAGCGCCTGCAATTCGGCCTGCATCAGGCGGCCAGCGCAAGAGGGCAGGTGGTGCGCCAAGCCTGTCGTCGAGGCATGGGCGCGGTGGGCGGCGGAAAAGGCATCGTTGCAATAGACATCGCCAAGCTGGGCAAGGCGCGCGGCAAAGGCGGGATCATTCGCCTCTTCGCCGGGGTGAAAGCGGATGTTTTCAAGGAGCAGCACGTCAGAGGCCAGCGCCTCGTCGGTCAGGTTTTCGGCCCCCTCCAGCGTTTCGATCAGCCGCACCTTGTGGCCCAAGGCGGCCTCGAGCGCGGGCACGGTCACGCGCAGCGACATGTCCAGCACGACCTTGCCCTTGGGACGTCCGAAATGGGCCAGAAGGATGGGCCGCCCGCCCTTGGCGAGAATATCGAGGACGGTGGGCGCGATACGGTCGATCCGGGTGGCGTCGGTCACGAGGCCGTTCTCGACCGGCACGTTGATATCGACCCGCACCAGCACGCGCTTGCCGGTCAGATCCATGTCGTCAAGGGTTTTCCAGCTCATGCCTCAGGCCTCCAGAAATATGGTCGCGCCTCTATTGGCGCGGGTCTTTGCCAGCGTCAACCTCTGTGCTTGGCAATCGCGCGGGAACCGCCTAGGTATCGGGGCATATTTTATCAAGGAGAGCCTCATGGCCGAGATCAAGGACCCCGAAAACACCATTCTGATGGAGCTGAAAGGTGGCACTGTCACCATCGAGCTATTGCCCGCCATCGCGCCGGGCCATTGCGAACGGATGAAGGAACTGGCCCGCGCCGGGCACTATGACAACGTGGTCTTTCACCGTGTGATCGACGGGTTCATGGCGCAGACTGGCGATGTGCAGCATGGCAATATGGAAAAGGATTACCAGCCGCGCAGGGCCGGAACAGGGGGCAGCGATCTGCCCGATCTCAAGGCCGAGTTTTCCAAGATCCCGCATGATCGCGGCACGCTGGGGGCGGCGCGCAGCCAGAGCCCGAATTCGGCCAACAGCCAGTTCTTCATCAACTTCAGCGACAACCATTTCCTGAATGGGCAATACACGGTCTATGGCCGCGTGATCGCGGGGATGGAGCATGTCGATGCCATCACGCGCGGCGAGCCGCCCGTGAACCCGGACCGGATGATCAGCGTCAAGGTGGCCGCAGATGTATAAAACCGCATTTGTATTGAGCCTGCTGGCGGGGCCGGCGCTGGCGACGGGGCTGGAAATCGAGATTGCGGGTGAGGCCAATGGCACCGTCAAGATCGACCTCTACGAGGATATTGCGCCGGGGCATGTGGAACAGATCACCGCGCTGGCCGCTGAAGGGGCCTATGACGGGGTTGTGTTTCACCGGGTGATCGAAGGCTTCATGGCGCAGACCGGCGACGTGGAGTTTGGCAAGCTCGAAGGCGGCGACATGGCGCGCGCCGGTATGGGCGGCAGTGCCCGGCCCGACCTCAAGGCTGAATTCTCGGACGAGCGGTTTTTGCGCGGTGTGGTCGGCATGGCGCGCAGCCAAGACCCTGACAGCGGCAACAGCCAGTTCTTTATCATGTTCGATGCGGGCGAGTTCCTGAACGGGCAATATACCGTAGTCGGCCAAGTCACCGAGGGCATGGAAATCGTGGACGCGATCAAGCGCGGCAACGGGCCGAACGGGGCCGTGATCGGCCAACCGGATGTGATGGCTAAGGTCACTGTGACCGAATAAGCATGAGGGCTGCTGCCACACTCACCCCGGAGCCTCTGGCCCAAGGGGTTTGGGGGGTGGAGGGCGGCTCTGTGCCTTGGCGCGGCGGCGTTGCGATGCCGCTGCGCACCGTTGTGATTGAGTTGCCTTCTGGCGAATTATGGGTGCATGCGCCGGGTCTTTTGACCCAAGATTTGCGCGATTGGTTGGAGGAGCGCGGGCGGGTGGCGCATCTGGTTCTGCCATACGCGCCGGACCTGCCGCATCTGACCGATTGGCAAGCGGCCTATCCGGCGGCGCGGGTCTGGCGCGGGGCCGAGGTCAAAACCGCCGCATGGTGTCAGCAGATCAAGCCGCTGGTGTTGGAAGGGGCCGAGACCGAGGTGGTGTTCCTGCATCAGGCCAGCCGCTCCGCCATTCTCTCACGGCTTATTATCGCGGTGGAGACTGCGCCCTTGGCGGTCTGGATGCGCCCGTTGATTTGGCTTGCCGGGATTGATGAGAGCGACGGCAAGCCGCCCTTGGGATTGGCGGGGCGTCTGGGGGGGCGCAAGGCGGTCGGTGATCTGGTGGAGCAGATGCTCGACTGGGGGCCGGAGCGGCTGATCCTGACGCATGGGCGGTGTTATATGCGCGATGCCAGTGGCGAGGTGAAACGCGCCATGCGTCGCCTGATGCGGGACCGTCTGTGGGACCGGGCGCTGAACGAGGCGCGGCGCGGCTGACGCCGGGTCACAATCGCGTGGGGTGGGCTGGTTTCACGCCCCGGCGGCCTGCATCTTGGGGCATGATGCACGCCATGACAGGAGCCGCCATGCCCCGTTTCCTTGCCCTGCTGACATCCCTGATGCTGATTGCCTCGCTCGCCCATGCCGATCCCCGGTCGTGGCGGGTGGAATGGCCCGACACGAATTTCGACAAGACCACCGTGCCTGACTGGTCCGAAATCCTGTCGGGCGGGCCGCCCAAGGATGGTATACCTGCCATTACCGGGCCGAAATATCGCAAGGCCTCGTCTGAGCGGCGGATTGCGGGCACAGAACCGGTGATCACGCTGGAAATCCCCGGCACTCAGGCCCGCGCCTATCCGATCCGATACCTGACCTGGCATGAGATCGTGAATGACACGGTGGGGGGCGTGCCAGTGGCGGTCACATTCTGCCCCTTGTGCAATTCCGGCATGACATTCGACCGGCGCACGGCGCGGGGGGTGCTGACATTTGGGGTGTCGGGCAAGCTGCGCCATTCGGATATGGTGATGTATGACCGCGAAACCCAAAGCTGGTGGCAGCAGGCGATTGGCGAGGCGATTGTGGGCGATCTGACGGGCACCAAGCTGAAGCAGATGCCAAGCTGGATGGAAAGCTGGGATCAGTTTCGCGCGCGCAATCCGGACGGGTTGGTGATGGAGGAACCGGAGTACAATCGCTCTTATGGGCGCAACCCCTATCAGGGCTATGATACATCGGCGCGGCCGTTTCTGTATAATGGCGAGGACCCGCCGCATGGTATTCCGCCGCTGGAGCGCGTGGTGCGGGTGGGCGACCGCGCCTGGCCCTTGACGCGGGTGCGCGCCGAAGGGGGTGTGACGGAGGCAGGGGTGAGCATCTCGTGGGAGGCCGGGCAAGCCTCGGCGCTGGATCACGGGACCATTGCCAAAGGGCGCGACGTGGGCACGGTGCGGGTGCGCGACGGGCAGGGGCGCGATGTGCCGCATGATGTGATGTTCGCCTTTGCGTTTCATGCGTTCTGGCCCAAGGGGGTGTGGATGGTAAGGTGAAGGGGATTGCGTGATCCGCTGAGATGCCGCGCGGTCGCTGGGCCGGGGACTAGCGAAGCAACAGTTGTGGCTGCCACTTTATGCCAGCAAAGTCCTTGTGACATCTCAGTGAGGCGCTCCCTCTCACAATCGCTAGGCCGCGGGACGGCCGAGCGATCCGCGCGGCACCTTCGGTGCTATCCGCGCGGGGGGGCATTGCGGGCATGAGGTCCTCGGGTCGAGCCCGAGGATGACAGAGGCAACACGCCCGAGGAGTGCGGGGCAAAACGGGACGCTGCGCTTGACTTCTGCGCGTGGGGCCTCCATATGGCACTCAACCGACGTTTCCTGCCGCGTGAGCAGCACTGCCCAACAGGGCGTATCTTATGAAATGTCGCGGATGATCCCAAAATCACGCGTGGGGCCAAACACCTGTCAGAGTGCAGGGGGCATGCGGCCCTTTGGCTGCTGGTTGGTGCAACCACGACGACCGGGCGGTGGGTATCACCGCCTGTGACGGGCTGCGGGATGTCCTCGCGCCCCTGAAAGGATACGACTTGAACCTATTTGACGAAATGGGCCTGCCTGCTGCATTGGTGCGCAAGCTGGCCAACGAAGGCATCACCGAGCCGACCCCGATCCAGACCCATGCGATTCCGCATGCGCTGAACGGGTTTGACGTTCTGGGCCTTGCGCAGACCGGCACCGGCAAGACCATGGCCTTTGGCCTGCCTCTGATTACCGCGTTGATGGAGGCACCGGGCAAGCCCGCACCGAAAACCATCCGCAGCCTGATCCTTGCGCCCACGCGGGAACTGGCAAGCCAGATCCGCGACGCGCTGTTGCCGCTGGTCAAGGACAGCCCGATCAAGATCAACCTTGTGGTGGGCGGCGCCTCGATCAATCCGCAGATCAAGCGGTTGGAGCAGGGCACCGACATTCTGGTGGCGACACCGGGGCGGTTGCTTGACCTGATCGACCGGCGCGCGGTGCGTCTGGATGCGGCGCACTTCCTCGTGCTGGACGAGGCGGACCAGATGCTCGATCTGGGCTTTATCCATGCGCTGCGCCGGATTGCGGGCCTCTTGGCGGCCGAGCGTCAGACGATGCTCTTTTCCGCCACCATGCCCAAGCAGATGGAAGAACTGGCCGGTAGCTATCTCAAGAACCCCAAGCGGGTGCAGGTCAGCCCGCCGGGCAAAGCCGCTGACAAGGTCACGCAAGAGGTGCATTTTGTCGCCAAGGCGGCCAAGCCCGATCTGCTGATCGAGATGTTGGGGCGGCACCGCAACGAATTGGCGCTGGTCTTTGGCCGCACCAAGCACGGGTCGGACAAGCTGGCCAAGCGGCTGGAACAGGCGGGTTACAGCGTGGCGGCGATCCATGGCAACAAGAGCCAGGGTCAGCGCGAGCGCGCGCTCAAGTCGTTCCGCGATGGTCAGGTCAAGATCCTTGTGGCGACCGATGTGGCGGCGCGGGGCCTTGATATTCCCGACGTCAAACACGTCTACAACTACGAATTGCCGAATGTGCCCGACAATTACGTTCACCGGATCGGTCGGACCGCGCGGGCAGGCCGGGACGGGGCGGCGATTGCCTTTTGCGCGCCGGACGAGATGGGCGAGTTGAAGGATATCCAGAAGGTTCTGGGCACGACGATCCCGGTGGCCTCGGGCCGTCCGTGGGAAGTGCTGCCTGATCCGAAAGCGCCCAAGCCCGCGACAGGGCGCGGTGGTCCGCGTCGTCGCAGCGGCGGCGGCAGCGGCGGGTATGCCGGGGGCAGCCAGCAGGGCAAGCCCGGCGCGGGCGGCGGTCGTCGGCGCAAGCCCGGTGGCGGCGGTGGCGCGCGGTCGAACGCGGCCTGATCAAATCAAAGGCGCCGGGGGTCATTCCCCGGCGTTTTCATGTGCCGCAGAAGGTGTTTTGCACCACTTCGGACGGGGTCGGCGGGCGTTTGAGATCATCCGCCTCGGGTTGATCCGCGTAGGGCTGCGCCAAGACGGTGAGCAACCGCTCGAAGGGTGCGTAATCGCCCGCGACGGCGGCCTCGATCATCTGCTCGATCCGGTGATTGCGAGGGATGAAGGCCGGGTTGGCGGCGCGCATCACCGCCTCGGGGTCTGATTCCTGTGCGATGCGGGCGCGCCAGAGCGGCTCCCATGTGTCAAAGGCGGCGCGGTCGATAAACTGATCCCGCGCGGTGCCATCAAGAAGCCCCCGGAAGGTATTGGTGAAATCCGCCCGCCCCTCGGCCATACGCGCGAGTAGATCGGCGATGAGGGCGGCATCCTGAGCGCTGGCCTCGGCAATGCCGATCTTGCGGCCAAAGGCGCGGCGCCATTCGACCTCGATCTGGTCGGGCATGGCATGCACGAGCGCGGTGAAATCCTCGATCGCCTCGTCCTGATCGGGCATGAGCGGCACCAGTGCGGTGGCCAGTTGCGCCATGTTCCAGACGATCACATGCGCCTGATTGTCATAGGCATAGCGGCCGCGCGCATCAATCGAGCTGAATACGGTCTGGGGATGGTAAACATCCAGAAAGGCGCAGGGGCCATAGTCGATGGTTTCGCCGGAAATCGACGTGTTGTCGGTGTTCATCACCCCATGGATAAAGCCGATGGAGAGCCAGCCCGCCACCAGCCGCGCCTGAGCGCGGATCACTTCGGCCAAGAGATGTGCTGGACCTTCGACATGGGGGTAATGGCGGGCAACCGTATAGTCATAGAGGGTGCGCAGCCCCTCGAGATCGCGGCGGGCCGCGAAAAACTGGAATGTGCCGACGCGCAGATGGCTGGCCGCGACGCGGGTCAGCACCGCGCCGGGCAGGCCGCCTGCCTCGCGGTAGACCGGTTCGCCGGTCAGGGTGGCGGCGAGGGCGCGGGTGGTGGGCAGGCCAAGGGCGTGCATCGCCTCGGACACCACATATTCGCGCAGGACCGGGCCAAGCCACGCGCGCCCGTCGCCCATGCGGCTATAGGGGGTGGGGCCAGAGCCTTTGAGCTGGATGTCGCGGCGCTGGCCGTTGCGGTCAATCACCTCGCCCAACAGGAGCGCGCGCCCGTCGCCCAGTTGCGGCGAGAAGCCCCCGAACTGATGACCGGCGTAGACCTGGGCCAAGGGGCTGGCACCCTCGGGCACTTCGTTGCCCGAAAAAATCCGGGCCAGCGTGTCATCGGGGGCCTCTGCAATGCCCAATTCGGCGGCCAGGTCCCGATTGAAGCGGATCAGGCGCGGGGCGCGCACCGGCAGGGCCGTCTGCCGGGTGTAAAACCGCGCGGGCAAATCTGCATAGCTGTTCTGAAACGGGATCGCGAATGTCATGGGGTTTACCTAGGGTCAAGCGGGCAGAAGTCTAGAGGGCCTGCGTCATGAGGCTATAGGCATCGCGGGGCTCGAACCGCAGTTTGCGGTAGAGCGCGCGCACCTTCTCGTTGTCGCGCCGCACTTCGAGGTGCAGCGCCTTGAGTCCGGCGCCCGCGAGGGCTTTGGGCAGGCTGATCATCACCTCAGAGCCGATGCCGCGCCCACGCACGCCGGGGCGGATGTAGAATTCATCGACATAGCCATCAAGCCCGCCGAATTCGACCGACCAGCCAAAGCTGATGACGATATAGCCTATGGGCGCGCGCCCCGGTCCAATGAGATAGGTCACGCCATGCGGGCTGCCTTCTAGCATGGGCAGAAGGGCAGCGCGGCGGGTGGCCTCGGTCTGGGCAATGCCGGCTTCTTCGTGAAAGGCGGCGACCAGCGGCAAAAGCCGGTCCAGATCATCGGGCCGGGCGAGGCTGAGGGCGGTGGTCATAGGCGCGAGAGCCTTTCGGTGAGCAGGTCAAAGAAATCCTGCGCGCGAATATCATGGACGAATGTGGCATTGGCGGGGCGTTTGGTGACCCCCCACCAATCGACCACGGTCATGCCCATGGTCAATTCGGAGCGGGTCTCGATTTCCACATTGACGCGGCGGGTGGTGAAGAGGTCAGGGCGCAAGAGCCAGCCAATCGTGCAGGGGTCGTGCAGCGGCGCGCCATCGGCGCCGTGCCGTTCGGGATGATAGCGTTCGTAAAAGCCGGTGAGCGCGCCGACTGCCGCCCCCACGGGCGTGCCGATGGCGTGAAAGGCCGCGTTGCGGGCGGGTGTCACGAGCGCGCGATGCGTGACATCGAGGGGCAGCAGGGTCACGGGCGCGCCGGAGGCCAGGACGCAGGCGGCGGCCTCGGGATCGACATGGATGTTGAATTCTGCCGCAGGGGTCACATTGCCATGCGATGCGTGCGCCCCGCCCATGAGCACGATGTCCTGCACGCGCGCGATGATGTCGGGCGCGCGCTGAAAGGCGGTGGCGATATTGGTGAGCGGGCCAATCGGCACCAGCGTCACCGTGCCCGGCGCCCGCGTGCGCAGCGTGTCGATGAGGAAATCGACAGCGTTCCGGTCCTGCAGCGGCATCGTCGGTTCGGGCAGGTCGGGACCATCGAGACCGGAGCGGCCATGCACATGCTCTGCCGTGACCAGAGCGCGGCCAAGAGGCCGGTCGCACCCGGCAAAGACCGGCACATCGGGGCGGCCTGCCAGTTCGCAAATCTTGCGCGCATTGCGCGTGGTCAGCGCCAGCGGCACGTTGCCTGCGACGCAGGTCAGGCCCAGCACCTCAAGCGCCTCGGGGCAGGCGAGGGCAAAGAGGATCGCCACCGCGTCATCCTGACCGGGATCGGTGTCGATGATGATCTGTCGTGCCGTCATGCCTGTCCTCGCGGTGCCGGGCGCACCATGGGGCGGCTGTGGCGAAATGTCCACCTGCGGCGTCGCACGGATGCAGGAGATCGCCGATCCGAATCAACACCCGCGCGGTCCTGATGCCGCGCCGCAGCATCGAAGCTGTGCCCGTGATGTGCCGCCGCTGGGTGAGGGCAGGGTGGGAAAATTGCCTGCGGTCAGCAAAAAACCGCATAGATTTCCGCCTCTTGCCCCGGCTTTCTGTTTGGGTTTCGCGGCATTCTGGCTATAGTCCCCTTCAACTGCCACAAAGTTACAAACAATAAGGCCGGGGGAGAGACCACCGATGATCCGATCGGAACTGATCCAGAAAATCGCCGACGAAAATCCGCATCTTTATCAGCGCGACGTCGAGCGTATCGTCAATACCATCTTCAACGAGATCACGGACGCGCTTGCCGAAGGCAACCGGGTCGAACTGCGCGGCTTTGGCGCGTTCTCGGTGAAAAAGCGGGATGCGCGCACAGGTCGCAATCCGCGCACCGGAGAAAGCGTGCATGTTGAGCAAAAAAACGTGCCCTTCTTCAAGACCGGCAAGCTCTTGCGTGACCGGCTCAACGGAAAGTAATCCATGCGCTATATCCGCTACGCCTCGATTGCCATTTTCGCCCTTGCGCTGGTGCTGATTGCACTGGCCAATCGCGGGGTCGTGACCCTGCGGGTGCTGCCGGATGAACTGGCGGGGTTTGCCGCGCTCAATCCGACCTATGATCTGCCACTGTTCATCGTGATTTTTGGCGGGATTCTGATGGGTCTGATTGTCGGGTTCATCTGGGAGTGGATTCGCGAGGCGGGCGAGCGGGCAGCAGCGGCGCGGCAGGCGCGGGAACTGGCCAGTTTGCGGGCCGAGATCAAGCGTCTGAAGGGCGAGCGGCATCAGGGCAAGGATGAGGTTCTGGCGCTTCTTGATCAGGCGAGCTAACCTGCGCGCATGACCAAAGATATTCGCGTCAAGATTTGCGGCCTGACCGCCGCCGCAGACGTGTCGGCGGCGGTTGAGGCAGGTGCGGCCTATGTCGGGTTCGTGTTCTTTGGAAAATCGCCGCGCAATGTAACCCTTGCGCAGGCGCGCGCGCTTGCCTTGGGCGTGCCGCCGGGGGTGGCCAAGGTGGCGCTGACGGTGGATGCCGATGACGCGACACTCGATGCGTTGACCGATCAGGTGCCGCTCGATTTCCTGCAACTGCATGGGCACGAGAGCCCGGCGCGGGTCCTGCAGGTCAAGGCGCGCTATGGATTGCCGGTGATCAAGGCCATCGGGATTGCCGAGGCGGCGGATCTGGCGCAGATCGACGTCTATGGGGGGGCCGCCGATCAACTCTTGATCGACGCCAAGCCGCCAAAAGGGGCGACGCGGCCGGGGGGCAATGCGCTGGCCTTTGACTGGGGCTTGATCGCGGGGCGCGACTGGCCCTTGCCGTGGCTCTTGGCGGGGGGGCTGAACCCTGACAACGTGGCCCTAGCGGTGGCGCGCACGGGCGCGCGGCAACTCGATGTGTCCTCTGGGGTGGAGGCCGCGCCGGGGGTCAAGGATGCGGACCTGATCCGGGCCTTTATTGACAACGCGCAAGGCTAGGGCATGCTGACCCCCACAAGAGGGAGGCGCGCATTATGGATGATCTAAGCGATGTATACGGGGCCAAGACGCCCGAGCAATCCCGCGCGATCTATAACGATTGGGCGCTGAGTTATGATGCCGACAATCTCGCGCGGGGGTTTCGGTTGCCAGCCCTCGGGGCCGCGATGTTTGCGCGGTTCATGGGAACCAACGAAGGTCCGGTGCTGGATGCCGCCTGTGGCACGGGGCTGGTGGGCGAGAGCCTGAGAGTTCTGGGCTATGGGCCGATTACGGGCTGTGATCTCTCGCCCGGTATGCTGGCGGCGGCGCAGGCAACCGGGCATTACGCCGATCTGGTCGAGGCGGAGATGGGCAGCGGTCTGCCCTTTGCCGATGACAGCTTTGCCGGGTTCGTTTGCGTGGGTGCCTTTGGCCCCGGTCATGCCCCGCCCGAGAGCCTTATTCATCTGGCCCGCGTGACGCGCCCCGGCGGTTTCGGGGTCTTTAACCTGCTTGAGGCGACGTGGAAGGCGCAGGGGTTTCAATCGGTGCTGGAATCGCTGGTGGACAGTGGCCAAATCCGTATCGCGCAGCGGTCCGAGCCGTTCTTGCCCTTTCTTCTGGCCGAGCCGGACCTATGGTCGCGGCTCTATGTGATCCGTCGCCTCTGAACGCCCCGCTTTTCGCTGGAAAATCCCCCGCGCGTCCCATATTCAACCTCAGACTTTCCTGAATGACAAAGGCCCGAGACAATGAACGATCTCTTCAACAGCTTTATGACCGGTCCTGACGAAAAAGGCCGGTTCGGCGATTTCGGCGGGCGGTTCGTGTCGGAAACCCTGATGCCGCTCATTCTGGAACTGGAAGAGCAGTATGAGCATGCCAAGACCGATCCATCGTTCTGGGACGAGATGCACGATCTGTGGACGCATTACGTGGGCCGCCCCTCGCCGCTCTATTATGCCGACCGGCTGACGCAGCATCTGGGCGGGGCCAAGATCTATCTCAAGCGGGATGAGTTGAACCATACCGGCGCGCACAAGATCAACAATGTGCTGGGCCAGATCATCCTTGCGCGGCGTATGGGCAAGAAGCGGATCATCGCGGAAACGGGCGCGGGGCAGCATGGGGTTGCCACCGCAACCGTCTGTGCCAAGTTTGGCTTGAAATGCGTGGTCTATATGGGCGCGCATGATGTCGAGCGGCAGGCGCCGAACGTGTTCCGCATGCGGCTCTTGGGGGCCGAGGTGGTGCCGGTGACAAGTGGGCGTGGCACGCTCAAGGATGCGATGAATGATGCGCTGCGCGACTGGGTCACGAATGTGCGCGACACCTTCTATTGCATCGGCACCGTGGCAGGGCCGCATCCCTATCCGGCGATGGTGCGCGATTTCCAGTCGATCATCGGCAAGGAAACCAAAGAGCAGATGCAGGCCGCCGAAGGGCGTCTGCCCGATACGCTGGTGGCCGCGATTGGCGGCGGGTCGAATGCGATGGGGCTGTTTTACCCGTTCCTTGACGATCCGACCGTGAATATCATCGGGGTCGAGGCCGGGGGACATGGCGTTGACGACCGGATGGAGCATTGCGCATCGCTGACCGGTGGGAGGCCCGGCGTGCTGCATGGCAATCGCACGTATCTGTTGCAGGATGCCGATGGGCAAATCCTGGAGGGTCATTCGATTTCGGCGGGCCTTGATTATCCCGGCATCGGCCCCGAGCATAGCTGGCTGCATGAGACGGGGCGCGCCAAATATGTCTCGATCACCGATGTCGAGGCGCTGGAGGCGTTTCAACTGAGTTGCGCGCTTGAAGGCATCATTCCGGCGCTGGAGCCGAGCCATGCCTTGGCCCATGTGATGAAGATCGCGCCGACACTGCCCAAGGATCACCTGCTGGTGATGAACATGTGCGGGCGCGGCGACAAGGACATCTTTACCGTCGCCAAGCATCTGGGCTTTGACATGAAGATCTGACGCGTCGCGCGGGGTTCAGACCTTGAAGGCGTCGTCCACCGGCACCTGCAGGGCTGTGGCCAGCGCGTTGGTCTGAGAGGCCATACCAATCACCGCGAGGAATTCGCCGTGCTGCGCGGGCGTCATGCCCTTGGCGCGCGCGGCGGCGGTGTGGGAATGGGCGCAATATTCGCAGCCATTGGTGACCGACACGGCGATATAGATCAATTCCTTGGTCAGCGGATCAAGGGTGCCGGGGCCCATCACGGATTTGAGCCGCTGCCATGTGGCATCGAGGAGCGCCGGGTCATGGGCCAGCGCGCGCCAGAAATTGTTGATGAAATCGCCGCCGCGCGTGGCGCGGATGTCGTCGAATACGGCGCGCACCTCTGGGCTGGCCTCGGCATCGGTGATCAGGGTTACGGTGGCCATGCGCTTAGCTCTCCGGGGCGGCGTGCTCTTGCAGCACTTCGAGCGGGACGATTTCGAGGGCGCGCACATGGGTCGCGTCGAGCCGCACCATCGGCGCGCACCCCTCGTCATGGGCCTGAAGAAAGCGCGCGGCGCAGAGGCACCATTGATCGCCCGGTTTCAGGCCGGGAAACTGGAATTCCGGGTGCGGTGTGCTGAGGTCATTGCCGACATATTTGGAAAAAGCCAGAAACTCGGCGGTCATCAGCGCGCAGACCGTATGGCTGCCGTGATCCGCGTCGCAGGTGTTGCAATGGCCGTCGCGGAAAAAGCCGGTGAGCGGCTTGCTCGAGCAGGGTTCCAGCGCCTCGCCCAGAACATTGCGGGCCTCATCCATGATCGTCATCGGTCTGGTCCTTTTGCTAGTCGTCCTGAGAGTGGCGGGTTTCGGGCGTGGTTACAAGCGGTTGTCGGATGGGGATTAGCTGCGTTCCTCGGCTTTGGCCTGATCCCAGAGGGCATCCATTTCGGCCAGATCCGAGTCTGCGGGGCGTCGGCCGCGTTCGGCCAAGAGCGCCTCGATCCGCTCGAACCGCCGGGTGAATTTGGCATTGGCGCGGCGCAGGGCAGTTTCGGGGCAAACCTTCATATGCCGGGCGAGATTGGCCATGACAAACAGAAGATCGCCGAATTCCTCTTCGACCGCATCTTGGGTCAACTCGGTTGCCGCCTCATGCAGCTCCTCAACTTCTTCGCGTATCTTGTCGAGAACATGAGACGCATCGGGCCAGTCAAAGCCCACACGCGCGGCGCGTTTCTGGAGCTTGACCGCACGCAGGAGCGCAGGTAGGCCAAGCGCCACACCGTCGAGCGTGCCGGTCTTGGCCTCGGCGGCGCGTTCGGCGGCCTTGACCACCTCCCAGTCGCGGGTTTGCTGTTCGGCGGTCTTGTCGCGGCTTTCAGAGCCGAACACATGCGGATGCCGAGCGACCATCTTGTCGGAAATGGCGTTGGCCACGTCCTGCACGTCGAACAGGCCCCGGTCCTGCGCGATCTGGGAATGGAACACCACCTGCAAGAGCAAGTCGCCCAATTCGCCGCGCAACTCTTGCCAGTTTTCCTGTTCAATCGCATCGGCCACCTCATAGGCCTCTTCGATCGTGTAGGGGGCGATGGTGGCGAAATCCTGCTCGATGTCCCAAGGGCAGCCGGTATCGGGATCGCGCAGCCGGGCCATGATGGCGATGAGGCGGGGCAAGCCCCCGTCGGGATCGTGAATGAGCGTGTCGTCAGGCATTGCGGCGGCCTCGTCTTTGGGGTTGAGTGGACCCTGACGCGAGAAGGAAGGGATGTCCAGAGATGGCCGTGATCAATCGAATTGCCGGGTTTTCCGAGGAAATGACCGCGTGGCGCCGGCATCTGCACGCGCATCCCGAACTGGGGTTCGATTGTCATCAGACGGCGGCCTTTGTGGTCGAGCGCCTGCGCGAATTCGGCATTACCCAGATCGAAACCGGAGTGGCGACCAGTGGCGTTGTTGCAGTGATCGAAGGGCGAGGGGATGGGCCCACGATTGGTCTGCGCGCCGATATGGACGCGCTGCCCATGACCGAGATTACCGGGCTTGAGTATGCCAGCCAGACCCCCGGCAAGATGCATGCCTGCGGCCATGACGGGCATACGACCATGCTGCTCGGAGCCGCCAAATATCTGGCCGAGACGCGGAATTTTGCCGGGCGCGTGGTGCTGCTCTTTCAACCTGCCGAAGAGGGGCCGGGCGGCGGGCGTATCATGGTCGAGGAGGGCGCACTGAGCCGCTATGGGGTGGAGCAGGTCTATGCGCTCCATACCCTGCCGGGCGTGCCTGCGGGCCGGTTCGAGACCACGCCGGGGCCAATCATGGCGGCGGTGGACACGCTGCATATCGACGTGATCGGGCGCGGCGGGCATGGGGCCATGCCGCATGAGTGCCTTGATCCGGTGGTGGCGGCGGTGGCCATCGTGCAGGCGATCCAGACGATTGTCAGCCGCAACCGCAACCCGCTGGATGATCTGGTGATCTCGGTGACGCAGATCCATACTGGCACGGTTGATAACGTGATCCCCGAGACCGCCTATATCAACGCCACGATCCGCACATTCACGCCCGAAGTGCAGGAGATGGTGCATCGGCGGCTGCGCGAGGTGGCGTTGGGCACGGCGGCGGCGCATGGGGTGCGGGCCGAAGTGCGGATCGATCTGGGGTATCCCGCCACTTACAATGACGCGGACAAGACCGCCTTTGCCGCAGAGGTCGCGCGCGAGGTGGTGGGTGAAAATGCGGTGATCGCGGATCGCCCGCGCGAGATGGGGGCCGAGGATTTTTCCTATATGCTGCAAGAGCTTCCGGGCTCGTATCTGTTTCTGGGGCAGGGCGAGGGGCCGGGGCTGCATCATCCGGGGTTCAATTTCAACGATGCGATGGCACCAATCGGCGCCTCGTTCTTTGCGCGGCTGGTCGAGCGCGCGCAACCGATTGTCTGAGAGGGGGGTGCCATGGCACTGGAAGACGCGAAAAAGCAGGTGGATCAGGCGTTTACGCGCGCGGATTTGCGGGGGGCCAGCTATGAGAATACCTTTGGCGGGGCGCTCTCCTTTGCGCGGCGGCGCTATTCCAAGGACCTCAGCGGCGTGGATGTGGCGATTACGGGCGTGCCGTTTGACCAATCCGTGACCAACCGAACCGGCACCCGCATGGGACCGCGCGCGGTGCGCGAGGCGAGCGCGCTGCAAGTCTATGATCCGCCCTACGGCTGGGATGGCTATGATCCGCTGTCCCATCTGAGCATCGTGGACTATGGGGATTTAGCGTTTGATTACGCGCATGTAGCGGCCTTTCCTCAGGCATTGCATGAACATGCCAAGGGGATTCTCGTGGCGGGTGCCGCCTGTTTTGCGATTGGCGGGGATCATTATATCACCCTGCCGCTGTTGCAGGCTCATGCCGAAAAATACGGACCGCTGGCGGTGGTGCATTTCGATGCCCATTCCGATACCTGGGTCGATGATGATCTCACGCGCATTGACCACGGCACGATGATGTACAAGGCGGTGAAGCAAGGCTTTGTCGATGTCACGCGCTCGGTGCAGGTGGGGATACGCACCACCAATCCCGATACGATGGGCTTTACCACGCTTGACGCGCGGCAGGTGCATCTGGAGGGACCGGTGGAAATCGCGCGCAAAATCAAGGAGATCGTGGGCGATGCACAGGTATATATGACCTTTGATATCGACGCGCTCGACCCCGCCTATGCGCCCGGCACCGGCACGCCGGTCTGGGGGGGGCTTACCTCGGCGCAGGCGGCGATCATCTTGCGGGATCTGGCGGGCATTAATCTGGTGGGGGGCGATATGGTCGAGGTCTCGCCGCCCTATGACACCACGGGGGCCACCGCGATTGCGGGGGCGCATGTGCTTATGGAAATGCTCTGCCTCTGGGGCTGGACCCGGCAGGGATAACGAGACAGGCGGCCGGTCGGTCCGGCCGCCTTGTTCGCTCAGGCGTTGGCTTCGCGGATTTTCTCGGCGGCATCCTTGTCATAGGACACGCCGGATTTTTCAAACAGTTCATCGAGTTCGCCCGAGAGCGTCATCTCGGTGATGATGTCGCATCCGCCCACGAATTCGCCCTTGACGTAGAGTTGCGGGATGGTCGGCCAATCGGAATAGTCCTTGATCCCTTGGCGGATTTCTTCATCGGCGAGGACGTTGACGTCCTTGAACTCGACGCCCATATAATTCAGCACGCCCGCGACGCGGCTGGAAAAGCCACATTGCGGCATGTCCTTGGTGCCCTTCATGTAGAGCACGACATCGGCGGATTTCACGGTCTCTTCGATGCGGGTTTTGGCGTCAGTCATGATGTGTCCTATCGGTCTGTCAATCGGCCTTGGCCGAGGTGTCGGTCTCTTCTGGGTCATACCCGGTTTCGTCGTCGCCCAAAAGCGTTACATGGGTGCTGTCGGTTTCCTCGCAATAGCCAAGCCCGTAAGCGGCGCGCCCGTCGCGGCGGTAGCGCCGGATCTCGTGCCACATCGTATAGGCAAAGATCACGGCAAAGGGCAAAAGCAGCAGGGCCACGAGCAGGCGAGGTTCCATGAATTCAGTCAGGCGCCTTGGTTGTAAGCGCCAGCGCATGAACGGCCCCATTGGGCCCGTCCATCTTGCCCTTGAGAGCCGCGTAAACGGCGCGTTGTTGTTGCACGCGGTTGAGGCCACGAAAGCTTTCGTCGATGACTTCGGCGGCGAAATGCACGCCGTCTTCGCCGTCAACGGTGATCTTGGCATTGGGCAGGGCCTGACGGATCAGGGCTTCGAGATCGGAGGCGAGCATGGCCATCGGGGGTCTCCTTGTCACGTCTTGCCCAAGATGTAGAGCGCCGCCGGGGGGAGTGCAAGAGAGGGCAGGCCTTGCCCTTCATCTGGCGGAAAATACCTCGGGGGGAGCGCCGCAAGGCGCGTGGGGGGCAGCGCCCCCCTTGACCGGTCTCAGAGTTCTTCGCCCTTCTTGAGCAGATCGTCGATCAGCGCGCGTTGCAGCGCGCCGCTGTCGCCGCCGCCATATTGAAGCGCGCCGCCGGAATAGAGCGTGCCGTAACTCTGGGCGAGGTTCACCACCTGTCCAAGGCCCGAAATGAATTCGTCCTTTTCCAGAGGTTTCAGTGGATGGATGAAGGCGGCCCAGAGGATGTCCTTGGCGATGGCGTAGCGGGCATCGAGGGCGGTGTCGAAATTGGCCTGAAGCACGCGGCTCAGGTCCTCGGGCGTGAGGTCTTCGGCCTTGGCAACAGGGGTCATGGCGCGCATGCGGTCGGCGGTCTCGTCGGTGACGATGAGAACCTGCACCTCGTTGATGCGGAGTTGCCAGACGCTGCCGTTGCTCTCGGCCTCGGGGTCGAGGGCGCGGATGATTGTATCGAGCCGCTCCAGCGTCATCGCTGGTTCTGGCGCGGGGTCTGGGATTGGGTCTGGCGTGGGTTCTTGCGCGGCAATGGGAGAGGCGATCAGGACAAGACTGGCAAGAAGCAGACGACGGAGCATGGACGATCCTTTCATGGCTGACGTGAGCCTGCCACGGGGAGCAGGGCCCGCGCTATGGGGCTCCGGAAAAAGTGATGGGGTGAGAGGGCGGACGGGCGCTGCGCGGCGGCGCTACGCGCCTTGATTCCGCGCTTTGGAGATTGGGGCGAACGTTAGAAACAGGCCAAAATCGCCATCCTGATGTGCCTGCCTCCTCAGCCGAAGGTCGCCCCGAAGGTGCCCCGGAAGAGGGCTGACAATTCGGCCAGCGGGGCCTCGGATTTGCCAAAGCGCACGGTGTCGCCGGTGAATCGCCCCACGGAGGTGAGAGGCACGCCCGCGTTCCCTGCGGCGATCATCAGCGCCTCGGCCTGATCGAAGTTGCAGGCGATGAGATAGCGCGCCTGATCCTCGCCAAAGAGTGTGGCGGCATCCTCGCTGTCGAGATGAACGCCCACGCCAGCCGCCTCGGCCATCTCGAAGGCAGCAAGCGCCAGACCACCATCGCTGAGGTCGGTGCAGGCCTTGATCAGGGCGTGATTGGCGCGGATGAAATCGCCGTGACGTTTCTCGGCCGCAAGGTCCACGGGCGGCGCGTCGCCTTCGACTCGGTGAAACACCTCGGCCAGCAACGCGGATTGCCCCAGATGCCCATGGGTTTCGCCCAAGACGAGCGCCACATGCCCATCGCGCGCCTGTCCGGTGATGGCGGTTGCGGGGTCGCGGATGATGCCCACAGCACCAATGGTCGGGGTGGGCAGAATGGCGGTGCCATCGGTTTCGTTGTAGAGCGAGACATTGCCCGACACGATGGGCATGTCGAGGGCGGCCACAGCCTCGCCGATACCTTTGATGGCGCCAACGAATTGGCCCATGATCTCGGGCTTTTCGGGATTGCCGAAATTGAGGTTGTCGGTGGTGGCAAGCGGCACCGCGCCCAAGGCGGAGAGGTTGCGGTACGCCTCGGCCACCGCCTGTTTTCCGCCCTCAAAGGGGTTGGCCTTGACGTAGCGCGGGGTCACGTCGGAGGTGAAGGCCAAAAGTTTGTCGGTGCCATGCACACGGATGAGCCCTGCGCCTTGTCCCGGCGTGCGGGCGGTGTCGGCCATGACCATCGTGTCATATTGCTCGTAAACCCATTGCCGGGCACAGTAGTTGATTGAGCCAATGAGCGCCTTGAGACCGTCGATGGGATCGACACCGGGCACGGTCGCGGGGTCGAGCGGCGTGGCAGGGGCAGTTTCCACCCAAGGGCGGTCATATTCGGGCGCAGAGCCCGAGAGGGTGGCCAAGGGCAGGTCGGCCTTGATCTCGTTGCCATGCAGGATGAGAAAGCGGTCCTCGGCGATGGTTTCACCGACGATGGCGAAATCGAGGTCCCATTTTTCGAAGACGGCGCGGGCTTCTGCCTCTTTCTCGGGGCGCAGGACCATGAGCATGCGTTCCTGGGATTCCGAGAGCATCATTTCATAGGCGGTCATGTTCACCTCTCGCTGCGGCACGGCGTCGAGTTGCAGCTTGACGCCCAGACCGCCCTTGTCACCCATCTCCACGGCAGAGCAGGTGAGGCCAGCGGCGCCCATGTCCTGAATGGAAATCACGGCACCGGTGGCCATGAGTTCGAGACAGGCCTCCATCAGGCGCTTTTCGGTGAAAGGGTCGCCCACCTGCACCGTGGGGCGCTTTTCCTCGATGCTGTCGTCGAATTCGGCGCTGGCCATGGTGGCCCCACCGACACCGTCGCGCCCTGTCTTGGCCCCGAGATAGACCACGGGCATGCCCACACCAGAGGCGGCAGAGTAGAAAATCTTGTCCGCGTCGGCCAGACCTGCGGCAAAGGCATTCACAAGGCAGTTGCCGTTATAGGCCGGATCAAACCGCACTTCGCCGCCCGCGCAAGGCACGCCAAAGCAATTGCCATAGCCGCCGACACCAGCCACCACGCCATGCACAAGCTGACGCGTCTTGGGGTGCGAGGGCACGCCAAAGCTGAGCGAATTCATCGAGGCGATGGGGCGCGCGCCCATGGTGAAGACATCGCGCAGGATACCGCCCACGCCGGTGGCAGCGCCCTGATAAGGCTCGATATAGGAGGGGTGATTGTGGCTCTCCATCTTGAAGATGATCGCCTGACCGTCGCCAATATCGACCACACCCGCGTTCTCGCCCGGACCGCAGATCACCTGAGGGCCGGTGGTGGGCAGGGTGCGCAGCCATTTCTTGGAGGATTTGTAGGAACAATGCTCGTTCCACATCGCCGAAAAGATGCCCAGTTCGGTGAATGTCGGCTCGCGTCCGATGATCTCGAGGATACGCTCGTATTCATCGGGCTTGAGGCCATGGGCCGCGACGAGATCGGGGGTGATGGACGGTTCCTGCATCGGGCGGGCTCCTTCGGGGATGTGCATGCGCGGGTCTTTAAAGCACGCGCGCGGCGGGGGGAAGGGCCGCGTGATCCGGGGAGGGCAATTTCGATGGGTGCAGCAAAACGGCCCGACCTTGATCAAGGCCGGGCCGTGGACGCGGCGCGGGAGGGAGGAACGCGCCGGGTAAGGGGTGAGTTATTGCGTCATGGTCGCAACTTTTTCCGCCACGGCGGTGCGCAGCTGCTTGAGCGTCATGGCATATTCCAAGCCGCCGTTTTCCCCGACGCTGAGCGAGCCAGCCTCAAAGCCGATACGCTCGGCCGGAATCTGGGCATCCGTGCTGATATCGACGTAGATCAGGTGCTCTGTGCTCTCGTCGCCTTCATGCGCCACGACCTCGCCGATCACCTTGTCATCGACCGAAGTCAATGTGGCCCCTGTTTCCGCCTCGGCCAGAATGTTCTCGACGAGCGTGTTGCCGGTCTCGCGCGGGGCTTTGGCCGCGAGATCGAGGTCGGTGGGCGCGTGCATTTCGCCATCGCCGGTAACGGTCGCTTCGGACCAATTGTCTGAGGACGCGGCGGTGGCGGTGTCTTGGCTCTGTTCATAGACAGCATCTGCGCCGCTGTTGTCTTGGGATTGCCGTTCGGTACCGCCTTCGTCTGCGGCCAGGGCCGTCAGGGCCGACACGCTTGTGAGGGCCGTTGCGAGAGCCAGTGTGCGGAACGTCATAGTATCCTCCGTTTCTGCAGGGTCAGTCCTGCGATTTCCATCAACGCGCCGAATGCGCGCTTGGAGGACCAACGCAGGAGGTGCGGCGCGGTTCCAAACGGCTTGGAAAAAGTTGCGCGGCTTGTCTCTGAGCCTCTGCAATCTTGGCGGATGGGGCTACTGACCTTCGGGACGCAGGATGGTGATGCCCACAGAGGCCGCGCGCGCCAGAGCAGGGTCGAGCGACATCGGGATATATTCGCCGCGCCGCCAGAGTTGCGACAGGTTGTCGTAATAGCGGCTGAGGAAATGCCCCGATTGGCCTGTGGCGATGATAAAGACGCTGCTGTCAGGGTCGGCAAAGTCATAGACGCCGCGGTAGCCTGCGCCATGCACGTTCTGGAACGGGTCCGGCCCGTCACCGCCGCGCGTCCGCCCGCGCAGGAGTGTATTGTCGCCACCCGAGGTGGATTGGCGGATGTTGACGAAATGGCGCAGGAGCGGAACCTCGCCCAGCACCTGATGGTCATGGGTGGCCTGATGCGCATCGCCCCAACGCAGGCTTTCGAGCGATGCGCCATAGCGTTCGGATATCCAGATCAGCGCATCGTCGAGCGCCATGCGGGCGGTGTCGGTGCAGGTCTCGATTGCCGTCGATTGCTTGACATCGCACCAGGCGGCGGCCCCATCGACATTGCGGAACACCCGTTCGATGAAGATCGGATCGGGGTGGTCAAACTCGCGCGACAGGGGACCAAGATCATCGCGGATCAGCCGGTCCATCAGCGCGCGCATCCACGCGGCATAAAGCAGCGGTTCGGGCAGATGTTCGTTCATCTCGCCGTTCCAGTTGGCCAGCATGGTGAGGGCCTTTTGGCGCAGACGCTCGGGCGTGCCTTCGGGCGCGGCTTCGCCGGTGAACCAAAGATCGGCCCCAATGAGCGGCAAGAGCGAGCGGGCGGTAAAGCTCACGGTGTCAAGCTGCGCCTCGATAAAGCTGTCGCGGGTATGCACCTCGCGGCCCTGCATGAGCCTGCGCCAGCGGTGGACGCGCTGCGTGTCACCCCAGAGGTGGCTGACATGCATGGGAAAGGGGCGGTCCACCACCTTGTTGTTGGTATTCCCGAGGATACCGCCCGAGGGGGCCACGAATTCGGGGTTGGCGGCAAAGGGCAGCATGCCCTGCCAGCGGTTTTCCGGCAACCAGCCGCGTGCGGGCATGCGCCCCTCGCTCTCGTGGCGGGCATCGCGGCGGGGCATGGCCCCGATGGTGCGCATGGCGATGGTGCTCTGGTCCACAAGGGTAAGGTTTTGCGAGGGCGCAATATAGAGCCGGCTGAGGTCGATCGCCTCTTGCACCGTCTGCGCGCGCATGAGGCCGATGGCCGAGGACATGGTGGTATCCTCGGGGCTGAGGGCTGTCCACGCGAGAGAGGCCACATGGCCTGCGGGGGTCACTTCGGCCAGATCATAATGGCTACCGGGCAAGACGGGGCCATTATCTGTCCAGCGCAGGGTGAGGGTGACGGGATCGGAATCCTTGATCTCGATGATGGAGCGAGAGGTGCGAAATTCCTTCCAGCCATCCGGCGTGCGGTACTCATCGGGATTCTCGGGGTTCACCTCTTCGATATAGAGGTCCTGATCGTCGAGATAGGACGAGGTGACAGCCCAGCCCAACCGCGCGCTGCGCCCTGTGAGGATCGCGGGGATGCCGGGAATCGTGCCGCCGATCACACCGCCTGTTTGCAGGTCGAGCCGGGCGAGATACCAGATATTCGGCGCGGAAAAGCCCAAGTGCGGGTCGTTGGCCAAAAGCGTGCCGCCCGAAGCCGAGCGCGAGGGGGCGGCGGCAAAGGCATTCGAGGCCCCGGCAAAGGCGCGGCGTTTGAAGGGCGAAAGCGGGTCGTCCTCTGCTGGCGCGGTTTGCGCGATGCGAGACCAGTTGGCACCCGGAAAGAGGGCTGCATATTCAGGCAGGGCGGCAATGCCGCTGCCGGGGGCAAGGGGCATGATGTCGGCCAGACGGTTCTGGTCTTCGAGGGCCAGGGCCGCGCGGGCAAAGAGCACTTCGTTCTCAAGATGCGACGACAACTGCACCGCCATCAGCTTGATCAGCGCAATGGAATCCGCAGGTTGCCACGGGGCGATGGGGGCGTTGAAGAGGAACTGCTCAGGGGCACCGCGCCCCAGAGCCTCGCGGTTGATCTCGGTCAGGCGGGCATTGACGCCATCGGAATAGGCCTTGAGCGCGGCCATGGTTTCGGCATCTTGCACCGCGACCGATTGGCGCGCGAGCGTATAGAGATCGAGGCGGCGCAGGGTGCTGTCAATCTTGACGGTGCGGGGGCCGAACACCTCTGACAACCGCCCCTGCACGGTGCGGCGCATCGTCATCATCTGCCAGAGGCGGTCCTGCGCATGGGCATAGCCCAGCCCAAAGAAGCTGTCGGCGTCGGTCTGGCCCAGAATATGCGGCACATTGGCATTGTCGCGCACGATCTCGACCGGGGCGGTGATGCCCGTGACCGTCAGCGTCGTGTCATAGTCGGGCAAGGAGCGCGACAGCAGGAAATAGGCCCCGACCAGCGCCAGCAGCGCCAAGAGGATCGCGCCGCCCGCCAGCCGCAACAACCATTTCACCAGCCCTGACATGCCCCGGCACCGCCCTATTTTCCGCTTGCATCACCTGCCGGGGATAGTCAGAAAACCCCGGCAAGACAATGGCACAAGATGTGGGAGAGGACAGAACTATGGCAAAACTGGCGTTTCTGGGGCTCGGGGTTATGGGCTATCCGATGGCGGGGCATCTGGCGGCAGCCGGGCATGAGGTCTGTGTTTACAACCGCACAGCCGCCAAGGCCGAAGCATGGGCGACCCAGCATGGCGGGCGGCACGCCGCCACCCCGCGCGAGGCCGCAGCAGGGGCGGAATTTGTGATGGCCTGTGTGGGCAATGACGACGATCTGCGGTCGGTCTGTCAGGGGGACGATGGGGCCTTTGCCGGGATGGCGCAGGGCGCGGTGTTCGTGGATCACACCACGGTGTCGTCGAAGGTCACGACCGAGCTTTATGCCGAGGCCAAGGCGGCGGGGCTGAATTTTGTCGATGCCCCCGTGTCGGGCGGTCAGGCAGGGGCCGAAAAAGGCCAGCTTTCGATCATGTGCGGTGGCGATGAGGCGGCCTATGCGGCGGCCGAGCCGGTGATGCAGGTCTATGCCAAGCTCTGCCGCCGAATTGGCGAGAGCGGCGCCGGGCAGATGACCAAGATGTGCAATCAGATCGCGATTGCCGGTCTAGTGCAGGGTCTGGCCGAAGCGCTGCATTTCGCAGAGAAGGCAGGGCTCGATGGGCGCGCGGTGGTCGAGGTGATCTCTCAGGGGGCTGCCGGATCGTGGCAGATGTCGAACCGCTATGAGACGATGATTGACGACAAGTGGAACCACGGCTTTGCCGTCGACTGGATGCGCAAGGACCTTGGCATTTGCCTCAGCACCGCCGATGAGACTGGCGCCAGCCTGCCGGTGACAGCGCTGGTGGATCAGTTCTACAAGGACGTCCAGAAGATGGGTGGCGGTCGTTGGGATACGTCGAGCCTCTTTGCGCGCTTGCGCAAGCTTGGGTGAAATGGCGCGGTGTCAGGCGATCTTGCGGTCGCCTGACAGCCATTTGCGCGTGTCGATGGCGTCGAGGATGAGTGAGACCACATCGACCGCCAGCAGGATCAAGAGATAGGTCCGAAAGCCATCGGCGATGTCTTGGGCCAAGAGCCACAGGATCAGCCCCAGCATCGGTGTCCAGATGAGGACATGCGGCAAGGCCATCACCTTGGAAAAGCCGCGCTCGACCAGCATCAGCACGCCATTGCAGAGCATCGCGCCCACCGCCATGAGTGCCAGCCACGCGGCGGCAGGCTGCGTGATGTAGAGAAGCGACGCGGCGTTGACCGGCACGAGGATGAGGGCGACCCAAAGCTGCACCCAGAGGGGGAGGCGTCGGTAACTCTGCCAGATTTGCAATATCATGTGCGCCCCTGCTGTTTCATCGTTCCAAAAATACTCAAAATCCGACGCTGCCGCCCGCGCTCAGGCGTCCTTGGGGCGCAGGGTCAGCCATATGAGCGCACCGCCTGCCAGCATCAGGAAGGGGGCCATGGCGAGGTTGACCGAGGCCCAACCGGCCTGAGGCGTGCCGCCCGAGCAGTTCATCAGCCCACCCGACGAGAGCGAGGCAAAGGTCACGCCGCCGAAGACGATGAGATCATTGAGCCCCTGCATGCGGCCGCGTTCATGCGGAGCATGGGCCCCGGCGAGCATGGTGGTCGCCCCGATAAAGCCGAAATTCCAGCCGATGCCCAAGAGGATGAGGGCGACAAAGAAGTTTTCCAGATGCACGCCGTTGAGGGCCACAGCCCCGGCACCCGCGAGGATGACAAGTCCGGTCGCCACGATCTTTTCCACGCCGAAGCGGGCGATCAGGTGGCCGGTGAAGAACGAGGGGATATACATCGCCAGCACATGCGCCGTGACCACATCCGCCGCATTGCCCGCGTCAAAGCCGCAGCCCACGACCGCGAGCGGGGTCGAGGTCATGACCAGATTCATCAGCGCATAGGACACGGTGGCGCAGATTACGGCCACCGCGATGCGTGGGGTTTTCAGGAGTTCCATCCGCGTGCGCCCATGGGGGGCATCCACGGCGGGCACCGGCGGTTTCGGGATGTCGAGCATGAGAAAGAGGAAGGCCCCCGCGATATTGAGGGCAATGACCGCCAGATAGGTGCCCAAGAACGGGATCACCATGGCCTGCGAGGTGGCCTTGACCAGTTGCGGGCCGATCACGGCACTGAGGAGGCCGCCCGCCATGACGTAAGAGATGGCCTTGGCGCGGAAGGCGTCACTGGCGGTGTCGGCAGCGGCAAAGCGGTAAAAGCCTTGGGCGGACATATAGGTGCCGGTGATCAGGCTGCCCAAGAGGAAGATCGGGAAGGAGGCGGTATAGAGACCATAGGCGCCAATCGCCCCTCCGATGGCCCCTGCGCCCGCGCCGATGAAAAACCCGGTGCGGCGGCCATAGCGCTGCATCAGATGCGAAATCGGCGTGGCCGAGAGCATCGAGCCCAGCACGATGAGCGATATCGGCAGGGTGGCAAAGCAGATGTTGGAGGCGAGCGATTGCCCGGCAAGCCCACCCACGACGAAGATCATCGGCATTTGCGCGCCTAAAATGGCTTGGGCTGCGACCAGAACGGCCACATTGCGCCGCGCGCGGCTATCGTCGGGTTGGAGGGTGATATCGGTCATGGCCGAAGTGCTAGACCCGTCGCTGGGGCGCTGCAAGGGCAATTCAGGCGCGGTCGATGAGATGCGCGAAGGAGCCACTGACCCGGCCAAGGTGGAGGCCCATGGGCGGCAGGGCTGTGCCTTCGGCGTCCTGTGCGGCAAAGAGGGCGGGACCGTCGGCGCGCAGGGTTGTGGCGTAGTGGAATTCATGCCCGGCCCAAGTGCCGGGGAATGGACCTTGGGTCGCGGTCAAGGTGCGGTAACCCAGATGCAGGCGGCGGCTGGCAAAGCTGGTCTCTAGCGGTAGTATTCCGGCCATTGCGTGTTGGGTGCCTTGCGCGTCAATCAGGCCGTCACCCAGCACCATGTACCCGCCGCATTCTCCATATATATCTGAGAAGTGTGCGGCGCTCTTGAGGCTTTGCATGAAGATGTGATTGGCGGCGAGTTGACCAGCGTGCAGTTCCGGGTAGCCGCCGGGTAGAAAGACGAAACCGGCCTCGGGCACCGCATCGTCGGCGAGGGGCGAGAAGGGACGGATTTCTGCGCCCGCCGCGCGCCAATCGGCCAGCATATGCGGATAGGCAAAGCCGAAGGCGCGGTCCTGAGCCACCGCGATGACCTGCGCCGGGGGGGCGAGGCGTGGGGCGGTTGTGGCCTCTGGCAAAGGTGCTGCAAGCGACAGGAGCGCGGCGCGGTCGAGGGTTGAGGCCAATGCGTCGGCGGCGGTGTTGAGGAACTGTTCAAGGTCGGGGTGCTCAGCGGCCTGCACCAGCCCGAGATGCCGAGAGGGTTGCGCCAGTGCCGGATTGCGGCGGAGTGCGGCCAGAACGGGCAGGCCAAGAGGAGCCAGCGCGCGGCGCAGCATCGCCTCGTGCCGCTCAGACCCTACATTGTTGAGTATCACGCCGGGCACGCGCACATTTGGATCAAAGCCTGCAAACCCTGCGACCAAGGGCGCGATGGAGCCTGCCATGCGGCCTGCATCCACCACCAGCACCACCGGCAGATCGAGATGCCGCGCCAGATCGGCCACAGCGCCGCGCCCATCGGGCGGGGCACCATCGAAGAGGCCCATTGCGCCCTCGATGATCAGGAGGCCGTCACCAGACGCAAGGCTGCGCAGGCGCGCAGGAGTCATCGCCCAAGCGTCGAGATTGGGGCAAGGCGCGCCGCAAGCGGCCTCGTGAAAGCGGGGGTCGATGTAATCGGGGCCGGATTTCGCCCCGCGCACATGCAGACCCTCGCGGGAGAGAAGGCGCAGCAGGGCGAGGGTGAGCGTGGTTTTGCCCGCCCCAGAGGAGGGCGCGGCGAGGATCAGCCCCCGCATGCGGTCTCGGCGGGTAGGCCGCGCCCGAGCGGGTCGAGATCGCGGGGGGCGGCACCCGCCAGCATTCCCTGCCAGTCGAGCACCTGACGCATGAGGACCGAACGCCCGATGCAGAGGATCGCGGGCGGCTCGAAGCCGCTTGCCTCGATATCGGCGGCGAGCCGTCCGAGCGTGGTTTCCAGCACGCGCTGATCGGGGGTAGTTGCGGAGGACACCACGGCGCAGGGTTCATCCACCGGGCGGCCTGCGTCAAGAAGTGCCGCGCTGATCTGGCCTGCGTGTTTCATGCCCATGTAGATCACGA
Source organism: Roseovarius sp. (assembly GCF_018066915.1). Taxonomy (GTDB): domain Bacteria; phylum Pseudomonadota; class Alphaproteobacteria; order Rhodobacterales; family Rhodobacteraceae; genus Roseovarius. The sequence continues at coordinate 30,608 of NZ_JAGPVV010000279.1, forward strand.
TCACCTGACTGCCCTGCGCGATGGCCTGCCAGTTGAGCGAGGAGGGTGTGAGGCCGGACTGGTCATGCCCCGTCACGAAGGTCACGGATTGATTGACGTCGCGGTGGGTGACGGGGATGCCCGCATAGGCCAGCCCGCCGATGCCCGCGCTGATACCCGGAATGATGCGGATGGGCACGCCGTGTTGCACCAGCGTCTGCGCCTCTTCGCCGCCGCGGCCAAAGACAAAGGGATCGCCGCCCTTGAGGCGGAGCACGCGTTTACCCTCGCGGGCGAGGTCGACCAGTTGCAGGGAAATGTCGCGTTGCTTGGCCGAAGGTTTGCCGCCGCGCTTGCCTGCGTAGATGTGGCGGGCCTGCGGGGCCCAGTCGAGGATGCAGTCCTGCACCAGCGCGTCATAGATCACCACGTCGGCCTGTTGCAGCGCATTGAGCGCGTGCAGCGTCAAGAGGCCGGGATCACCGGGGCCTGCGCCACAGAGCCAGACCCAGCCGGGTTCCATCCGGGGCCAGTCATTGCCGGGGAGCAAAGGAAGAGAAGAGCGGTGCGAGTCGGTCATGTCTTTCTATGCCGCGAGTTTCAATTTTGTGAAAGGTGGCAAACGACCATGCACCGGGGTCAGAGCGACATGACGGGAGTGGCCGGGCCTTGGGGCAGCCCGGCCGTGGGGATTACATCTTGCACTCGGCCGCGTAGGCGTCGACGTGATCTTCAAGTGCGACGCCGATGATCTTGTTGGTGTAAACGTCACCTTCCTTGATCACCTCGCGGACATAGATGTCCTGAATCGGGTGATGGTTGTTGCCAAAGGCGAAATCGCCGCGCGTGCTGGAGAAATCGGCGGCCTTGAGGGCGGCGCGGAAGGCGTCGGCGTCAGAGGGTTGTGCCTGATCCAGTGCCGAGATCAGGAGGTTGGCGGTATCGAACCCCTGGCTTGCATAGAGCGAAGGCAGGCGGCCATATTTTTCCTGAAAGCTGGCAACGAAGGCCACGTTGGTTTCGTTGTCGATATCCTTGGACCATTGTGAGGTATTGACCACGCCAAGGGCCGCGTCGCCCACGGCCTGAAGGATGCCTTGGTCAAAGCTGAAGGCGGGGCCGACCACGGGCAAGCCGACGCCGCTGTCGGCATATTGCTTGAGGAAGGAAATGCCCATGCCGCCGGGCAGGAAGAAGAAGACAGAGTCCGCACCGCTTGCGCGGATCTGGGCGATTTCGGCGGCGTAATCGGTTTGGCCCAGTTGGGTGTAGATCTCGCCTGCCAACTCGCCCTTGTAGAACCGCTTGTAGCCGGTGAGCGCGTCCTGACCTGCGGGGTAATTGGGCGCGAGGATAAAGCTGTTTTTATAGCCTGCGTCATTGGCATAGGCCCCGGCGGCCTCGTGCAGGTTGTCGTTCTGCCAGGCGACGTTGAAATAGTTGGGCAAGCAGCCTTGGCCTGCCAGCGCCGAGGGGCCAGCATTGGGCGAGAGGTAGAATTTGCCTTGGGCCACGGCACCGGGCACCACGGCCATGGCGAGGTTGGACCAGATGATGCCCGTCATCACGTCGACCTTGTCGGATTGGATCATCTTGTCCGAGAGTTGCACGGCGATGTCGGGTTTTTGCTGATCGTCCTCGATGATCACCTCAATGTCGCTGCGCCCGGATTGCTCCAACGCGAGCATAAAGCCGTCGCGCACGTCGATGCCGAGGCCAGCGCCGCCACCCGAGAGGGTGGTAATCATGCCGACCTTGATGTCTGCCTGCGCGGTGGCGGCGGCGAGGCTGAGCGCGCCGGCGATGGCCAGTGTCTTGAATGTCATATGTCATCTCTCCCTGATGTCGGGCGGTTTGTCCCGTCCCGGATTGCCCTTGGTCCCCCAGAGGGTGGTGCCCAATCCTTTCCACAGCTTTGGCAAAAGGTCCAGATGTCAGCGGAATGGATCAGGGGCTGGTATGGCGCGCCATGAAGCGGGCGGTTTCGGCAGGGGCCGGGGGGCGGCCCGAGAAATTCTCGACATAGGCGGGCATGCGGGCGATGCGGATGTCGCGCGGTTCGGCCACCATCATCGAGATATAGCCGATCTGGGTGTAGTAGACGGTATGGGCGCGGGTGTCGGCCTGTTCGGGATCATAGCCGAATCGCGCGAACATGGCGCGGATGGCAGTGATGCGGGTTTCATCCGTGCGTTGCAGCTTGGCCTTGATCGCGGGATCGCCGAGCGCCCAGTTGCGGATGGCGAAATCGAGGCGGGAATCAAAGAGGTCGCGGGTGAGCCAGCAGTCGAAGAGATTGTAGAGCGCCTCGTTGATCGATTCCGCATAGGCCTCGGTGCGGGCCACGAGATTGCCGGTGTTCTGCGCCTCCCAGCGGTCGAGCAGGGCGGCAAGCAGCGCCTCGCGGTCCTTGAAATGCCAGTAGAAACTGGTGCGCGAGAGGCCGAGCATCTGGGCCAGCGGCATCACCTTGACCGCATCCACCCCGGCGGTGACGAGCACCTCATAGGCGGCATTGAGCCACAGATCCTCGGACCCGCGCGTGGCGGGGTCGGGGGTAGGTTTGGGTCGGCGGGTGGTTTGGGCGCTGTTCATGGACCAAGACTAGACGGTTTTGGCATCGGTGGCAAATCTCTTGACAGGTTAGTGGATTTTCTCGACAGTAGTGTCGATTAAGTTTTCACACCACCGCCGGGTGCTGCCCGGCCAGCCCAGGATCAGGCCGATGCCGCACGCCGTTTCCACCGACAGTCATCTTGATATGCCCGCTCCGCTGGCCCGGCGGGCGCGCGGCGGGCGCGCCGCCATGCAGGTGCGGCGCGGCACTGGCGCGGGGGCTGGGGTGAACCCGCTGCATGTGCCCTATATCACGCGCGGTATTCCCACCCATGACATCGCGTCGGAGGAGGGACTCGATGCGATCATCGCCACCGCCGACCGGATTCTGGCTGAAATCGGCATCGAGTTTCGCGAGGACCCCGAGACTGTGCGCCTCTTTCAGCAGGCGGGCGGCAAGGCGCGGGAAGTTGGGCCGGAGGCGTGGAATGTGACCTTTGAACCGGGGCTCATTCGTGGGCTTTTGGCCACCGCCCCGGCGGAATTCACGCAGTACGCGCGCAACCCGGCCAAATCCGTGCGCATCGGCGGCAAGTCGATGGTGTTTGCGCCTGCCTATGGCTCGCCCTTCGTGATGGACCTGGACAAGGGGCGG
>NZ_JAGPVV010000283.1 GCF_018066915.1 Roseovarius sp.
TGCTCTTGGGCGATTATCGGGGGTTTGAGCGGCGCGGCTGGTTGCGGCCTGTGGCGATGCCGGGGGGAGACCGGGCAAGCCGGGAGCCATGGCGCAATGCGTTGGCGCAGCTCGATGCGGCGAGGATGGGGCATCTGGCGGATGAGATGTTTGGCGCGCAGCCGCTGGCGCTGTTGCGGCAGGCGGTGCGGGCGGGGGTGAATGCGCCGCTGACCTCATCGGCGGGTCGGCTTTTTGATGCCTTTGCCGCTGTTCTGGGATTTGCAGGGGCGCAAAGTTTCGAGGGCGAGGCGGCGATGGCGCTCGAGGCGCGCGCGGTCTTGGGCGATGTGGGGGCCTATCCGCTGGGGGGCGTTGAGGGCGTGATCGAGACTGCCCCGCTGTGGCAGGCTTGGGCGCAGGACCGTGCGGCGGGGGTTGCGCCCGAGGTGATGGCGGCGCGGTTTCATGCCGGGGTGGCGCAGGGCTTTGCGCGCCGCGCGCGGGCTTTGGTCGAGGCCGGAGAAGCGCAAGCCGTGGCGCTGTCGGGCGGGTGTTTCCAGAATGTGCGGCTCTTGGAATTGACGCTGGAGGCGCTGGGGGATTTGCCGGTGCTGATCCATCGCCGCACCCCTGCCAATGATGGCGGTCTGGCGCTGGGGCAGGCGGTGGTTGCGGCGGCGCGGGCGGTAAGCGGCTGACCGGTTGCTGCGCGGGGGCGGTAAGCGATTGGCCGGTGCTCGGGCGGGGCGTAGGCGGAAAACCCTGACAAGCCCATGATTTCATTTCGATTTATTATCGTGGCGGCAGAGGTGTCTTTTCTTGGACAGGGGGGCTGAGCCTTGGTCTGATGGCCCTTGAGGGGATGTATACGCGTGCATCCCGCGGGGGACATCGAGGGAGGACCAGCCGTGAGCCAGATCGAAACCTTTTATGATGTGATGCGCAGGCAGGGGATCACCCGGCGCAGTTTCATGAAATATTGCTCTTTGACCGCCGCAGCCTTGGGGCTGAGCCCGGCCATGGTGCCGCGCATCGCGCATGCGATGGAGACCAAGCCGCGCACGCCGGTCATTTGGGTGCATGGGCTGGAATGCACCTGCTGTTCGGAGAGTTTCATCCGCTCGGCGCACCCCTTGGCCAAGGATGTCGTGCTGTCGATGATCAGTCTGGACTATGACGACACGCTGATGGCGGCGGCGGGGCATGCGGCCGAGGCGGCGTTTGAAGAGACCATCGCGAAATATCGGGGCAATTACATTCTGGCGGTCGAGGGCAATCCGCCGCTCAACGAGGATGGGATGTTCTGCATCACCGGCGGCAAGCCCTTTGTCGAAAAGCTGCGCCATGCGGCGAAGGACGCGAAGGCGATCATCTCTTGGGGCGCTTGTGCGTCTTATGGCTGTGTGCAGGCGGCCAAGCCCAACCCGACGCAGGCGACGCCCGTGCATAAGGTGATCACCGACAAGCCGATCATCAAGGTGCCGGGATGCCCGCCGATTGCCGAGGTGATGACAGGGGTCATCACCTATATGCTCACCTTTGACCGTCTGCCGGAGCTGGACCGGCAGGGGCGGCCGGCGATGTTTTACGGTCAGCGTATTCATGACAAGTGCTATCGCCGGCCGCATTTCGATGCGGGTCAATTCGTCGAGGCGTGGGACGACGAGAACGCGCGCAAGGGCTATTGTCTCTATAAAATGGGGTGCAAGGGGCCGACGACCTATAACGCCTGTTCCACGGTGCGCTGGAATGAGGGCGTGAGTTTTCCCATTCAATCGGGCCATGGCTGTATCGGCTGTTCCGAGGACGGATTCTGGGATCAGGGCAGTTTTTATAACCGGGTGACGGATCTCACGCAGTTCGGGGTTGAGGCCAATGCCGACAAGGTGGGGATGGCCGCCGCCGGTGTGGTGGGGGGCGCTGTGGCGGTTCATGCCGCCGTGTCGGCGCTGAAGGCCGCGCAGAAGAAGACCCAGACGCAAACCAGCACGCAATCCAGCAAAGAGGAGGCATGAGCCATGACTGTGACCCCAAACGGCTTTGACCTCGACACAACTGGCCGCCGCATCGTGGTGGACCCGGTGACGCGGATCGAAGGGCATATGCGCTGCGAAGTGAACGTGGACGAGCAAGGCGTGATCCGCAACGCGGTCTCGACCGGCACCATGTGGCGGGGGCTGGAGGTGATCCTCAAGGGCCGCGATCCGCGCGACGCCTGGGCCTTTACCGAGCGGATTTGCGGCGTCTGCACCGGCACGCATGCGCTGACGAGTGTGCGCGCGGTCGAGGATGCGCTGGGCATCACGATCCCGGACAATGCCAATTCCATCCGCAATATCATGCAGTTGAACCTGGAAATTCACGACCATATCGTGCATTTCTATCACCTGCACGCGCTCGATTGGGTGAACCCGATCAACGCGCTGCGCGCCGATCCCAAGGCGACGAGCGAGTTGCAACAGGCCGTGAGCCCGTCGCATCCGCTGTCCTCGCCCGGCTATTTCCGCGATGTGCAGAACCGGCTGAAAAAGTTCGTGGAGAGCGGGCAGCTTGGCCTTTTCAAGAATGGGTATTGGGACAATCCCGCCTATCTCTTGCCGCCCGAGGCGGATCTGATGGCGACGACGCATTACCTAGAGGCGCTCGATCTGCAAAAGGAGATCGTCAAGGTTCACACGATCTTTGGCGGCAAGAACCCGCATCCCAACTGGTTGGTGGGCGGCGTGCCGTGCCCGATCAACGTGCATTCCACAGGGGCGGTGGGCGCGATCAACATGGAGCGGCTGAATATGGTCAGTTCCATCATTGATCTGTGCAACGAGTTCAATCGCAACGTCTATCTGCCCGATGTGGTCGCCATTGGCGGTTTCTACAAAGGCTGGCTGCATGGCGGCGGGCTGTCGGGCAAATCGGTCATGGCCTATGGGGATTTTCCCGAGAACCCCAATGATTTCACGCCTGCCAACCTGCATCTGCCACGGGGGGCGATCATCAACGGCAACCTCAACGAGGTGCATGAGGTTGATGTGCGCGATCCCGAGCAGATACAGGAATTCGTCGATCATAGCTGGTATCGCTATGGCGAGGCGGGCAAGGGGCTGCATCCCTGGGATGGCGAAACTGAGGCCAATTACGAGCTTGGCCCCAATGCCAAGGGCACGCGGACCAATATCCTCGAGATTGACGAGGCGGCGAAATATAGCTGGATCAAGGCGCCGCGCTGGCGTGGTCATGCGATGGAGGTGGGGCCGCTCGCGCGCTATGTCGTGGGCTATGCGCAGGGCCATGAGGACATTCGCAATCAGGTGGATGGTCTCTTGCGGGCGCTCGATGCACCGTTCGAGGCGATATTCTCGACCCTGGGGCGGACTGCGGCGCGGGCGCTGGAGAGCGAATATTGCGGCCGGCTGCAAAAGCATTTCTTCGACAAGCTGGTGCAGAACATCAAGAACGGCGATGAAAGCACCGCCAATATCGCGAAATGGGACCCAAGCACATGGCCCAAGGAGGCCAAGGGCGTGGGCATGACCGAGGCCCCGCGCGGCGCGCTGGGGCATTGGATCAAGATCAAGGATGGTCGAATCGAGAATTATCAATGCGTGGTGCCGACCACTTGGAACGGCAGCCCGCGCGACACGGCGGGCAATATCGGGGCGTTCGAGGCAAGCCTGATGAACACGCCGATGGAGCGCCCCGACGAGCCGGTCGAAATCCTGCGCACGTTGCACAGTTTCGATCCGTGCCTCGCCTGTTCGACGCATGTGATGTCGGAAGAGGGTGCCGAGTTGACCACCGTCAAGGTCCGTTGAGCCAAGGGAGGGCAGGGCAATGAAATACGCGATCACGATCTATCTGGCAGGCACGGGGGCAGCATTTGCGCATGGGGGCCATGATCTGAGCCTGCCGCAAACGGGGCTGGCGCATTGGCTGGCGGCCCCTATGCATGCGCCGGGGCTGATCCTCTTGGCGGCGGTGCTGGGCGGGCTGGCGGTCTGGCGCGCCGCGCGCCGCCCGGATTGAGGGGGTCCTGCCATGAGCACGACCGAAACCGGGCTGAAGGATGCCGACGCGAGTGATCTCGCCACGGTCAGCCGACAGACGAGCGTTTATGTCTACGAAGTGCCGGTGCGGCTCTGGCACTGGATCAATGCGCTGGCGATCCTGATCCTGTGCGTGACGGGTTATTTCATCGGCTCGCCGCCGCCGTCGATGCAGATTGCCGAGGCCACGCATCAGTTTGTCTTTGGCTATATCCGCTTTGCGCATTTCGCGGCGGGGTGGATATTGGCGGTTGGATTTCTGGGGCGGATGTATTGGGCGATCTTTGGCAATCACCATGCGCGGCAGCTATTCTATGTGCCGATCTGGCGGGCGTCCTGGTGGCGTGAGGTGTTCTTTGAGGTGCGCTGGTATCTGTTTCTGGAACGCGCCCCCAAGAAATACGTGGGCCACAACCCGCTGGCGCAATTGGCGATGTTCTGTTTCATCACGCTGGGGGTGAGTTTCATGATCGTCACCGGCCTTGCGCTCTATTCCGAGGGGCTGGGCAAGGAGAGCGGGCTTTATGCGCTCTTTGGCTGGGTGTTCACGCTCTTCGGCAACAACCCGCATCTGGTGCATACCTATCATCACCTTGGGATGTGGTGGATCGTGATCTTCATGATCGTGCATATCTATGTGGCGATCCGCGAGGATATCATGAGCCGTCAATCCATCGTCTCGACGATGATTTCGGGCACGCGGACCTTCAAGGATGATCTGCCGGACTGACAAGCGGATCACCACTGGACAGGGCGTCAGAAAAGCGGGCTTTCGGCCTGCTTTTTTGTTTGGTTGATTGGTTTCCTAAATAGTGCAATTGTGAAAAGTAACTTTGCATATTGTCGCGATCCAGATCGCTAATCCTCTGTTTTTAATTCACTTTTTATCAACGCGTGCGGATCGGTTTTTGGTGTTCTTCGGCATGCTGGAGCGGTCATTCTGAGCGCAAGGATGGCTGTGGCATGGAGGAGGGGTCATGCAACCGAGCGTGCTGATACTGGGCATTGGAAATGTGCTCTGGGCTGATGAGGGGTTTGGCGTGCGCTGTGTCGAGCGGCTGGCGGCGCGCTGGTCCTTCGGGCCGGGGGTGACGGTGCTGGATGGTGGCACGCAGGGGCTCTACCTCTTGCCGTTCATGGAGGCCGCCGACCGGCTGATCGTGTTCGATGCGGTCGATTACGGGCTGGTGCCCGGCACCATGAAGATTGTCGAGGACGAGGCCGTGCCCGCCTTTATGGGCGCGAAAAAGATGAGCCTGCATCAGACCGGGTTTCAGGACGTGATCGCCACGGCGCAATTGATGGGCTACTGCCCCGAGCGGTTGTTGCTGATCGGCTGTCAGCCCGAGGAGCTGGAGGATTACGGCGGCGGGTTGCGCGATGTCGTGGCGGCGCAGATTGAACCCGCCATCGAGGTGGCGCTGGCGCGGCTGCGCGATTGGGGGGTCGAGATGCGCCCCGGTATGAGCGATGCCACCTATCTGGCCGATCCGTCGATCCGGCAGGACGCCTATGAAGCGGGCCGCCCGAGCGCTGATGCCGCCTGTCGTGTGGGCGATGCGCGGTTTTTTCCGGGTGGGGACTGAGCGATGTGTGTGGGGATTCCCATGCAGGTTCTGTCGGTCGACGGAATCGCCGCGCGCGCCACGGATGGCGAGGGCGAGGCGCTGATTGATCTGACGCTCACAGGGGCCGTGCTGCCCGGCACATGGGTGCTGACGCATCTGGGGGCCGCGCGCGAGGTGCTGGAGGCGGGCGAGGCGCTGAAAATTGCGGCCGCCGTGCGCGCGCTCAAATCCATCATGGCGGGGGGCGGGATGGGCGATGCCTTTGCCGATCTGGAGGCGCGCGCGCCCGCCCTGCCGCCGCATCTGCAAGCCGCCCGCGCTGCGGGCAAGACCACCGCATGAGAGAGGGGACGCACATGACACATCCGTTGATCGACCGGCTGAGTGCCGAATTGGGCTGGCCCTATTTGGAGAGCACCGGCGATCTGACTGCTTTTACCTCGCGCGAGGGGGTGCATGTGCTCTTTGTCCCCGGTGACCCGGCGCGCAATCTGGAGAGCGCCGATGTGGCGGTGATCCTGCCCGAATTGCGCATGGCCTTTCAGGGGCGGTTCGATTGTGCCGTGGTGGGCGATGCCATCGAGGCGGAACTGCGCGAGGCAACCCGCGTGCTGAAAACGCCGAGCCTCTTGTTTTATCGCGCGGGCGAAGTGATCGGCGCGCTGCCCAAGGTGCGCGATTGGGATGAATACATGGCCCGGATCACGCAGATCCTGACCCGCAGCAACGCCGCCTGAGGAGGGCATCACATGGTCAGCAATTTTCACCTGCCCCCCACCGGATTTGGCCCCGGATCGCAGCCCCTGGGCGAGGAGGGCGCGGCGCTGGAATATCTGCCGATGCCGCAGGACATGCGCGCCTATTCCCCGCATGTGCCCGAGGTCGAGGTGGACGCGCACCTGATGCCGGCGCTGGATCTCTTGGGCGAGATTGCCCGTGCCGCCGAGGTGTGCGGCCGCGTCGGGGGCCATCGGCGGTTTGATCTGGCGGGTCTGGATGCCGCCAATCGCGCGCTGATTGCCGAGACGATGGGGGCCGGAGAGGTGGCGATCAAGATCCACGACATTCCGGCGATTGCGGTGCAGGAGAGTGTCTTTGCCGGGGTCTGGGGCCTGAAGGGCGCAGGTGTGGATGCCATCGAGGTAGGGCCGGTGCCCGCGCAGGCGCTGAGCCGCGCCTTTGCGCCGCGCCGGGCCGGGCGAGAGGTGCCGCGCAGCGCGCAGGTGGTGAACGCGCCGCCGCTCTTGGTCGAATTGCAGGATAAATCGGCGCGGTTCACGCCGGGGACCGAGGCGCATGTGATCAACCTCACGCTTTTGCCGCATACCGAGGCGGATCTGGAGTGGCTCGAGGCGCAGCTTGGCCAAGGGTCGGTCGATATTCTGTCGCGGGGCTATGGCAATTGCCGGATCACCGCGACGGCGCTGGCGCATGTCTGGCGGGTGCGGTTCTACAATTCGATGGATGTGCTCATTCTCGACACGTTCGAGGTGACGGCCATGCCCGAGGTGGCGCTGGCAGCACCCGAGGATCTGGGAGACAGCGGCGAGCGGATTCTCGAAGTGCTGGAGGCCATCCGATGAGCGGGTTCGAGGGGTCGTATCTGGGGGCCAATGACAAGATCAGCCTGCAGGCGATCATGGAATGCAAGATTTGCTGGACGCCTTATGACCCGGCGGAGGGTGATGATACCCGCCAGATCGAGCCCGGCACGCCCTTTGTGGCGCTGCCCGAGGATTGGAAATGCCCCAATTGCGATGCGCCCAAGGAGCAGTTTCTGGTGGGCGAGGACCCCGGCAGCGGGGCCTTGGCCGAGGCGGCGATGATCGGGGGCAAGACCCATGCGCTGGTCACGGATTTCACCGAGGTCTGGCACGGCAAGATGCGCGACGTGCCGATTGTGAACAAGCTCTTGCATGTGCAGGCGGTCGGATTCCAGATGCACGAGGGGCGGCCCTTGGGTGTGCTCCTCAGCCCGTGGTTCATGAACCTTGTGCAATTGCCTGCCGAGGGCGAGGATTGGTCGGCGCTTGTGCCGGGGGCCAAGGAAGTGATCAGCTTTGCCTCGGGCGAGTATGAATTCATCCATAATGTGCGCGAGATGGTGGGGGGGTATAAAGCCTGCTCGCTCTTTTCGCCGATGGGCGAGTTTCGCAGTCAGGCGCAGGCGGTCGATGTGGCGCGGGCGGTGATGGTGGCGCTCTTTCAGGACGAACACCGCGCAGAGACCGACCGCGCCGCTGATATTCGCGCAGCACGCGAGGCCGAGATTGCGGCGCTGGAGGTGCCGGAGATTTTGCCAGAAATTTTGCCAGAGGCCCCGACACGGCGGCAGGTGATTTCTGCCGGTCTGGCAAGCGAGGGTTGAGGCGATGCTGGACCTTGACCGGGATGTGAGTGGCTTGCGTGCGGTGCCTGCACCGCCCTTGCCGCTGGCGCGGCTGGTCGAGGGGCGCGAGGTGGAGGAGGTGGCCGAATTGCTGCCGCGTCTTTTCAACCTCTGCCGGGTGGCGCAGACCGTGGCGCTGCGCATGGCGCTGGGGCTGGAGGGGATCGAGACCGGCGCGCTGGCGGCCGAGATCGCGCGCGAACATGCGCTGAAGCTGAGCGTGGTCTGGCCGGTGCGCCTAGGCCTGCCGGTGCAGGCAGGGCAGGAGGCGCTGGGCGGGGAATTTCCGGGCGATGCGGATGAGTTTGCGCGGTATATGCGAGGAGAGGCCGGGGTCGGGCCGCTCTTGCGCGCGGTGGCGGCGCGATTTGCACCGGGCGAGGGCGTGTGCGCCGTTTTGCCGGTGGTGACGCGCGCGCGCATTCTGACCCTGAGCGCGCAGGAGAATTCCATCGCCGCACGGCATCTGGCGCATCCGGTGATGCGGCATGTCGAGGGGCGCTATGGGCGGGGGCCGCTCTGGCGGGTGGTGGCGCGGGCGCTGGATCATGCGGCGGCGGTTCGGGGCGATTTGCCCGCGCCGCAGCTGACCCCGGAGGGCGTGGCAATCGTGCCCGCCGCGCGAGGCCTTTATGCGGTGCGGGCCGAGGTCGAGGCAGGCCGGGTGCGGCACCTCTGCCGGGTCACGCCGACGGATCACCTGATGGCGCGTGACGGGATCATGGCGCAGGCGCTTGCCAGCCTGCCGCGGGCCAAGCATGCTGAGGCGGGGCTTATGGTCGATCTGCTTGACCCTTGCACGCCTGTCACGCTGGAGGGCGGTAATCATGCATGAGATGTCGCTGGTCGAGGGCATCCGCCGGGTGATCGAGGATCAGGCGCGGACGCATGACTTTGCGCGGGTCAAGGTGCTGCGGGTCGAGATCGGGCGCTTTGCCTGTGTCGAGAAACCGGCGCTGGAATTTGCCTTTGACGTGGTGATGCGTGGCAGCGTGGCCGAGGGGGCGCGGCTCGAGATGATCGACTTGGCCGGGCGCGTCATGTGCTACGATTGCGTGGCCGAGGTCGAGATTGCCGAACGGCTGTCGCCCTGTCCGCTCTGTGGTGGCGGGCGGTTGATGCCGGTGGGGGGCGATGAAATGCGGATCAAGGATATGGAGGTGATCTGATGTGCACGGTTTGCGGATGCGGAACGGGATCGGTTGAGGGGCATCATGCCCATGACCATCATCACCACCACCACCATCCCCACGATCACGGGCAGGATCATGGCGATCTGCATTTCGGCCAAGGGCCTGCCGGGGTTGAAGTGGCGGGGATGTCTCAGGCGCGGTTGATCGAGATCGAGACTGACATCTTGGCCAAGAATGACCGCTATGCCGCCGCCAACCGGGCGCGGCTGGCCGAATTGGGCGCGTTTGCGATCAACCTTGTCTCGTCGCCCGGATCGGGCAAGACGACGCTTCTCTGCCGCACCATCGAGGCCTTGGGCGCGCAGCCTTTGGCGGTGATCGAGGGCGATCAGCAGACCGCGAATGACGCCGACCGCATCCGCGCCACTGGTGCGCAGGCGGTGCAGGTGAATACCGGCAAGGGCTGTCATCTGGATGGGCATATGGTGGGGCATGCGATGGAGCATCTGGACATTGCGCCCGCCTCGCTGCTTTTCATCGAGAATGTCGGCAATCTGGTCTGTCCTGCGGCCTTTGATCTGGGCGAGGATTGCAAGGTGGCGATCCTGAGTGTCACCGAGGGCGAGGACAAGCCGTTGAAATATCCCGACATGTTCACGGCGGCGAAGCTGGCGCTCTTGAACAAGGTCGATCTGGCACCCTATTGCGATGTCGATCTCGATCTTTATGAAGCCAATTTGCGCCGGGTTAATCCGGGGCTGGAAGTGATCCGCGTTTCGTCGCGCACCGGCGAGGGGATGGACCGCTGGCTGGGGTGGTTGCAAGGCAGGCTCGCGCAGAAATCCGCGCGGGCGGCGGCGGAGTAGGAGATGACGGTGCTGCCCACCCTTCTGTTGGTCGATGACGAGGCGCATTCGCTCAACGCCATGCGGATGGCGCTCGAGGATGAGTTTGACTGTCTGACCGCCTCGGACGCAGAGGAAGCGGCGCGGCTGATGGCCGAGCATGACGTTCAGGTGATCTTTTGCGATCAACGCATGCCGGGGCGCACTGGTGTGGCCTTTCTGACCGAGGTGCGCGACCGCTGGCCCGAGGCGGTGCGCATCATCATCACCGGGTTCACCGAAACCAATGACATGATCGCGGCGATCAACGAGGCGGGGATTTATCAGTTTGTCACCAAGCCTTGGCATCCCGATCACCTGTTGATGACCGCCAAGAATGCCGCCGACCTCTTTCGCCTGAGCCGCGAGCATGAGCGGATGTCGCTGGAAATGCGCTATCTGGCGCGCAATGTCGAAAGCAAGCTGGAGCAGCAGCGCCGGGCGCTGCGCGAGGGTTTGGGGTTTGAAAAGGTGTTGCGCGCGCCCAATTCGCCGCTCAACGCCGTGATCGCGCAGGCGCGGCAATATGCAAGTTTCGATGTGCCGGTCTTGATCACCGGCGAGGGCGGCACCGGCAAGGCTGCACTGGCGCGGGCGATGCATTACGGATCATTGCGGGCGGATCGGCCATTTCAGGAAATCGACTGCACCGGGGTCGAGGATGATATTCTGGAGCTTGAGCTATTCGGCGCGCGGCGCGGGGCGATTGCGGGGCTCCAAACCGGCAAGGTGGGGCTCTTGCAAAAGGCGGATCGGGGGACGCTGTTCCTCAACGGTCTGGCGGGGCTCAGCCCGCGGATGCAACTGGCGCTGTTGCGGGTGGCGCGAGAGGGGGCGTTTCGCCCGCTCGGCAGCCATGAAATGAGCCGGGTCGATCTGCGCCTTTTGGGCGGGGCGGATCGCGATTTGCGCGCCGAGGTAGCCGAGGGGCGGTTTCGCGCCGATCTCTATCACGCGCTGGCGCGCACCACGCTGGAGGTGCCGCCGCTGCGCGAGCGGCCGGGGGATTTGGGTATTCTGGCGCAAAGCCTCTTGTTCGAGGCGGCAGCGGCGCATGGCAAGCCGGTGCATGGTCTGTCCGAGGACGCGGTCCGGTTTCTGGCGAGCTATGACTGGCCCGGCAATCTGCGCGAGTTGGAAAACGAGGTCACGCGCATGTTGATCTTTTCGCAAGACAGCGTGCTTGGGCCGGAATTGATTTCGCGGCACATCCTGCAGGCGGCACCGGGCGGGCGGCCTGATCTGGCGCTCGATGCGGTTCTGGCGGGACGCGGCACGCTCAAGGACCGGGTCGAGGAGGTCGAGGCGCGTATCCTGCGCGAGACCCTGACGCGGCTGAAATGGAACAAGAGCCGCGCGGCGCAGGAACTGGACCTGAGCCGGGTGGGCCTGCGCGCCAAGATCGAGCGCTACGGGATCGAGGAACCGGGCAAGGTGCCCCAATCCGATCCCCAATCAGAGGAGGAGTGAGCCATGTGTCTGGGAATACCCGGTCAGATCGTTGCGGTGACGGATGCCGCCCGGATGATGGCCATGGCAGAAGTGTCGGGCGTGCGGCGGGCGGTCAATGTGGCCTGCATCGCGCAGGGGCCGCTTGAGGATCTCGTGGGGCAATGGGCGCTCATCCATGTGGGCTTTGCCATGGCGGTGATCGACGAGGACGAGGCCGCCAAGACGCTGGAGGCGCTGCGGGGATTGGGCGAGGCGCAGGAAACGCTGGCGGCGATGGCGGCGGGTGATGCGGCATTGGAGGGGCAGCGATGAAATACGCCGATGAGTTTCGCGATCCCAAGGCCGCCCGCGCGCTCTTGGAGCGGATTGCCGTTGTGACCGACGCCATCGGGGCCACGGCGGAAAACCCGGTGCGGATCATGGAGATTTGCGGCGGGCATACCCATGCGATCTTTCGCTATGGCCTCGACAAGCTGGTGCCGGAGGGATTGGATTTCATCCATGGCCCCGGCTGTCCGGTCTGTGTGCTGCCGATGGCGCGGGTGGATGAATGTGTGGAACTGGCCGAAGACCCGCGCGTGATCTTTACCACCTTTGGCGATGCGATGCGGGTTCCGGGGAGCCGCAAAAGCCTGTTGCAGGCCAAGGCCGAGGGCGCGGACATCCGCATGGTCTATTCGCCGCTCGATGCGCTGGAAATCGCGCGGCGCAACCCGGCGCGCGAGGTCGTTTTCTTTGGGCTGGGGTTCGAGACCACGACGCCCTCGACGGCGCTGTCGATCCAAGCGGCGGCGGCCGAGGGGCTGGCGAATTTCAGCGTTTTTTGCAATCACATCACCGTGCCGCCCCCTATCAAGGCGCTGCTCGATGATCCCTATATGCGGCTTGATGGGTTTGTCGGGCCGGGGCATGTGTCGATGGTGATCGGCATCCATCCCTATGATTTCATTGCCCGCGACTATGGCAAACCCATCGTGGTGGCGGGGTTTGAGCCGCTCGACCTGCTCCAATCGGTGCTGATGGTGCTGGAACAGATCCGCGACGGGCGGGCGGAGGTGGAAAACCAATATGCCCGCGTGGTGCCCGAACATGGCAATCCGGTAAGCCTTGCGGCGATGGCCGATGTTTACGAGCCGCGCCCCTCGTTCGAATGGCGGGGTCTGGGCGAAATTGACGCAAGCGGGTTGCGCATCCGCCCGGCCTATGCCGCCTATGACGCAGAGGTGAAATTCGGCGTGGGTTATGGCGCCGAGAGCCGCAATATTCCAGAACCCGAGGGCTGCGCCTGCGGGGCGGTGATGACGGGACGGATCAAGCCCGTGGCTTGCCCGCAATTCGGGCGCGGTTGCACGCCCGAGATGCCCTTGGGCGCGCTGATGGTCAGCTCGGAAGGGGCCTGTGCGGCCTACTACCAATATGGCGGCGCACGGGCCGAGGCGGTTTAGGGGGCGCTGCCCCCGCGCCTGCGGCGCTCCCCCAGAGTATTTTTGGAAAGATGAAAACATGAGCTTGAGGGATACGCGGGTCACGCTGGCCCATGGCGGTGGCGGCACGGCAATGCGCGATCTGATCCAAGAGGTGTTCACGTCGGTCTTTGCGCCCGAGATGATGGAGGATCAGGCGCGGCTGATGGTGGCGGGATTGCAGGAGCCGGGCGCGCGACTGGCCTTTACCACCGACAGTTTCGTGGTTGATCCGGTCGAATTTCCGGGCGGGGACATTGGCACCATTGCGGTCTGCGGCACGGTCAACGATCTGGCGGTGGGGGGCGCGCGGCCCCTCTGGCTGTCGGCGGCGTTCATCATCGAAGAGGGGACCGAGGTGGCGCTCTTGCGGCGGATCGTGGCCTCAATGCAGGCCGAGGCCGAAGCGGCGGGGGTGCGGATTGTGACCGGGGATACCAAGGTTGTGGGGCGCGGCATGGCCGACAAGCTCTTTGTCACCACCGCCGGCGTGGGGGTGATCCCGCCGGGGCGCGATTTGCAGGCGGGCCATATCCGCGCGGGCGATGTGGTGCTGGTCAATGGCGTGCTGGGCGATCACGGCGCGGCGATTCTGGCGGCGCGGGGGGAGATGGCGCTGTCGGCTGATCTGGTGTCGGACTGTCAGGGATTGGGGCATCTGATGGAGGCGGTGCTGGCGGCGGCGCCGGGCACGCGCGCGGCGCGCGATGCGACGCGCGGCGGGGTGGCCTCGGTGCTCAATGAAATGGCGGCGGCGGCGGGGCTGGCAATCGAAATTGACGAGGCGGTGCTGCCGCTGCGCACGCAAGTGCGGGGGATGTGCGAGATCCTTGGGCTTGATCCGCTCTATCTGGCCAATGAGGGGCGGGTGGTGGTGGTGGTGCCCGAGGCCGAGGCCGAGGCGGCCTTGGCGGCGATGCGCGCACGCCCCGAAGGCGCCGGGGCGGTGGCAATCGGGCGGGTAATGGAGGGCCGCGCGGGGCAGGTCACGATGCGCACGCTCTTTGGCGGGGCGCGGATCGTGGATATGCTGGTGGGCGAGCAGTTGCCGCGCATTTGCTGAGGCGCGGGGGCGGCTCTCTCAATGCAGGAGCGCGTCCGCCCCTGCCGCCAGCGACAGGATGATGGTGACGGTCAGCAGCACCGAGAGTGCCCCCAGAATGAGGCCGAAGAAGGTGACGAGCCCGTCGCGTTCCACGATGCCCACGCCCACGGTGAAGAGCGAGACCGCCGGGAACCAGCCGCTGAGCGGCACCGGCAGGAAGAGCGCGAAGGCGATCACGAAGAGCACAAGGCCGAGCGGACGCTCGTTGCGGCGCGCAAAGAGCGTGATGTAGCGGGGCCGGAGAATACGCTCGAGCCTCCGGGTGATGGGGCGCAGGCGCAACACGCCGCGCCGCAGGCGGTCCTGATCTATACGCAGGCCTGAGAGCATCCCCGGCAGGCGGACATGCGGATAGCCCAAGGCCATCTGACCCGTGGTGACGAGAA
The DNA here is from genome assembly GCF_018066915.1 of Roseovarius sp. Classification (GTDB taxonomy): domain Bacteria; phylum Pseudomonadota; class Alphaproteobacteria; order Rhodobacterales; family Rhodobacteraceae; genus Roseovarius. The sequence continues at coordinate 14,403 of NZ_JAGPVV010000283.1, forward strand.
GCGGCAAGGCGGTCAAAAGCGTGGTGCCGGGGGGAAGCGGCAAGAGTGTGACCAGCGAGAACACGACGATGGCCCAGCCGAACGAGGTCTCGCCCAAGGCGGTGAGCAGGGTGCCCAAGGTCAGCGTTCCGGCGCGGTGCTGGGCACGCGAGGTCCGCAGGATCGGAAGCGACAGCGACGGTCGTTTCCGCTTGGCCTTTTTGCCTGTCATGCTGCGCCTCTCACAATACCGGGCGACATATCGGATGCTCTGCGCCCGAATTCAATCGCTGCTTTGTGTCTAGTCGGGAATGATGACGAATAAACATCGAAATCAGCCATGGCCCTCTTCTCTTTTGCAGCGTGGCACCTTAGGTCCACCAACGTTGTGTCCGGGCAGGGGCCGGGGCGAACGGGCAAGTCAGGAATTCGGATGGTGCAGGATCTCATTCTCGTGGCCGCGGGCCTCGTGCTGCTGTTTGTGGGGGGAGAGGCGCTGGTGCGGGGGGCTGTGGCCATCGCAGAGCGCATGGGGATTTCCAAGCTCTTGATCGGTTTGGTGATCGTGGGCTTTGGCACCTCGACACCCGAATTGCTGGTGTCGGTCAATGCCGCCCTGGACGGCGCGCCGGAAATCGCATTGGGCAATGTCGTGGGCTCGAACATCGCCAATATCCTGCTCATCCTCGGTCTGGCGGCGGTGATTGCGCCGATCATGGGCTGGGCCCGCACGGCGGTGCGCGAGGCGTTGGTGGCGACGCTAGTCAGCCTTGTGGCCTTTGCTCTGGTGCAGGGCGCGGTGATCAGCCGGATGGAAGGCATTGCGATGATGCTGGTTCTGGTCGGCTATCTGGTTTCGAGCTATTGGCTGGAGCGGCGCGACCGCACGGCGCAGACATTCCAGCATGAGGCGGAGGCATTCGAAGGTCTGCCCGCTGCGCGGCCCTGGTTGCCGCCGCTCTTGGCCTTGGGGGGCATCGCGGCGCTGGTGTTTGGTGCCGACCTGCTGGTTGAGGGGGCTGTTAACATCGCGCGGGTCTTTGGCGTGCCCGATGCGGTGATCGGGCTGTCGCTGGTCGCGGTCGGCACCTCGTTGCCGGAACTGGCGACCGCCATCGTCGCCGCCATCCGGCGGCAATCCGATGTGGTGTTGGGCAATGTGATCGGCTCGAATATCTTTAACATCCTGGCCATTCTGGGGGTGACGGTGGTGATCCAGCCCATCGAAGTCAGCGCGCGGTTCCGCGAGATCGACACGCCGGTGATGCTGGGGGCGGCGCTCTTGCTCTTGGCGTTGCTCTTTGCCACGCGCAGCATCGGCCGGGGTTGGGGCCTGTTGATGCTGGGGCTCTACGCGGCCTATATGGTCTTTCTCTTCACCGGCGGCATGGTGGCGTAAGCGGGGCAGGGCCCGTGCGGGGCGGCGAAAACCTGCCCTGTGATGGCAAAGGTTCGATTCCCAATTCCTGAAATTCCAGCTAGTTCAGGGATATGGATATCGTTCTTGTCACGACGATCATTGCGTCGCTCTTTCTGGTGATTGCCGCTGCCGATCCTTTGGCGGCGCGTCTGCGGCTGCCCTATAGCGTGATCCTTGCCTGTCTGGGGATGCTGATCGGGGTGGGGGCGATCTTTTTCCTGCGCACCGAATTGACCGATGCACTTAACCCGGTGGCCGAGGCCATTCTGGGGCTACCGATCCGGTCCAACGTGTTTCTATATGTGTTCCTGCCGACGCTGCTCTTTCAAGTGACGCTCGGGGTCAATCCCCGGCGTATGATGGATGACTGGGTGCCTATTCTGGTGCTGGCGGTGGTGGCGGTGGTGGTGGCAACGCTGGCCGTGGGCTATGCGTTGGCCTATGCCAGTGCGCTGCCTCTGGTGGCGTGCCTGCTGATTGGTGCGATTGTCAGCACGACGGACCCGTCGGCGGTGGTGGGGATATTCCGCTCGATTTCCGCGCCGCGCCGGTTGGCGCGGATCATCGAGGGCGAGAGCCTCTTGAATGACGCCGCTGCCATCGCGCTCTTTGGTCTATTCATGGCGTTCGTGATGATGGGGGTGCCGGACCCCAGTTTTCAGGATGCTTTGGCGCAGTTTCCGGTGCTGATCGCGGGCGGTGCGGCGGTGGGGTGGTTCACGGCGCGCATTGCTGTCTGGCTGATGGCGTTGATGGCGCGGTATGAACTGGCGGTGATCTCGGTCTCGGTGGCCTTGCCCTATCTCGCCTATATCGGCGCGGAACAGAGCATCGGGGCCTCGGGTGTGATCGCGGTCGTGGCGGCGGGGCTCACGCTCAACCTCACGGGGCCTGCGCGTTTGCCGCCCGTGATCTGGACCAACCTGCGCGAGGTCTGGGATTTGCTGGCGCATTGGGCGGGGGCGCTCATCTTTATCCTTGCGGCGCTCTTGATCCCGCGGCTGCTGGAGGAGGTGCGGGCGGGGGATTTCGTGCTGATCCTCGTGGTCATTGTTGCGGCGGTGACGGCGCGGGCGGTGATCCTCTTTGGTCTCATGCCGGTGCTGAGCCTGCTGCGCCTCTCGCCCGTGGTCGAGCGGCCTTACCGTGTAGCGATTCTCTGGGGGGGATTGCGGGGGGCGGTCACGCTGGCGCTTGCCCTTGCCGTGACCGAGAGCTTTGGGGTGCCGCCCGAGGTCAAGCGGTTGGTGGGTATTCTGGCCACCGGCTTTACCCTCTTCACGCTGTTGGTGCAGGGCACGACCCTGAGATGGGTGATCGGGCGGCTCGGGCTGGACCGGCTCACGCCGCTGGATCAGGCGCTGAGCAATCAGGTGATCGCCGTGGCCTTGCAGACTGTGCGCGAAGCCGTGGCGCGCACCGCGGAGAACTATGAGCTGACGCGCGAAACTGTGCGCTCTGAGGCCAAGCGCTTTGCTGAACGTCTCGACCGGGCGGTCGAGACTGCCGAGGAAGGGGCCGAGATACAGGACCGCGACCGGATCACGCTGGGGCTGATCGCGCTTGCGGGGGCCGAGCGCGATACGATCCTCGCGCGGTTTCGCGAACAGGCGATTTCGGCGCGGCTGTCGGAGCAGATCCTGACCGAGGCGGACCGGTTGATCGAAGCAACCCGCTCGGGCGGGCGTACCGGCTATCAGCGCGCGGCGCGGCGCAGCCTGCGCTATGGGCGGGCCTTTCGCTTTGCGGTGCTGCTCAACAACCGGGTGCGGATTTCGCGGCCCCTCGCGTTGATGACGGCGGACCGGTTCGAGGTGCTGCTGTCGCAGCGCCTGATCCTGCGTGATCTGAGTGGGTTCATAGACGGGCGTATCCGGCGCATCCATGGCAAGCGGGTGGCGGATCTTTTGCACGAGTTGCTGACGCGGCGACAAGAGGCGGTGGAAACCGCACTTGAGGGCCTGCGCCTGCAATATCCCGGCTATGCCGAGGAGTTGGAGCGCAGGTTCATCCGCCGCACCGCGCTGCGGCTGGAAGAGCGTGAATATGGCATGCTGCGTGAGGATGGGCTGATCGGGGCGGAGCTGCACGTGGCCTTGATGCAGGACATTGCCGCGCGGCGCCTGCGCGAGGAACAACGCCCCAAGCTGGACGTGGCGGTGCAAAAGGCCGAGTTGGTGCGGCAATTCCCGCTGTTTGCCGATCTCGATGAGCGCAGCCTGCGGCAACTCACGCGCGCCCTGCGCACGTTTTATGTCAACGAGGGCGATGTGATCCTGCGCAAGGATACGCCCGCGCGGCGCGTGTTCTTTATCGCCTCTGGCGCGGTCGAACTGGCGGTTGCGGGGCAGACATGGCGTTTGGGACGGGGCGAGATGTTTGGCCAGATGGCGATCCTGATGCAGAAACCCCGCCGCACCGCCGCGACGGCGATTTCCTCCTCGACCCTGCTGGTGCTGGACGAGGCGCGGTTTCGGCGGCTGCTCAAGCGCAGCGCGGGATTGCAAGAGGCGGTGCGTCAGAGCGCCAAGGCGCGCGGGGTCAAGACCGATGCCTTCATCATCCCGGAGTTGATCGCAGAAGACTGAGGGCCCCGCGACCCAGCATTGCCGCGTTGCGGCGATCAGGGCTTGGCATCCGGGGAAGGGTCCGTTAAACGCCGCTGGTAATCGCATGGACCCGGGTGCAAGCCCCGGGTGGCTCTTCCGGCCGCCGATCCGCCGGACCATTGAACCCTATCAAGATGCACAATCGGGCCGGGCTTCGGCTGGCCGGATCAGGGATGGACTTCACATGATTTCAATAGATGCCTATCGGGCACAATGGTTTGGCAATATCCGGGGCGACGTGCTCTCGGGGCTGGTGGTGGCGCTTGCGCTGATCCCCGAGGCGATTGCCTTTTCGATCATCGCAGGCGTGGACCCCAAGGTGGGGCTCTATGCCAGTTTCTCGATCGCTGTGATCACGGCGATCACCGGCGGGCGGCCCGGTATGATTTCGGCGGCGACGGCGGCGACGGCGGTGCTGATGGTGACGCTGGTCAGGGATTACGGGCTGGAATACCTCTTGGCGGCGACGGTGCTTGCGGGGCTTATCCAGATCGGGATGGGGGTGCTGCGGCTGGGGTTCGTGATGCGCTATGTGTCGAAATCAGTGATGACCGGCTTCGTCAACGCCCTCGCCATCCTGATCTTCATGGCGCAATTGCCGGAACTGGACCCAAGAGCGGTGTCATGGATCACCTATGTTCTGGTCGCGGCGGGGCTGGGGATCATTTACCTCTTTCCGCTTCTGACCAAGGCTGTGCCGTCGCCGTTGGTCACGATCATCGTGCTGACAGCGTTGACGCTCGCGCTTGGCCTTGATGTGCGCACGGTGGGCGATATGGGCGCGCTGCCCGACACATTGCCGGTGTTCCTGATCCCCGACATTCCGCTCACATTTGAGACGCTGATGATCATCCTGCCCTATTCGGTGGCCGTGGCGGTCGTGGGGCTGCTCGAGAGCCTGATGACCCAGAATATCGTGGATGACCTGACCG
>NZ_JAGPVV010000091.1 GCF_018066915.1 Roseovarius sp.
GCAGGAATCCTGGGTGCCGCGTGACAAGCGGGTGCTGGGCGTTTTTGTGCCGCTGATCGAGGCGCTGACCGAGCGGCAATGGGGCGACAATTCCCCGCCCCGCGAGGTGGCGGTCAAGAACGTTGCGCTCTTTGCCACACCCGCGACCGTGCGCAGCCGGGCGTTTCAACGCGAATTGGCGTTTCGCGCGATTGGCGTCGATGTCGAGGCGCAGGCCTGTGGCGGCGTGGTCGATGCCATTGAGGATGGTGATATGATCTTGGCCGAGGCCTTGGTACGCAGCCATGTTGACGCGCTCAAGCGCAAGATGCCGCATCCCGAGGCGGCAGTGCTGGGGTGCACCCATTATCCGCTGGTGCAAGAGGTATTTCAGGATGCGCTTGGCCCCGATGTGGCGGTCTATTCGCAGCCCAATCTGGTGGCGTCGAGCCTTGCCGATTATCTCGGGCGGCACCCGGACAAGATCGGGCCGGGCACCGAGGCTGCGTTTCTGACCACCGGTGATCCCAAACGCGTCTCCTCGCGTGCCACGCAATTCTTGCGACGAGAAATCAAATTCTCTGCGGCCTGAGGAACAGGTCATGACCCCTGCGCTGCATTGCGGCAGCAGGGAAATCCAACTATCCTAATCGCATCTGAAAGTGAGGTCACGATGACCCATAAAATCGCCATTCTGGGGGCCTCGGGCTATACCGGGGCCGAGCTTGTCCGGCTGATCGCCACTCATCCGGCCATGCAGATCACCGCACTCGCCGCCAATTCCAAGGCGGGGCAGAGCATGGGGCAGGTGTTTCCGCATTTGCGGCACCTCGATTTGCCCGATCTTGTCACCATCGAAGAGATTGATTTCTCTGGAATTGACCTCTGTTTCTGCGCGCTGCCGCACAAGACCAGTCAAGAGGTGATCGCAGCGCTGCCGCGCGACCTCAAGATCGTGGACCTGTCGGCGGATTTCCGGCTGCGTGATCCGGCCGCCTACCAGAAATGGTATGGCAATCCCCATGCCGCCCCCGAGGTGCAGAAAGAGGCGGTCTATGGCCTGACCGAATTCTACCGCGAGGATATTCGCGCCGCGCGTCTGGTGGCGGGCACCGGCTGTAATGCTGCGACGGGGCAATATATCCTGCGCCCGCTGATTTCTGCCGGGGTGATTGATCTGGACGAGATCATCCTCGACCTCAAATGCGGCGTGTCGGGGGCGGGGCGCAGTCTCAAGGAAAATCTGCTGCATGCAGAGCTGAGCGAGGGCTATCACGCCTATTCGGTCGGCGGCACGCATCGGCACTTGGGCGAGTTCGACCAGGAGTTTTCCGCCCTTGCCGGGCGCCCTGTCGAAATCCAATTCACCCCGCATCTTATCCCCGCCAATCGCGGAATTCTCGCCACCGGCTATGTCCGGGGCGAGGCGGCTCAAATTCACGCGACGCTGGCGGCGGCTTATGCGGACGAGCCGTTCATTGTGGTTTTGCCGATGGGCGAGACCCCCAGCACGCGCCACATTCGGGGCAGTAATTTCTGCCATATCGGCGTGGTGGCGGACCGGCGTGCCGGCCGCACAATCGTCGTGGCGGCCCTTGATAATCTGACAAAAGGTAGCAGCGGGCAGGCGTTGCAAAACGCCAATCTCATGTTATCTGAATCTGAGACCGCGGGGCTGATGCTGGCCCCGGTCTTTCCGTAAGGGTGACACCGATGAAATCGCTCAAGAAAAAGCGCCGAGTGCAGGTCATCGCGATTGCCGCCGTGGCACTTGTGATGGCCACCGCGCTGATCGGATATGGCATGCGCGACGGGATCAATTTCTTTCGCTCGCCAACCCAAGTGCTGGCGGAACCGCCCAGCCCCACCGAAGTGTTCCGCATCGGCGGGCTGGTGGAAGAGGGCAGTCTCAAACGCGGCGAGAGCGAGACCATCCGCTTCAACGTCACCGATGGTAATGGCGTGGTGCAAGTGACCTACAAGGGCGTGCTGCCCGATCTCTTTGAGGAAAATCAGGGCATGGTCGGCACCGGCAGCTATCGCGACGGCGTCTTTGTCGCCTCCGAAATCCTCGCCAAACATGACGAGAGCTATATGCCCAAGGAAGTGGTTGACGCGCTCAAGGCGCAGGGCGTCTACAAGGACCCGAACGGCAGCTAAGGCGACCACTCGATTTGAGTATTTTTCCAAAATTTACGCCCCGGTCAGGAATGGCCGGGGTGCGCGCGTTCTGACAAGGCTGCGTTAACGCTTGGTCCTGATGCTGAGGCTCGTGTTTCACGAGAGAAGGCGGGCCAGCGGATGCAAACTGTTGAGCAGATAGCGCAAGAGATCGTCGCGCGTGAGGGCGGCTATGTCGACGACCCGGACGATCCGGGCGGGGCCACCAATTTTGGCGTGACAATCCACACCATGCGGCGTCTGGGGTTGGATCTCACGCGGGATGGGGTGGTGGATGCGCTGGATGTGCGGGCGCTCACGCGCGATCAGGCGGTGACGCTCTTTATCGACCACTATTATCAGCGCCCCGGCATCGCGCGCCTGCCAGATAGCCTGCACGCCAGCGTGTTCGACATGTATGTCAATGCCGGGGCCAATGCGGTCAAGATCCTGCAACGGCTCTTGCGCGAGATGGGGCAAGAGATTGCGGTGGATGGCCTCATCGGGCCGCAAACCGTGGCGGCGGCAGTGGTGGCAGCCAAGGCCGCGCCGGATCATATCGCCGATGCCTATGGCATTGCGCGGCGCAATTATTACCTGAGCCTCGCCGATGCCCGCCCCGCCAGCCGCAAATTCGCCCGCAGTCGCGCGGGCGGCAAGGGCGGCTGGATCAAACGCGCGGAAGAGTTCATCTCGCCGCGCTTTCATCTCAGTGAGACCCAGTTCAACGCGAGGATCAGCGCATGGTGATGGATATTCTACGGGCGCTCTTTGGCAGCGGTGCCAATGTGGTGCGCGAAACCGCCGAGGTGTTTCGCGTCAACGCCGAGGCCGCCGATCAACGCAGCGTCGAGACGCAGCGCGCGGCCTTGGAGCAGATGGCGGGCGAGTTTCGGCTAGAAGGGCGCGGGAAGTTTGACCGGATCATCGACGGGCTGAACCGCATCCCGCGCCCGGCGATGGCGCTTGGAACAATCGGCCTTTTTGTAGCGGCGATGGTTGATCCCCTGTGGTTTGGCGAGCGGATGGCGGGGCTGGCGCTTGTGCCTGAACCGCTCTGGTGGCTCTTGGGGGCGATTGTCAGTTTCTATTTCGGCGCGCGCTATCAGGCCAAGGGGCAGGATTTCCAACGCTCGATTGCCAGCACCATCGCCCGCGCGCCGCAGGTGGCGCAGAGCATCCAGAGCTTGCGCAGCTTGCGTCCCACCAGCCCCGGAGTGGCCGATAGCAGCAATGATGCGCAGGTCGCGCTGAGCGCGCTGACCCCGACCGATAATCCCGCGCTGTCAGAGTGGCGGCGGCAGGGCTGAGACCCGCGACAATGTGATCCAAGTCCTGCGCCGTTTGCGATTGGCCGGGGCCATGTCCTGCCCTATACTCAGGGCATGATTATAGAACTCGGTCACTTCGCCCTCATCCTCGCCTTCCTGGTGGCCTGTGTTCAGGCCACCGTCCCGCTGATTGGCGCCTATAAACGCTGGCCGGGCTGGATGGCCATGGCCGAACCTGCGGCTACGATCCAGTTCTTGCTGACGGCTGTGGCCTTTGCCGCGCTGACATATGCCTTTGTCACCTCGGATTTCTCGCTGCGTCTGGTGGTGCTCAACAGCCACACGGACAAGCCGATGCTCTACAAGGTGACGGGCGTCTGGGGTAATCACGAAGGCTCGATGCTCTTGTGGGTGCTGATTGTCACGCTCTTTGGCGCGGCGGTGGCGTGGTTCGGCTCCAATCTGCCGCCGTCTCTGCGGGCACGGGTGCTGAGTGTTCAGGCCATGGTCGGCGTGGCGTTTTTCCTCTTTATCCTGCTCACCTCCAACCCGTTCCTGCGCATGGCGGTGCCGCCCTTCAACGGGCAGGACCTCAACCCGCTCTTGCAAGACCCCGGTTTGGCCTTTCATCCGCCCTTCCTCTATCTCGGCTATGTCGGTCTTTCGATGACCTTCTCCTTTGCCGTGGCGGCGTTGATCGAGGGGCGTGTCGACGCCGCTTGGGGGCGGTGGGTGCGGCCCTATACGCTGGCGGCGTGGATATTCCTGACCATCGGCATCGGTCTTGGGTCTTGGTGGGCCTACTACGAATTGGGCTGGGGTGGGTTCTGGTTCTGGGACCCGGTGGAAAACGCATCCTTCATGCCGTGGCTCATTGCGGCCGCCCTGCTCCATTCTGCCATCGTCGTGGAAAAGCGCGAGAGCCTGAAAAGCTGGACCATCCTCTTGGCGATCATCGCGTTCGGCTTCTCCATGGTCGGTGCCTTTATCACCCGCTCTGGCGTTCTGACCTCGGTGCATGCCTTTGCCACGGACCCCGAACGCGGTGTCTTTCTGTTGGCCATTCTGGCGGTGTTCATGGCGGGCGCGCTCACGCTCTTTGCGGCGCGGGCAGGTGTGATGCAGGCCAAGGGGGTGTTCAGCCTTGTCAGCCGCGAATCCGTGTTGGTGCTCAACAACCTCCTGCTGGCCGTGGCCTGTTTCGTGGTCTTTATCGGCACCATCTGGCCGCTGATTGCCGAAATGCTGTTTGACCGCAAACTGTCGGTGGGCGAGCCGTTTTTCAACGCGGCCTTTACCCCTTTCATGGTGGCGCTTGGCCTTATCCTGCCGGTGGGTGCCATGCTGCCGTGGAAGCGGGCCACCTTGGGTCGGGTCATTCGGCAATTGGCGCCTGTCTTTGCGCTGGCTGTGGCGGTTGGGGCGCTGGCTTGGGCAATGCAGACCGGGCGCTCGGCGCTTGGTCCCATGGGGCTCTTTCTGGCGGCGTGGCTGATTGGCGGCGCGATGGTCGATATCTGGACGCGCACGGGGCGCGGGGCGGGGCGGCTTGCACGTCTTACCCGATTGCCGCGTGCCGACTGGGGCAAGGCGGTGGCGCATGGCGGTCTGGGTGTGACCATGGCCGGGATTGCCGCGATGATGGCCTGGCAACAAGAAGACATCCGCGTCTTGCAGGTGGGCGAGCAATTCGAAATTGCGGGCTATACCCTGCAACTCGACGAGGTGCATGACGAGCAAGGGCCGAATTACCTTGCCACCATGGCGACCTTTACCCTGTCCCAGGACGGGCGTGAAATCGCCAAGATGCAGCCGGAAAAGCGGGAATATCCCGTGGCGCAAATGCCCACGACCGAGGCGGCGCTCGATAACGGGTTTCTGCGCGACATCTATGTCGTGATCGGCGATCCGCAGATCGGCGGGGGCTGGGCGGTGCGCAGTTATTATAAACCGCTGGCCAATTGGATCTGGGGTGGCTCTATCCTGATGGCGCTCGGCGGGTTCCTGTCTCTCAGTGACCGGCGTTACCGGGTTGCGGCCGGGGCGCGCAAGCTGCCCCAAGGGGTGCCTGCGGAATGAAACGCCTGATCCTTGCGCTCTGCGTCATTGCGGCACCGGTTTTTGCCGTGCAGCCTGATGAAATCCTTGATGATCCGGCGCTCGAGGCGCGGGCGCGGGATATTTCCTCGGGCCTGCGTTGCCTTGTCTGCCGCAATGAGAGCATCGACGATTCCAACGCCGAACTGGCGCGCGATCTGCGTCTCTTGGTGCGCGAGCGTCTGGTGGCGGGGGACAGCAACGAAGAGGCGGTCGATTTCATCGTCGCGCGCTATGGCGAATATGTCCTGCTCAAGCCGCGTTCGGGCGGGGCCAATATCCTCTTGTGGTGGGCGGGTCCGCTCATGCTAGGGGCGGGTATTCTGATTGGCGCTGTCTATTTGCGGGGGCGGGCACGTTCGCCTGAAACCGAGGTGGCGCGGCTGAGCGAGGCCGAGGAACACCGCCTGCGCGAAATCCTGAAAGACTGACGCGCGGTTTCGCTTGGCGCGGAGGATGGTCTGGGGTTTGATGCCGAAAACCAGACCGAAAGGCCCGAATCCGTGAAAGATTATCAAACCATCACGCTCGAAATCAGCGACGGCGTGGCGCTCCTCTGCCTCAACCGCGCCGACAAGATGAACGCGCTCAACACCCAGATGCGGGCCGAAATCACCGATGCGATGATCCATGCGGGGCGCGCGGCGCGGGTTGTCGTGCTGACAGGGCGTGGGCGCGCGTTCTGCTCGGGGCAAGACCTGAGCGACGGGGGCAATGCCACGACGCTCGATCTCGAACGGGTGCTGCGCGAGGAATACGTGCCGATGCTGCGCGCCATCACCGATTGCCCGGTGCCCACCATCAGCGCCGTCAACGGGCCTGCGGCGGGGGCAGGGGCCAATCTGGCGCTGTCGGCGGATGTGGTGATCGCGAGCGAGAGCGCTTATTTCCTTCAGGCCTTTGCCCGGATCGGCCTCATTCCCGATGCGGGCGGCACCTATGCGCTGCCGCGTCAGATGGGCATGGCCAAGGCAATGGGCGCGGCGCTCTTTGCAGAGCCGATTTCCGCCCGGCAGGCCAGCGATTGGGGCATGATCTGGGAGGCGGTGGCCGACGACGGCTTTGACGCCCATTGGCGGGCGCGGGCCGCGCAATTGGCCAAGGGGCCGACCCAGACCTATGGCGCGATCAAACAGGCGATCCGGGGCAGTTGGGACAATACGCTTGAAGGCCAGTTGGATCTTGAGGCCCGGCTGCAAGGGGAATGTGGGCAAAGCCGTGACTTCAAGGAAGGCGTGGTGGCCTTCCTTGAAAAACGCCCCCCGAGTTTCGAGGGGCGCTGAGACTGTGACGGTTACGCGGCGGCGGCCGGTGCGCGCGCAATGAGCGCGACATCGGCGGCGGTCAGCGTGGTGCCTGCGCCGATCACGCGGGCCACAGCGACCCCATCCGCAAGAACGGTGACATCCCCGGCGGCGCTGGTCGTGAGGGTGATGACCGGCGGTGCCGCCTCGGGGCTGGCGGCCGTATAGACATAGGCGATCTGATCGTCGACCCGGTTGAAATCGGTGATCGTGGCAACATCGGCACCGCGACCCCATTCGCCAAGCCAGAATTGATCGGCCCCGACACCGCCCGTTGCGGTATCATCCCCACCGATGACGAGCACGTCGTTCTCGCTGCCGCCAAAGAGGCTGTCATCGCCGCTTGTCTCGTCGGCCGGGCTGCGCGCAAAGTCATCGAGCAGCGCGCGCGGCGCGGCGGGGTCGAGACCTTGCGCCGCGATATCGGCGGCGCTGCCAGACCCGATGTCAATATCAATGCCGAGCACCAGATCATTGCCCGAACTGCCGAACAGGACATCGCGTAAGGCACCACCGATCAACACGTCATCGCCTGCTTCGCCCTGAAGATCGTCAGAGCCGCTGCCGCCGTCGATAACATCGTTGCCGCCGCCGCCGAACACCTGATCATCGCCACCGCGCGCGCCGACCACGTCATTGCCGTCCAATGCGCTGATTTCATCCCCGATCGAGCGCCCGGTGATCAGATCGTTGGCCGCGCTACCGGTGATTTCATTGAGAGCGGTCGCGCGTTCCACAACCACAATTTCGGCTGCGGTCAAGGTGCTGCCCGCACCCGTCACCTCGGCCACGGCCACGCCATCCGCAAGAATGATCGCGTCGCCTGCGGCGTTGGTGGACAGGGTGATCACAGGGGCCGCTTCCCCGAGAGCCACGGGGCTGTGGTAATAGACGATCTGATCCGCAGCCGGATCATAATCCGTGATCGTGGCCGTGTTCACGCCGCTCACCCATTCCCCAAGCCAGAAGCGATCATCCCCAGACCCGCCGGTCGCGGTATCGTCGCCGCCGATCACGAGCACGTCGTTGCCGCTACCGCCCAAGAGCGTGTCATCGCCGCTCAGCTCGTCAGCCGGGGATCGTGCGAGACTGTCAAGGATGCTCAAGGGTGTTGCGGGGTCGAGGTTGAGAGCCGCGAGGTCTGCGGCGCTGCCGGACCCAAGGGGAATGTCGAGCCCGAGAATCAGGTCATCACCGGAATTGCCCTGAAGGGAATCGCCGCCCGCACCGCCAATGACCACGTCATTGCCGACACCGCCCCAGAGGACGTCCGCGGCATTGCCACCGGAAACGATATCATTTCCGTCCCCGGCAAAGACCACGTCCCGCCCGCCCGCAGCGGCGATCACATCGTTGCCGTCTTGGGCAGAGATTTCATCGCCCACGTCCCGCCCGTTGATGAGATCGGCCCCGGTTGTGCCGGTGATGATATTGGGGCCAGTGTCGGTGCTGTCGTCGCCTGCTCTCTCGACGAGAGTCACCGCCGAAGCGGTCAAAGTCGCGCCTGCACCAGAGACAAGCGCGACCACCACGCCATCGACACTCAGCAAGGCGTTGCCGTCTTCATCCTGTGTCACGCTGACTTGGGGCACCGTTCCCGTGCTGACATAGCTGTATTCCACAAAATCAGCGGCTGGGTCATAGTCGGTGATTGTGGTCACGCTTCCAGCCTCGATCCAGTCCCCGATGATGAAGTTGTCTTCTGCTGCGCCACCGGTGCCAACATCGCCGCCCCCGAGGAAGAGCGCATCCTCTCCGTCGCCGCCAAGCAGGGTATCGGCCCCGTGCCCATCCTCGCCTTCATCAGGGAGCGAGGCATCACCGATCAGACCGCGTTGCAGCAAGTCGCTCAGTTGGCCGGTGGTCTGACTGTTCAGGCCGCGGTCGATGCCAATAAGCACGTCATCGCCTGTGCCGCCGTCAAGAAGGTCGTTTCCGCCGCCGCCGATCAGAGCATCGTCGCCGCCGTCACCCGAGAGTGTATCGGCACCATTGCCGCCAAGAATGAGATCGGTTCCAGCGCCACCCTGAACGAGGTCATTTCCCCCGCCCACCGACACGATATCGTCGCCAGCGCGGGCCTCGATGTTGTCCGCGCCCGATGTGCCGTCAATGGAATCATCGCCGGTTGTTTCGTTCGCATCATTGTCATCAGCATCGTCGCTGCCAGAATCGTCGATCACAAACGCTGCCAGACCGACACTGGCCAAAAGGCCCAGTAAAAGTAAACCACCCATAAATCACGGTCCCCCCAGACCAAAGACCACTCGAAAAAAGGCGTGCGAATCTTGTCCTACACGCCCTCAGCTAGGCGGCAATGCTACTGAAAATCAAGGATAAAATCCTTGGCAGAGATGGTCCGAAGTGCCCGCGAAACAATCCCTTGAAACGCGCAGGATTGTGTCGTGACGACGTCAGAGGCGGACGCAAAAGCCCCGACCTTGAGGGTCGGGGCTCTGTGGTAGTGCAAGCCCTATGGGCTCAGCGCTTTTCGATGTCCACGTAATCGCGCAACGTCGCCCCCTTGTAGAGCTGGCGCGGACGGCCAATCTTGAGCTGCGGATCGGCAATCATTTCCTTCCACTGGGAAATCCAGCCAATCGTGCGGCTGACCGCGAAAATCGGCGTGAACATCGAGGTCGGGAACCCCATCGCCTCCAGGATGATGCCCGAGTAGAAATCGACATTCGGGAAGAGCTTTTTATCCGCAAAGTAGGGATCAGCCAGAGCCTGACGCTCCAACTCCTTGGCAACCTGAAGCGTCGGGTTGTTCTCGACACCCAAGAGTTCCAGAACCTCATCGGCGGATTGCTTCATCACCTTGGCGCGCGGGTCGAAATTCTTGTAGACCCGGTGGCCAAAACCCATCAGGCGGAACGGATCGTCCTTGTCCTTGGCGCGGGCGATAAATTCCGGGATACGGTCCGGCGTGCCGATTTCCTGCAACATCTCGAGACAGGCCTGATTGGCACCACCATGCGCCGGACCCCAGAGACAGGCAATGCCCGCCGCGACGCAAGCAAACGGGTTGGCACCCGAAGACGAGGCCAGACGCACGGTCGAGGTCGAGGCGTTCTGCTCGTGATCGGCATGGAGCGTGAAAATGCGGTCCATCGCCCGGCTGAGGATCGGATTGACCACGTAATTCTCGGCCGGCACGGCAAAGCACATGCGCAGGAAATTCGACGCATAGTCGAGTTCGTTGCGCGGATATTCGAACGGCTGGCCGATGGTGTATTTGAAGGCCATCGCCGCAATGGTCGGCATCTTGGCAATCAGCCGGATCGAGGCCACTTCGCGCTGCCAGGGGTCGGTGATATCGGTGCTGTCGTGATAAAAGGCGCTGAGCGCGCCCACCACGCCCACCATGATCGCCATCGGATGCGCATCCCGGCGAAAGCCGCGGAAGAGGAAATGCATCTGTTCGTGGATCATCGTGTGATTGGTCACACGGCTCTCGAAATCCTCGAGCTGTGCGGGGCTCGGCAACTCGCCGTAGAGCAGCAGGTAGCACACTTCGAGGTAATGCGATTTCTCGGCCAACTGGTCGATCGGATAGCCGCGATGCAGCAACTCACCCTTGTCACCGTCGATAAAGGTGATGGTGCTGTCACAGCTTGCCGTCGACGTATAGCCGGGGTCGTAGGTGAAGACGCCCGCGTCGGCATAGAGCTTGCGGATGTCGATCACATCCGGGCCCGCCGTAGGCGAGTGCATCGGCAATTCATAGGTCTTGCCGTCGATTTCCAGCTTTGCCACTCTTTTGACTTCTGACATCAGGGGTCCTCCCTCTCAGCGCCCGCTTGCGCCATGCGCGCATCGAGCTGAATAAACGTAGTGCCTTGCCAAGGGATTAATCCCCCCCGCAGGCCGCATCGGTCAACCGGGCGATGGTTTCGTCCCGCCCCAGGACCAGCATCATGTCGAACACACTTGGTGTCGCACTGCGGCCCGCCAGTGCCGCCCGGAGGGGGCCTGCCAGCTTGCCGAATTTCATTCCATGGTCTTCGGCGAATTGGGTCGCCAGACCCTCGATAGCCTCACGCGTCCACGTAGCAGTTTGCAACTGCGGCGTCAATTCTTTCAGTATACCACGGGATACTGTATCAAGCTGCTCGGCGGCCTTGTCTTCGGGCCGAATTGGCCGCGATGCTAGGATAAATGCCGCCTTATCAAGAAGTTCCGGAAAGGTCTTGGCGCGTTCCTTGAGACAGTACATGCCGCGCGCAAACAGCGTCAATTTCTCGTCATCCAGTGCGGGTTGCCCCGTCACCGCCAGAAAATCGCACAATTCATGCAGCAGCGCAGCATCATCCGCCGCAGCGATATGCTGACCGCAGAGATTCTCGAGTTTCTTGAAGTCCAGACGCGCCGGGGATTTGCCGATTCCCTTGAGCTCGAACCAGGCCTGCGCCTGCGCATCGTCGAAGAATTCGGCATCGCCATGGCTCCAGCCAAGGCGCGCCAGATAGTTGCGTATCCCCGCCGCCGGATAGCCCATCTTCTGATATTCCTCGACGCCGAGCGCGCCGTGGCGCTTGCTCAGTTTCTTGCCATCGGGGCCGTGAATGAGCGGAATATGGGCGTAAACCGGCAGGGGCCAGCCCATCGCCTGATAGATCATCATCTGTCGCGCGGCGTTGTTGAGGTGATCGTCGCCCCGAATGACATGGGTCACACCCATGTCGTGATCATCGACCGCCACCGCCAGCATATAGACCGGCGTGCCATCGCCGCGCAGCAGAACCATATCGTCAAGCTGATCGTTGCGGATGGTCACATCGCCCTGCACCTCGTCGCGGATCACGGTCACGCCGTCGCGGGGGGCCTTGATTCGGATCACATAGGGCACGCCTTCGGGGTGCTGATCAGGTGTCGCGTCGCGCCAGGGGCTTTGATAGAGGGTCGAGCGTCCTTCGGCGCGGGCAGACTCGCGGAAGGTCTCGATCTCATCCTGGGTTGCAAAGCATTTATAGGCCATGCCTTCCGCCAGCAATTTGCGTGCCACCTCGGCGTGACGGTCGGCGCGCTCAAATTGGCTGATCGCGTCGCCGTCGTGGTCAAGGCCAAGCCACGCCAGCCCATCCAGAATCGCTTGGGTCGCTTCGGGGGTCGAGCGCGCCCGGTCGGTATCCTCGATGCGCAACAGGAACTTGCCGCCGCGCCCGCGCGCAAAGAGCCAGTTGAACAGCGCCGTGCGCGCCCCCCCGATATGCAGATATCCGGTGGGCGAGGGGGCAAAGCGGGTCACGACCTGTTGCGACATGGGGCGGATTAACCTTTCGGTAACGATGATGCGGCTAGCGTTGTCGCCTGTCTATCGGCCCGTCATGGGGGAAACAAGCCTTGGGCATCTGGCACCCGATCTGCCACCGGATTGAGGCGATCTGGCTGGCGCAGCGCGGCACGCTTTTCCCTTGGGTGCCGGTGGTTCTGGCCTGTGGCGTGGGGGCCTATTTCGCGCTGCGGCAAGAGCCATCCGAGGCGGTTCTCTGGGGCTGCGGCGCGGGCGCTCTGGTGCTGGCGCTGATGGCGACACGCGGGCGGGAATGGTCCGGTCCGCTTCTCTGGGCGCTCGCATTGGGGCTGGCGGGCTTTGCCCTTGCGGGCCTGCGCGCGCATGTGGTGGCGGGGCCGGTGCTGGGCTGGCGCTATTATGGCCCGGTCGAGGGGCGGATCGTGGGCATCGACCGCTCGGCCTCGGATGCGCTGCGCCTGACGCTCGACCGCGTGGTTCTGGAACGCACTGACCCCGCGCGCACGCCACACGCTGTGCGGGTGTCCCTGCACGGTGATCAGAGCCATTTCACACCGCAGGCCGGTCAACGCGTGATCCTGACGGCGCATCTCGGCCCGGCGGGTGGCCCGGTCGAGCCGGGGGGCTTTGATTTCCAGCGCCATGCGTGGTTTCTGGGGATCGGTGCTGTGGGTTACACCCGCACACCGGTTCTGCGGCTAGAGGCCTCGCCGGGGGGCCAAGCGCTCTTCCGGGCGCGCATGGCCTTGTCGCAGCATGTGCAGAGCCGCCTGCCGGGGCAAACGGGTGCCTTTGCCGCCGCGATCATGACCGGCGACCGCGCGGGGCTGAGCCTTGCAACACTTGAAGCGATGCGCATTTCCAACCTCGCGCATCTCTTGGCGATTTCGGGGCTGCACATGGGGCTCTTGGCGGGGTTCGTTTTCGCTGCCTCCCGTTTGGGCTTTGCCGCGGTACCGCGCCTTGGCCTGCGCCTGCCGGCCAAGAAGCTTTCGGCGGCTTTGGCGCTCTTGGCCGGGGCAGGGTATCTGGGCCTCTCGGGCGGCAATGTCGCGACCGAGCGCGCCTTTGTCATGGTGGCGGTGATGCTGGGCGCGGTGATGCTGGAACGCCGCGCCTTCAGCCTGCGCGCGGTGGCAGTGGCGGCCATCCTTGTGCTGGCCCTGCATCCCGAGGCGCTGCTTGGTCCAGGCTTTCAGATGTCCTTTGCCGCGACAGTGGGGCTGGTTGCAGTCTTTGGCTGGATGCGGGATGCGGGGCTCGCGCGCGGACCCCGCTGGCTGCGCCCAGTGCTGGCGGTGGTGATTTCTTCTGCGGTGGCGGGGGCGGCGACAGCGCCGGTGGCCGCCGCGCATTTCAACCAGTACTCGCAATTCGGCCTCTTGGCCAATCTGGTGAGCGTGCCCTTGATGGGGGTGCTGGTGATGCCTGCGGCGGTCATGGCCACGCTTTTGTTGCCGCTGGGGCTCGACTGGATCGCGCTGCGCCTGATGGAACTTGGCCTGCGCTGGATTCTGACGGTGGCAGAGTGGGTTGCGGCGTTGGAGGGCGCGCGCGTGCCGGTGGTGGCCCCCGGCCCTCATGTGCTGCCGCTCTTGGCGCTTGGGGCGCTCTTTGTCGTGCTCTGGCAGGGGCGCACACGGGCTCTGGGTATCCTGCCAATGACCTTGGGTGTCCTGCTCTGGGGGGGGGGCGAGCGGCCGGTGATGATCATATCCGATACGGGCACCCTGATCGGGATCATGACCGAGGCGGGGCGCGCGCTCAACAAACCATCGGGCGGTGGTTTCGTGGCCGACAACTGGCTCGAGAATGACGGCGATGATGCGGGTCGCGAGGTGGCCTTTGCCCGCTGGTCCGAGGATTTGGCCGTGGGTCATGGGATCAGGGTTGTGGCGGGCAAGGCTGCCGCTGCGATGCCGGTCATTTGCGACGGGGCCAAACTTGTCGTCCTGAGTGTCGCGCCAGAGCAGCCCCCGGCGCAGGGCCGTGACTGTCAGATCATTACGCCCGACACGCTGCGCGCCACAGGCTCACTGGCGCTTCTTGCTGATGGGCCGGACCTGCGCCTTGTGACCGCGCGCGACCTGAGCGGCGCGCGGCTCTGGAATTCTCAGTAGCTGCGGATCAAGCCCACCAGCCGTCCTTGAACGCGCACCTGATCCTCGGGGAAGAGCCGCGTTTCATAGGCCGGGTTCGCGGCCTCGAGCGCGATGGCATTGCCCCGGCGGTAAAAGCGTTTGAGCGTCGCCTCCTGATCCTCGATCAGAGCCACGACGATATCGCCATTATCCGCCACCGAAGTTTCGCGGATGATCACCACATCGCCATCATTGATGCCGGCCTCGATCATCGAGTCGCCACGCACCTCGAGCGCATAGTGATTGGCCGCCCCCCGGATCATGGAACTGGGCACCGAAACATTGTGCTGCACATGGGCAATCGCCTCGATCGGCACACCGGCGGCGATGCGTCCCATCAGCGGCACCTCAAAGGCATGCGTCACCTCGACTGGCTGGGCATTGGCAGGGCGGGGGGTATCGGGCCGGTCGCCGTCGATCACGCGGGGGGTAAAGCTGTGGCGCGCCTCGCCCCCAAGGCTCTCGGGCAGACGCACGATTTCCAGCGCCCGCGCGCGGTGCGCCAGACGCCGGATAAAGCCGCGTTCCTCCAGCGCCGTGATCAGGCGGTGAATACCGGATTTCGACCGCAGATCGAGCGCTTCTTTCATTTCGTCAAAACTGGGCGGAACACCGTCCCGCTGCACACGCTTTTGGATAAACTCCAGCAAATCGAGTTGTTTCTTGGTCAGCATGGGCTGCGTCCTCTCACCGGTCAATTGCTTTTGTTCTACACATGTTCCCGTTTTGTGTCAATCGGCGTGGCCGCTCTGCCATTGCATCGCGGGGCAGGGGGGGGTATGCGCTGCGCCAAACCGCTTGACCCTATGCCAGCAAAGGGGGGCCAGATGATCCCGACACCCTATTATCTGATCGACGAAGAGCGTCTCTTGCAGAACATGCACAAGATCGAGCGGTTGCGCGCGCTCTCGGGGGCCAAGGCGCTTTTGGCGTTGAAATGCTTTGCCACATGGTCCGCCTTCCCGACCATGCGGCCCTATATGGATGGCACCACGTCCTCCTCGCTTTTCGAGTTGCGTTTGGGGCGCGAAAAATTCGGCAAAGAAACCCACGCCTATTCCGTCGCGTGGTCCGATGCCGAGATTGACGAGGCGGTGTCCTATGCCGACAAGATCATTTTCAACACCGTGGGACAGTTGCAGCGCTATGACAACCAGTCTGCCGGGATAGAACGCGGCCTGCGCCTCAACCCGCGGTTCTCAACGTCGAGTTTCGATCTCGCCGATCCCGCGCGGCCCTTTTCGCGCTTGGGCGAATGGGAAGTGGACAAGATCCTTGGCGTGATCGACCGTATTTCCGGGGTGATGATCCATTACAATTGCGAGAACCGCGATTTCGACCTTTTTGACCAGCAGCTTGCCCGCATCGAGGCGGAATTCGCGCCGGTGCTGGAGCGGCTGCAATGGGTCTCGCTCGGGGGTGGCATCCATTTCACCGGCGACGACTATCCGCTCGAAGAACTGGCCGCGCGGCTCAAAGGCTTTGCCGAGCGGTTCGGCGTGCAGGTCTATCTGGAACCGGGCGAAGCGGCGATCACCGGGTCGACCACGCTCGAGGTGACGGTGCTCGACATTCTCGACAACGGCAAGGAATTGGCCATCGTCGATTCCAGCACCGAGGCGCATATGCTCGACCTCTTGATCTACCGCGAGAGTGCCAAGCTGCCCCAAGAGGGGGCCCATGCCTATCAAATCTGTGGCAAGTCCTGTCTTGCGGGCGATATTTTCGGCGAGGCGCGTTTTGCGGCACCCCTGACCGTGGGCGACCGCATTTCAATCGGCGATGCCGCCGGTTACACGATGGTCAAGAAGAACTGGTTCAATGGCGTAAACATGCCCGCCATTGCCATCAGGCGCCCCGATGGGACCGTCGATCTGATCCGCAGCTTTACCTTCGAGGACTATGCTGCCTCGCTCTCATGAGGACCACCCACACTCTTTCCCTGGGGCTGATCGCCCTCCTTCCCCTGTCCTGCAAGAAAAGGAGACAGCAGAAGTGAAACGTAACGTGCTCATCATCGGTGCCGGTGGCGTGGCGCAGGTCGTCGCCCATAAATGCGCCCAGAACAACGATATTCTGGGCGATCTGCACATCGCCTCGCGCACGCAGGCAAAATGCGATGCGATCATCGCCTCGGTGCAAGAGAAATCCGCGATGAAGGTGCCGGGCACCTTTGCCAGCCATGCGATTGACGCCATGAACAGCGCCGCCGTGGCCGCGCTCATCCGCGAGACAGGCGCGCAGATTGTCATCAACGTCGGCTCGCCCTTCGTGAACATGTCGGTGCTCGACGCCTGTATCGAGACAGGCGCCGCCTATATCGACACCGCCATTCACGAAGACCCGGCCAAGATTTGCGAAACGCCGCCGTGGTATGGCAATTACGAATGGAAAAAGCGCGACCTCTGCGCGCAAAACGGCGTGACCGCCATTCTCGGCATCGGATTTGATCCCGGCGTGGTCAATGCCTTTGCCCGGTTTGCGGCGGATGAATACATGGACAAGGTCACGTCCATCGACATCGTGGATATCAACGCAGGCTCACACGGGCGCTATTTCGCGACCAATTTCGACCCTGAAATCAACTTCCGCGAGTTCACCGGCACCGTTTACTCTTGGCAGAATGGTGCCTGGCAAGAGAACAAGATGTTCGAGGTGGGGCGCGATTGGGACCTGCCGGTCGTTGGCACCTGCCGCGCCTATCTCTCGGGCCATGACGAGGTGCATTCGCTGGCCGTTAACTATCCGGATGCCGATGTGCGGTTCTGGATGGGCTTTGGCGAGCATTACATCAATGTCTTTACGGTGCTCCAGAACCTTGGCTTGCTGTCAGAGCATCCTGTCACAACCGCCGAGGGGCTGGAAGTGGTGCCGCTCAAACTCGTCAAGGCGGTGCTGCCTGATCCGGCATCACTGGCCCCGAACTACACCGGCAAAACCTGTATCGGGGATCTGGTCAAGGGCACCAAGGACGGCGCGCCGGTCGAGGTGTTTGTCTACAACGTGGCCGATCACAAAGAGGCCTTTGAAGAGGTGGGCAGCCAGGGGATTTCCTATACCGCTGGCGTGCCACCTGTCGCCGCAGCCCTCCTGATCGCGCAGGGGGATTGGGACGTGGGCGCAATGCGCAATGTCGAGGAATTGGACCCCAAGCCGTATTTCACGGTCCTTGATCGTCTGGGCCTGCCCACCCGCGTTCTTTTCAACGGCGTGGACAAGGCGTGGAACGACTGATCTGAAAAATCGGGGCAGGCGGGTGTGCCGACCTGCCCCGATCCGTTGGTCAGGCGCTTTCCTTGTGGCCAAACCGTGCATCCAGATCGTCGCCCATAGCGCCGAGGTCAAACTCGAAACCACTGTCCGACTTTACGCCGCTGGCCTTTTTCGACCGCGCAGGGGCCTTGCCGCGCTTGAGCGGGATCACGGAGCTAGACACAGCACTTGGGCTCTCGCGCCGCGTGACTGCCGCAGGTTGATCCGCCACCTTGAAGAAGCCCACAGTGACGGTCAGCTCCTCGGCGAGGCTGGCAAGCTGGGTTGCGCTGCTCGACAATTCCTCCGACGCGGCGTTATTGGTCTGGGTCACAAGGTCAAGCTGCTGAATGGACAGGGCGATCTGCGACGAGCCGCTCGAAAGCTCGCGCGAGGCATCGCTGATTTCCGTCACCAGCCCCGAGGTGCGTTCGATATTGGGCACCAGTTCTGCCAGCATCGTTCCGGCCCCGAAAGCCGTATTCACGGTGGTCGCGGAGAGAGAGGAGATCTCGGCGGCAGCAGTCTGGCTGCGTTCCGCCAGCTTGCGCACCTCGGCGGCGACCACGGCAAAGCCGCGCCCATGCTCGCCCGCGCGCGCGGCTTCGACGGCGGCATTCAGCGCCAAGAGATCGGTTTGCCGCGCGATTTCCTGAACCACCATGATGCGGTCCGCAATCGTCTGCATAGCGCTGACCGCATCGGCCACGGCGCGGCCACTGGTGCGGGCATCCTCGGCGGATTTGGTCGCGATCCCTTCGGTGATTTGCGAATTCTCGGCGCTTTGCTTGATATTCGCGGTCATCTGTTCCACGGCGGAAGAGGCCTCTTCTGTCGCCGCCGCCTGATCGGACGCCCCGCGCGCCAGTTCCTCCGAGGTTTCCGCCAGTTGCGCCGCGCCAGATGACACGTTGCGCACCGAGTTGCTCACATCAGCCACGATATCGCGCAGACGCAGAACCATGTCGTTGATCGACGCCTGCAAGGTCGACACCTCATCGCGCCCGCGCACCTCGAGCGTATGACGCAAATCGCCTTTGGAAATGCCGTGGGCCAGTTCGGCGGCCTTTGCTACCCGTTTCGCGATCGAGAGCGTGATCACGGTTGCCGCGGCAAGACCGACCAGCAAAGAGAGAACCAACATCAGCACCAGATTGAACTTGGCCGTTTCATAGGCGACCGTGGCCTCTGCGGCGCGCTTACTAAGGTTGCCGATGATCGTCTCGCGCATCTGTTTGAGCGAGGCGCGGATCTCGACACCCATGTCCATCAGGTCGGTGTGAAAGAGCGTATTGGCCGCATCGCCATTGCCTGCGGATTCGAGTGCGATCACGCGGGTATTCATGGCAAAGGCGCGTTTGTGCAGGTCTTCAAAGGCCGCCAACTCGGCCACCAGTTTGGGGTTTTTCGCCATGCCGCGCAATTCGATAATCTTTTCATCAACGATAGAAGCCTGCGCCACAACGCCCGCTTTCATCTTGTCGAGGTGATCGGCGGGCGCATCGGGCAGGCCGATAAGATAAGAGGCGACACCGGTCAGAACCATGAGTTTTGCCTCGAACATCTCGTTGATGACGCCAAGCTCTGCGACTTCCAGACGCATGATGTCCTGAAGCTCGGCATCTGCCGCCCTGAGGTCTCTCAGGGCCATGACAACCGAGGCGCCGAACAAGGCAAAGATAAAGATATAGGTTCCGGCCAGTTTGGCTTTAATACTCAGTCTCATAGTTGGTCCTTTGGTCAAGTCGCGTCGCAATCGGTGCCGGACGCGGAAAAATTAAAGAGTGTGAGAACACGGGAACCAGGCAAACTGGCGACACACAGAGGGCTTTCCGATCGCTCGGCGGTGGGGTTGCGGCAGGTGTTTGGCCCTAGGTCTGCTTTGGTGCGTTTCGTCACGGGTGATCATCCATGGCTGGGATGGGATGAGGCGCTCCTCAAGGATGTGAACGGCATGTGAACGCGGGGGGTTATCTATCCTCATGGGTAGACGGAACGCCGACAGGCGGGGCGAATGGCGCAAAACCCCGGATTTTCGCCCAGAATTGGGGGCGCAGGGGCCGCAACCGTTACTGACCAGCCGCGATAGATAGCGCTGCCATCTTTTGCGCTGAGGCGTGATCTTTCGTGGGCCAAAACTGGCCTTTGGCGTTTGTAAACAATGCCAAGGCGCAACCGTTGAACGCGAAGACACATGTTGCAGCCGACATATTTGAAAAGATCACCGAGCGGGCCTTTTCAGATCTGTCCCCAAGTACGGACCATGGACCCCATGACCAAGAAACTGCCTCTGACCGGGGATTTGAAGATCGCCTCGGCGGATGATCTTGCCCGGCAATTGAACACCGCCCTGACCGCGGGCGATGTCAGCCTTTGCACCAAGAAACTCGTCAGCATTGATGCCGCCAGCATTCAGATCCTGGTGTCCGCGTTCGCGACGGCGCAGGGCACAGGCCACAAGCTTGCCGTTGATATGCCCTCGGGCGGCGTTCTGGAAACCGCGTTTGAGCGTCTTGCGCTCTTGCCGCTGGCCGTTGTCGAGACGGGCGTTCTCGTCGGGATCACGGGCGTTCAAACCCTGCAGGTGGCTGCATGAAAACGGTTCTGGCAGTCGACGATTCCCCGTCCATCCGGCAAATGGTTGGCCTGACCCTGCGCGGGGCGGGCTATAATGTGATCGAGGCCGTGGATGGGCGGGACGCCTTGGAAAAGGCCACCACACTCAAGATCGACGCGGTTCTGACCGATCAGAACATGCCGAATTTGGATGGTCTGGGCTTTATCCGCGCCTTTCGCGCCCATCCAAGCAGTCAGGGTATTCCGGTGATCTTTCTGTCCACCGACTCGGCGGATGCGCTCAAGCAAGAGGCGCGCTCGGTCGGTGCCCTTGGCTGGATGGTCAAACCCTTTTCACAGGCGCAACTTCTCAGCGTCATTCAGAAGGTTCTGGGATGATGGACAATGACATTGCTGCGGTCTTTCTCGAAGAGGCCAGCGAACTTCTCGAAAGCCTCGAACAGGGTCTCTTGAAGCTGCAAGCGGACCCGAACAACCTCGATCTGGTCAACGCGGCCTTTCGCGATCTGCACACGATCAAAGGCTCGGGCGCGATGTTCGGATTCACCGAACTCGCGGCCTTCATCCACAAATTCGAGACTGCGTTCGAGAAAATCCGGTCCGGGCAGATCAAGGTCAGCGCATCGCTCATTCGCGTGGCGCTGCGCGCCGCCGACGAAATCAAGGGGTTTCTCGCGGGCGACGCCGCAATGACCCCGGCACGTCAGGCGATCCTCGATGATCTGGAACAGGCTGTCAGCCCCGGTCAGGCTCCGGTGGAGACACCCGTTTCTGCCTCTGACGCAGGCTGGCGGCTCTGCTTTCGGCTGGCCTCGGATGCCCTTGCCCTTGGCGCGCGTCCCGAGGCGCTCTTGGATGAATTGCGCGGGCTTGGGGCGTTCAACCTTGTGGCCGATCTGAGCCGCATTGCGCCCCTCGACCAGATCGAGACGCAGGCCTGTCTGTTGGGATGGTCCACGGACCTGCCCGCATCGGCCCGTGAGGATGACATCAAGGCGGTCTTCATGTTCCACGAGGGCAACATGGAGTTCAACCTCGTCAACCTTGCCGCCCCCGCGCCAGAGGCCCCCGCCTCTCCCTTGCCCCTTGCCGAATCCGCTGGGACCGGGCCGCAGCCCGCCCAGCAAAGTGCGACCATGCGCGTGCCGGCCGAGCGTCTGGACGAGTTGATGGATCAGGTGGGCGAGTTGGTCATCGCCGAGGCCCGCCTCTGCGCCTTGGCCAACACCAGCAAAGACCCCTCCATGATGGCCGCCGTCGAGGACATTCAGCGCCTCGCCTCACGGATGCGCGACACCACGATGAGCATCCGCATGGTGCCCATCAGCTCGATCATCGGCCGGTTTCGCCGCCTTGTGCATGACCTCTCCGAAGGCTTGGGCAAGAGCGTCAACTTTGTCGTCACGGGGGCGGATACCGAGCTTGATAAAACCGTGATCGAACGTCTGGGCGATCCGCTTGTCCATATCATCCGCAACGCGATTGATCACGGGCTCGAGACAGACGAGGCTCGCGCCGCCGCAGGCAAACCGGATCGCGGCACCATCGAACTCAGCGCCGAGCATCTCGGGGCCGAGGTGGTGATCTCGGTCAAGGACAATGGCCGCGGTCTCGACCGCAGCAAGCTGCGCGCGCGCGCCATCGAACAGGGTCTTTTGTCCCCCGAGGCCACCCCATCCGAGGCCGAACTGTTCGCGCTCATCCTCGAGCCGGGATTCTCCACTGCCGCCAAGGTCACAGAGCTTTCGGGGCGCGGTGTGGGCATGGATGTGGTCAAGCGCACGGTCGAAGGCCTGAGGGGACGCATCGTGATCGCGTCCGAGCCGGGGCACGGCACGACCTTCACGCTGCGCCTGCCGCTCACGCTGTCGATCATCGACGGGCTTTTGGTCGAGGTCGGCGGGGATCGCTACATCATCCCGATGGCGGCGGTGCAAGAGATTGTGGAGCTGCCCGCCAGTGATGCCGGGGCCGATACAACCTCGAGCTTTCTGCAAATCCGCAACGCTCTGGTGCCGTTCCTGCGGCTCAGAACGCTTCTGGACTGCGCCGAGGAACGCAACACGCTTCAGAATGTGATTGTGGTCTCTGCCTCCAGTATGCGCGTTGGGCTTGTGGTCGACCGTATCCTTGGCACCAACCAGACCGTCGTCAAACAGATGTCGCGCCTGCACGCGGGCGTCAAATCCATCTCGGGTGCCACCATCCTTGGCGACGGCTCGGTCGCGCTCGTGCTGGAAGTCGGCAATCTTGTCGAACTGGCCCGGACGGACCTCAGAAAAATCGAGAAAGCAGCATGACCAAAGACCTCAACGGATCGGGCAAGACCCTCACGGTGGTTGCCCTGCGCCTTGGCGAACGGATTTTCGCCATTGAAACCAGCGCGGTTCTGGAAATCCTTGCGCCCATCCCCGTGACCCGCGTGCCCCATGGCGGTGCCTTTGCGCAAGGCGTCATCAATGTGCGCGGCGGGGTTGTGCCGCTCGCTGATCTGCGCGTGATCTTCAGCATTCCCAAGCTGCCAGTCGATGAGGACACGCGCATTCTGGTTCTGCAAATCCCGATCGAGAACGAACAGATCACCGTGGGCATCACCGCCGACGAGGTTCTCGAAGTGGTGACGGTCGACTGTGATCGTATCGAACCCTTGCCGCCCGCAGGCACGATCTGGCCCGCCGACTATGTTCGGGGCCTCATTCAGGGGCACGAGGGCATCACCATCCTGCCCGACCTCAACACCATCTTTGCTGCGCATATCGCGACAGCCAACGCTCTCTGAGTAAAAGGTAATCATATCATGAGACTGACCATCAAAGCGAAACTGGCCGCAACCTTCGTGTTGGTTCTGGGCATGGCGGGATTTGCCATGATCCTGGCGCTGAAGGATATGGCGGAGTTCAATCATAACCTCGACGTCATCGCGAACGAGGCGGGCGAGCGGGTTCACATGTCGGAGAAACTGATTTCGGCGCAGGCCCGGTTTCAACGTGACACCCGGAGTTATCTGCTGGCCGAGAATGTCGTGACCAAACGTGAGATTCAGAAAGAGATTGAAGAGGGGCTGGACGCGAAAAAAGAGGCGTTTGACCGCCTTCTGTCCATTGCCACCCCTGAGGGGCAGACGCTCTTGGCAGAGTATAGCCGGATTGAGCAGGATCTTTTGACGATCAATGCCAAGGCCATGTCGATGAAGGACATGAACCAACAGCTTGAGGCGTTTCGATATCTTCAGACCGAGGGTGCGCCGAGTGCGCGCGCGATGCGCGATACGCTGAATGAAATCATCGGTATCAACGAAACGATGATGACCGAAATGCTCGCGGATGCCGATGTGCAGTATACGAATTCCCGCAACCTGCTGGTGGTTCTCATGTCAGCCGCCGCTGTCATCGGTATTGGTGCCGCCGCTTGGGTCACATTCTCGATTTCCAAGGGTCTGTCGAGCGCGATTGCCATCACTGGCCGGGTTGCCTCTGGCGACCTGACCGAAACTGCCGCCGTTCGCGGCAATGACGAGATCAGCGATCTCTTGCAAGCGGTCAACGCGATGGTTCTCAAGCTGCGCGATGTCGTGGGCGATGTCTCGTCAGCCATCCGCAATGTCGCCTCGGGCAGTCAGCAAATGGCCGCCACATCTGAGGAATTGTCGCAAGGGGCCACCGAACAGGCGTCGTCCACCGAAGAAGCGTCGTCCTCGGTCGAACAGATGTCGGCCAATATCAAGCAGAGCGCCGAGAACGCCGCCGAAACCGAGCGCATGGCCATCAAATCCGCGCAGGATGCCCGCGAGAGCGGCAAGGCCGTGGCCGAAGCCGTCACCGCCATGCAGGATATCGCCAATCGCATCATGGTCGTGCAGGAGATTGCCCGCCAGACCGACCTCTTGGCCCTCAACGCCGCGGTCGAGGCCGCGCGCGCAGGCGAGCATGGGCGCGGCTTTGCCGTGGTTGCCGCAGAGGTGCGCAAGCTGGCCGAACGCAGCCAGACCGCCGCAGCGGAAATCTCTGCCCTCTCTGCCGCCACGGTCCGTTCGGCGGAAACCGCAGGCACCATGCTGCAGGGTCTCGTGCCTGATATCGAGCGCACATCGGCCCTTGTCAGCGAAATCTCTGCCGCGTCCCAAGAGCTGTCCGCCGGTGCCACGCAGGTCAATCTGGCCATCCAGCAACTCGACAAGGTGACGCAAGAGAACACCTCGGCAGCCGAAGAACTCTCGGCCACAGCCGAAGAGCTTTCGAGCCAATCCGAGCAGTTGCAAGACGCGGTGTCCTACTTTGTTCTGGCCGACAAAGGGGCCGCTCAGCCTCAGGAGAAATCCGCCCCGGCCCGTGCCGCCGTGCGTTCGGTCAAGCCGACCGCAGGCAAGACCGGGCGAAATGCCGGTGGGTTCACCTTCAGCCTTGGGGCGAACAAGGATGATCTCGACCATGGCTTTGCATCGCGCGACGCGGCGTGAGGGCGGGACAATGAACGAGAACACCCAAGTCGTCACCTTTCAATCGAGCGGCTCGCTCTTTGCTGTACCCGTGAACCGGGTCCAGCAGATCCTCGACACCCAGCCGATTGCGGCGCTGCCCAACAGCCCCGCAGAACTCTTGGGTCTCATTGACGTGCGCGGCGAGAGCATCGCCGTCACTGACCTTTCAGAGCTTTTGTCGCGTGGACCGACCAAGGACACCTCCGAGACGCGCATTCTCATCCTGAGCCTCGTGAACGGCCCGCACAGGTCTACCGTAGGTCTGAAAACCGACCGCGTGATCGAGGTGACGGATCTCGACGAAGGCGGGGTCAAATCCCCCGCCGACGCAGGGATCACCACATGGGATGAAAGCGTGCTGACCGGCATTGGCCGCCGCAACGGCGATTTCGTCTGTATCCTCAATCTCGAAAAACTCTTTGGCGAAGGGGCGCGGCGCAAAACGCCCGAATTCGTCACCCAACGTCCCATCGAGACCACGGCGGAGTTTGCCCTGACATGAACCTCTCCCGCGCCAAATCCTATCATGACCAATTTGCCGAGGTGATTTCCCGCGAGACCGGGATCAAACTGCCTTCAGGCAAGAAGGTGATGATCGAAAGCCGCCTGCGCCGCCGGGTGCAGACCCTGGGTTTTCCCTCGCTCGAGGATTATTTCCGTCATCTCTTTGAGGACGGCGGGTTTGGCGCGGAACGCGATGAGGTGATTGACCTCATCACCACCAACAAGACCGATTTTTTCCGGGAACCCGCCCATTTCCAATGTCTCATGAGCGAGATGCTGCCCCAGATCATCCAGCGCAAACAGCGCCTCAACCGGCCTGTCGATATCAAGTTCTGGAGTGCGGCCTGTTCGGACGGGTCCGAGGCCTATACGGCGGCGATGCTGCTGGAAGAGGCGGTGCGCAACGGGGCGGGGTTTCAATACGCCATCCTCGGCACCGATATTTCCACCCGCATGGTCGAGGCCGCCAAACGCGCGATCTATACAACTGCGGCCCTCTCTCCGGTGCCCTCCGCCCTGCGCGCACGCTACACGATGCAAGGTCGCAGCGAGGACATGCGCGGGATGGCACGGATCGTGCCTGCTCTCCGGAGCAAGACAAACTTTTCCCACCTCAATCTGATGGACGACAGTTATCCGGTGGACGAGGACGTTGACATCATCTTCTTGCGCAACGTGCTCATCTACTTTGAACCCGAAGATCAGGCGCGGGTCATTGCCCGCCTCGCGCGTCACCTCACCCCCCATGGCTATCTTGTGGTTGGACATTCGGAATCCATGACCGTGAAACAGCCCAACCTCAGACAGCTTGCCACGGCTGTGTTTCAAAAAGAGTAGACCGCGATGCTGGACAGTGCCTGCAAACCTCAGATTTCCGTCTTGATCGTGGACGATTCCGCCTCGGCGCGCGCCATGCTGATGCGCATCGTGGAAACCGATCCGACGCTCAAACTGTTCGGCACGGCGGCGGATGCCTTTATCGCCGTGTCGAAAATGCAAGCGGGCCTGCCCGATGTCATGCTGCTCGACATGGAATTGCCGCGCATGTCCGGGCTCGATTTTCTGCGCAAGATCATGGCGCAACGGCCCATTCCGGTGGTGATCTGCTCCAGCCATGCCGAGGCGGGATCAGACCTTGCGCTGACCGCCCTTGCCAGTGGCGCGGTCGAGGTTGTCTCGAAACCCGCGCCGAGGACCGATGCCGATTTTCAGGAGTCCGCCATCGCCATCTGTGACGCGATCCACGCCGCCGCCGAAACCGGCCACAAGGCGGCACGCAAGGTCACGCCCCCCCGCGAGACCGGCACCAAGCTCTTGGCGGATGCCCTCATTCCGCCCGCACGGCCCAAAGCCATCGCCCCGACAACGCCCATCGTCTGTATCGGGGCGTCCACCGGCGGCACAGAGGCGATCCGCTCGATTCTGGTTGACCTGCCGGTGACATGCCCCCCGGTTGTCATCGTGCAGCACATGCCGGCCGGTTTTACCGCCGCCTTCGCGCGCCGCCTCAACGGCCTCTGCCGCGTCAGCGTGAAAGAGGCCGCTGATGGTGATATGTGCAACCCCGGCGAGGTGCTGATTGCGCCGGGCAATTTTCACATGATGCTGGCCCGCCATGGGCGCGGCTATAGCGTCAAGGTGGTGGATGGCCCCTATATCTGTCGGCATCGCCCTTCGGTCGATATCCTCTTTCGCTCTGCCGCCCAGACCGCCGGCTCGAATGCGCTCGGGATCATCCTTACGGGTATGGGCGATGATGGGGCACGCTGCTTGCGCGAGATGCGCGATGCCGGGGCCACGACCCTTGCCCAGAACGAGGAAACCTGCGTCGTCTTTGGCATGCCGCGTGAGGCGATCCGCATGGGGGCCGCGACGCGCGTTGTCGCGCTCTCCGAGGTTCCCGGCGCGATTGGCGCCTTTGCCAATACCCATCAACTCCGCGCGAGGTAGACCCGGTGCATCCTCACGTGCGAACCCTGTTGTGCAACGCCTATCTCGATTGTCTCGGCAAGGCGACCGGCACCATTGAAACGATCTTTCTCAAGGCCGGGCAGGGGCTTGGGATGAGCGTGGAAGACCTGATGCAACTGCGCGCGGTCTTGGCCCGGCTCAGCGTGGTTCTTGGCCCGGAAGAAACCCAGACGCTGCGGGCGCTCTGCCTCAATTCGGTCGAGCACAGTGCAGAGATCAGCGTTGATGTGCAGGCCTTTGTTCAGATGGCCGAAACCCTGCGCGCGGGTATCCGCAAGATCCAGAGCAATGTCAGCCATCTGTCCGTGGTGATCCGCACCATGTCGGCCTCGGCCCCGATTTCGCGTATCTTGGGCAAATCCATGACGCGGCAGGAACCCAAGATCGACGAATTCTCGATCGAGCTGGCCCGTATCGCGGCCTCTGCCGACGCGCAGCTCAAATCGCTGCAAGCGCATATCGAGATCATCGAGGTCGAAATGGCCGATCTTGATCTCCTCTCTCTCAACCTCTCCCGCGACATGAAGGACAGGGCCGCCCCGGCCCTTGCCGGTCTCGAGGCGCTGATCCACGAAATTCAACGGGACCGGCACGAACTGGCCTCTGGCAATGCCGTGATCGAAACCGGCATGCGGGATATCTTCGCCGAGGTGTCGGCCATCGTCGGGGAATTGCAGACAGGCGATTCCGTGCGGCAACGTCTGGAGCATGTCGAGGTCATCACGCGCGCCTCTCTGGCCGCCGCCGTCGCCCAAGAGCGGCCAGAGGCAAGCGACGGGTTGTCCTATCTCGCGGTCTGTCAGGCCGACGCCAGCCGGGATGAGATTGCCCGCGATGTGGCCTCGGTGCTCCAGCGGCTTGCCGCCATCCGCGTCAAATCCGAGCAGGTTCTGGGCGCGGCGGATCAGGTCTATCTCGATCCGAACGACACCCAGAGAAAGCGGGTTGCGGCGATGATCGACTGTGCCAACCGCCTGTCGGCTGCGCTGCAGTCCAGCCAGACCAATCTGGATGTCCTGCACCGGATTGGGCACACCACACAGCACCATGTTGGCGCGATTCAGACCATCGCCGCCGAGATGGGGTTGCTGGATCATCATATCCGGATGCTGGGTCTGAATACCTTTATCGTCTGTTGCAACATGGGCTCCGAGGCGGGCGCGCTACAGGAGCTTTCGCGTCAGGTCTTGTCTCTGACCAAGATCTCCAACGAAATCTTTGACCAGATCGCCACGACGACGGGCGCGCTGGCGACCACGACCATGCCCGATGTGTCGCGTGCGGCTGACAAGATGGCCCGCACGGTGGGGTTTGCGCAGGATATCTCTGACCGGCTCCGCGCCACCGATCAGGCGGTCATCGCCGCCAAAGAGGGCTGTGCCATCAAGGGCGACGCCCTCAAGATCGCGCTGCACGCAAGCCAGACATCGCTCGCCTCGCTTGACGCGGCCAAGGTTGATCTCGGCACCTTCATTTCGGGTCTCAGAGCGTTGATTTCAGGAGAAAATGCGGGGCGCTCGGTCTATGACAGCCTGCCGTCCGAGCAGGATCGCCTGAGCCAGCTTTACGCCATTTACACGATGGGCGCCGAGCGTCTGATCCATGACGGTATTTTCGTAGGCACGCGCCAGATTACGCCGCCCCCCGACAGCGCGGCGCAGGCGAGCGGGGACGCGCTTGCCGATATCTTCTTTTGAGCGGCCTCAGCCTCGCGCGCCCCGTCTGACCCAAAGAAAACCCGCTCTCGTTCTACATGCGAGAGCGGGTTTTCATTTTTTATTCAATCTCTTGCCGCGCAAACTTCACGCGGGCAGGTGGATCTTGAACCGCTCGCGAATGGCCGCATCTGTTACCGGGTCAAACCGCGCCGCCGCCCGTTCCGACAAGATCTTCAACTTCTTTTCCGTGGCCTTGGCGATCAGGTCCGGCTTGCCCAACTCGTCCCACTCCTTGGGCGACGAGCGGTTGGCGATGCAGGGATAGAGGTAATCCGTCTGCATCCGCCCCAGCGTCTGTTCCGCCCCGAGGTAGTGGCCCGGCCCGCCGATGCAGGTGGCGCGGATCACCTCAAGGCTGAGCGTATCCTCATCCACCTCGATCCCGCGCGTGCAGCGCAGCGCCTGACCGATCAGGTCATCACCAAGGATGAGCGATTCAAGGCAAAACCCCAGCAAGGAGGCATGCATGCCCGCCGCCTCATAGACCATGTTGAGGCCCGAGAGCCCCGCCATGACATTCGAGGTCGCCTGTTCCCAGCCCGCCTGCATGTCGGGCAGCTTCGCATCGGCGATGCCCGCCGCAGCCCCGCCCGGCAGGCCGTAGTATTTGTGCATCTGCGCGCAGCCCGCAGTCAGCAGCGCCTGTTCGCCCGAACCGCCCGACATCGCCCCCGTGCGCAGGTCGCTCACAAACGGCCAGGTGCCGAAAATGGCCGGGAACCCCGGTTTGATCGCGTTGACATAGACGAGGCCCGCCAGACATTCCGCCGTTGCCTGCACGATGGCCCCGGCGATTGGGGCAGGGGCGGTGGCCCCGGCCTGACCGGCCGAGAGCAGCAGCACCGGCATGCCCAAGCGGATACATTCCTCCATGACCAGACAGGATTCGGTGGCGAATTTCATCGGCGGCACGACAAAGCAGTTGGAATTGCTGACGAACGGCCGCTCGCGCCATTTATCCTCGCCGCCCGCGATCAGGTGCAGCATCTCGATCGCATCGGCGACGAACCCCGGCTCGGTAAAGGAGGTGCCCACATGTTTCGTGGTCCCCGCGCAACAGGCATAGAGCGTGTTGAGGTCCATCTCGCGGTTGTCGACGATATCGCGGCAGACCATGGGGCGCTGCACGAAATGGATATTGTCGAGCTGATCCGCAATGCGCGCCGCGTCATGCAGATCCTGCACGGTGCTCTCGCGGTAGGTGCGGGTGTGGACATCGACCAGATGCACCGCTGCCCCGGCGGTGCCGTAATGCACCCGGCTGCCTTGGAGAAGCATGTCGTGGCGGGGATCACGGCCAAAGAGCGTGATCTCGCGGTTGGCCTTGGCGATGGTGTCCTCGATCAGCGCGCGGGGAAAGCGGATACGCCCGTCAGAGCCGAGGATCGCACCCGCCCCCGTCAGATAGGCCACACCAGAGGGGGGCGCATCGGCCAGCCCGATCTGTTCGAGCGCGTCGAGAACGGCCTGATGAATGCGGTCCATCTGCGCTTGGCTCAGCGGGCGATAGGTGCCGCCCTCTTGGCCCGGATGCACAGGGCGCAGATTGGCGGCGAGCGGGTTGGAGCGGGCCTCACGGCGGGCAGCGCGGCCACCGGCGCGGCGCGTGATTGTCTCGGTCATGTCTTGGGTATCCTGAAGGAAAAGAACGGGTTGGTTTGGCTGGGCTCAGGCCGCCAAGGGGCGCCCGCGCGCGGCACGGCCCCGCTCCGCACCGATGGTGCGGACAACGAGCGCGATCTTGCTGCGTGGGTGCATGGTGTTCTCCGTCAGATGCGCTGAGAGCATATGATTCTGGGCCGTCTGTCTGTTCCAAATCCGACGCGTGTCGCAAATGCGACCTCGATCGTCGTGCTTGACGGGTGCGGCTCTGGGGTCTAGGACAGCGGCATGAGCACCGCACCCTGCATTATCCGCTGCATTATCACCTGAGTTTTCTCAGGCGGGCCGGTCTTGTGTTTCCAAGTGATCACGAAGTTGCTAAGCCCGCCGCGGGACCGCGCGCGAGGACAAGATGACGACGATCAAGCTGCACAACACCCGAACCCGGCGGAAAGAGGATTTCGCGCCTCTCGATCCAGATAACGTGCGCATGTATGTCTGTGGGCCGACGGTCTATGACCGGGCGCATCTGGGCAATGCGCGCCCCGTGGTGGTGTTCGACGTGCTCTACCGCTTGCTGCGCCATGTCTACGGGCCAGATCACGTGACCTATGTGCGCAACTTCACCGATGTGGATGACAAGATCAACGCCCGCGCGGCTGAGTCTGGGCGCTCGATTGGCGAGATCACGGCGGAAACGACACAATGGTTTCTCGACGATATGGCGGCCTTGGGCGCGCTCAAGCCCGACCACATGCCGCGCGCCACGCAGTATATCCCGCAGATGGTGGCGATGATCGAGGGGTTGATCGCCAAGGGCCACGCCTATGAGGCCGAAGGCCATGTGCTCTTTGCCGTCGATAGCTGGCGCGAGGGGTATGGCAAGCTGTCGGGCCGCTCGGTCGATGACATGATCGCGGGCGCACGGGTCGAGGTGGCACCGTATAAACGCAACCCGATGGATTTCGTGCTGTGGAAACCGTCGAGCGATGACCTGCCGGGATGGGCTTCACCTTGGGGCAGGGGGCGGCCCGGCTGGCACATCGAATGTTCGGCCATGGCGCATGAGCTCTTGGGCGAGAGTTTCGACATTCACGGCGGCGGCAATGATCTGATGTTCCCGCACCACGAGAACGAGATCGCGCAAAGCTGCTGCGCCCATCCCGAAGGTCAGTTCGCGCGCTATTGGCTGCATAACGAGATGCTGCAGGTCGAGGGCAAGAAGATGTCCAAGAGCTTGGGCAATTTCTTTACCGTGCGGGATTTGCTGGATCAGGGTGTGCCGGGAGAGGTGATCCGGTTCGTGTTCCTGAGCACGCATTACCGCAAGCCGATGGACTGGACGGCTGAAAAGGCGCGGGAGGCGGAGAAGACGCTAGGGAAGTGGCGTAATCTCACAAATTCGGCGCGAAGCGGTGGCAGGGCAGACCCTCGGGTTCTCGCAATGCTCTACGATGACCTCAATACTTGGGGGGCGATTTCGCTCCTCCATGAAATGGCAAAATCCATCCAAGACTGTCAACGGGTGCAGGTTCATCAACAAGAAGTCGACGATTTTGCAGCATCTGCACGCCTTATGGGGCTTTTGGAGGACAATGCTGTGATGGGGTCTTGGATCTTTGATGGGGCAGTTGAGATTCTCGCCTCCAAAGCGACCATCGAAAACCTAGTTGCTCATTTCTCAGATGCGCGACTGAAAGCCATGGAAACAAAGGACTTTTCAGAAGTTGAT
>NZ_JAGPVV010000094.1 GCF_018066915.1 Roseovarius sp.
ATGGCCGAGGTGGCGGGCAAATCCATCCCCGAGGTGGGCACAACCATGTTCCGCCCGCCCTACACCCCCACCGCCATCGGCGCCTTTGCAGGCCGCGCGCGCGGCAAGGATTTCCGCCCCACCCGCAAGACCCCGAGCCATTTCTGGGCCGAGGAACAGGGGGCCGTGTTTGTCGAGGTCGGCATGTGGCTGCGCGCGCAATGGTTCCCGCGTCCGGGCGAAACCCACTGGCGGCAGAGCGTGGACCGCGAGGTGCTGCAAACCCGCCGCTCGGTTGGCATCTGCGATGTGACCACCTTGGGCAAGATCGACGTGCAAGGGGCCGATGCCGCCGCCTTCCTCAACAAGATCTATTGCAACGCCTTCGCCAAACTACCCGTCGGGCGCACCCGTTACGGCCTCATGCTGCGCGAGGACGGCATTGCCATGGACGACGGCACCGCCGCGCGTCTGGCCGAGGATCACTTCGTGGTCACAACCACCACCGCCAATGCGGTCACGGTCTATCGCCACATGGAATTCGTGCGCCAATGCCTCTGCCCCGACATGGATGTGCAACTCATCTCCACGACCGAGGCTTGGGCGCAATACTCCGTCGCAGGCCCCAACGCCCGCAACCTCCTGCAAAAGGTGGTGGACCCCGAATTCGACCTCTCGAACGAGGGTTTCCCCTTCATGGCCTGCGGCGAGATCACCGTTTGCGGTGGCCTGCCCGCGCGTCTTTTCCGCATCTCCTTCTCGGGCGAACTGGCCTATGAAATCGCCGTGCCCACCCGCTACGGCGATGCCATGATCCGCCGCTTGATGGAGGCGGGGCGCGAGTTTGACGTGGTGGCTTATGGCACCGAGGCACTTGGCGTCATGCGCATCGAAAAGGGTCACGCCGCAGGCAACGAACTCAATGGCACCACCACAGCCCTCAACCTCGGGATGGGCAAAATGGTCTCGACCAACAAGGATTCGATCGGCGCTGTGCTCTCGCGCCGCGAGGGTCTCAATGCGCCGGACGCGCTGCGCCTTGTCGGCCTGCGCCCGGTGGACCGCTCCAAACCGGTGCCCGCCGGCGCGCATCTGATGACAAAGGGCAGCCCGGTCGATGCAGCCCATGATCAGGGCTATGTGACCTCCGCCTGCTACTCGCCCAATCTCGGGCATGCAATCGCGCTGGCCTTGCTCAAATCGGGCGATACCCGCATGGGCGAGACCCTGCGCCTCGTCTCGCCCCTGACCGGCGTCGATCACGAGGTCGAAGTTGTCAGCGCCCATTTTGTCGATCCAGAAGGAGAGCGCCTCCGTGCATGATCTCATCGCCATCACCCCGCTCGGGGCGACCCGTCCCCGTATCGACAGCCACGGCCCCGTGACCTTGACCGAAGTCACCGACCGCGCGCTCGCCTCCGTCGCGGCCCGTCTCGGACACGAGGCGCAGACAAGCGCGCTCATAGCCTCCCTGATCGGTGCCCCGGCCCCCGGCCCCGCCCGCATGGGCGGCACTGATCTCATGGCCTTCTGGATGGGACCGGATCAATGGATGCTTTCAGCGCCGATTGAGACCCACGAGGATTTGGCCGAACGGATCAAGGCAGAGGCCAAGGGCACCGCCAGCATCACCGACCAAACCGGCGCATGGTGCCGCTTTGACCTCAGCGGCGACGGATTGGCCGATGTTCTGGAACGCCTCACCAACGCCAACACCCGCGCCTTCTCAGGCGGCGAGGCGCAGCGCACGGCGGTCGAGCATATGGGCTGCTTCCTCTTGTGCCACAACCCGCGCCACATCTCGGTGATCGGCCCCCGCTCTTCAGCGGATTCGCTGCATCACGCCCTGCTCACCGCGATGCGCTCGGCACATTAACCCCGTCCCGGGCTCGCCCCGGGACCTCACCCCAAACCAAACGCCGACGCGCCCCAGCCCTAGCCCTCCAGCGCCTGCGCCAGATCGGCGATCAGGTCGCCCGCATCCTCGATCCCCACCGAAAACCGCAACAGCCCCTCGGGGATGCCCGTATGCGGCTCAATCGTGTGGCGATGCTCCACAAGGCTCTCGACCCCGCCCAGCGACGTCGCGCGATGGAAAAGCTGCAACCGCCCCGCCACCTGCAACGCCCGCTCGCGTCCGCCCGTAAGCACGGCAGAGAGCAGATACCCATAGCCGCCGCACATCTGCCGCGCGGCAATGGCATGGCCCGCATGGCTCTCCAATCCGGGGTAAAACACCGTCTCAACCCCCGCATGCCCCTCCAGATACCTGGCCACCGCCAGCGCATTCTCGCACATCCGCTCCATCCTGAGCGGCAGCGTGCGCATGCCCCGCATCAAGAGCCACGCCTCGAACGGCCCCATCACCGCCCCCGCATCATGCCGGTCGGTCACGACCTCTTGCCACATCGGATTGCTCGGCTCGCGGCAGGACAGCACGCCCGCCAGAACATCCGAATGACCGTTGAGCGCCTTGGTCCCCGAATGCATCACAATATCCGCGCCCAGATCCAGCGCCCGCGTCAAGACCGGCGTCGCCGCCGTGCCATCGACCACCAGAATCGCCCCCGCCTTATGCGCCATGCCCGCCGCTGTTGCGATCTCGACCGTTTTCAACCACGGGTTCGACGGTGTCTCGATCCACACCATATCCGCCGAGGACCGGCACGCCGCAGCCAACGCGCCGGGATCAGAGGCATCAATCTCGTCGAGCAGGATGGCGCGGCGCACGCAATAGGCCCGCACCCATTTGAGCGTCCCCCAATAAATGCCGGTCTGCATCACCACCCGCGCGCCACTGGGCAGCGCCCGAAACACCGCCGCCACCGCCGCCATGCCGCTTGGAAAGAGCAGCGTCGCCGCAGCCCCCTCCAATTGCCGGATCACCTCTTCGGCCTGCCGCACCGTGTCATTCTGACCGCGCCCATAAATGTTGTCCGGCCGTAGCAACACGTAATCGGCATCCCGCCCGTAGGTCGTAGAGAGCGAGATCCCCGGCACCACGCCGCCCGTGGCGGTATCCGTGGCCCCCGCCGCCTGCGCGGCAATCGTCGCGGGCTTCAACTGATCATTCTTCATGCGTCGATCTTTCCATGTTCCATCGTGAATAGCCGCCCCGGCCCCCATCCTCGTGCATCAGCCCCGGCCCGGCCCAGCATATCCCAAAAGAGCGCCTGATTCGAGGTGACGACCGGCAGGCCCAATTCCGCCTCAACCGCCTCGATCACCCCAAAGCTGCGCAGATTGGTGCAACTGGCAAACACCGCCTCTACGCCCGGCATCCGCCCCGCCTCCAGCATCGCGCAGCGTGTGCTGGCCTCGGTGATCCGCGCCACGGTCCAATCCTCTTTCTGCCCGAAACTGACAGCATGGAGCACCTCGATCCCCGCCAGCCCAAGCGCCGCCGCCATCGGCCCGCTGACCTCGCGCACATAGGGCGTTACCATCGCGATCCGCCGCACCTGCAACCGATGCAGCGCCGCAATCACCGCACTCAGCGGATTGCTCACCGGCACACCCGGATGCGCCAGATGGATCAGCCGCGCCACCTCGTCCGATCCGATGATCGTGGCCCCCGAGGTGCAGGCATAGGCCACCGCCCGCAACCCGCGCGGCAAGAGCGCCGCCGTGCGCGTCATCTCGGGCGCCATGCTCGCCAGATCCTCGGGCGTCACATCGGCCTTCGCCGGAATACGCGCATGCATGAGGTTCACATCCCGCCCCGCCAGCACCATCCGCGCCTCATATTCCACCGTTTCATCGGTGCTGAGCATGATCATCCCAAGCCGCAACCCGGCCCCCGCCCCCTCGTCCAGATCATACCGCATCACAGCCCCTCCACCCGGCTAATCGTTCCACCTGACACCGCCGCGCGCACCCCCGTGGTGCTGGCACAGGAGGTGGGCAGCCCCCGCGCCACCCGCACCGCCAGATAGGCAAAGGCCTGCGCCTCCAGCATATCGCCATCGAGCCCCACCGCCTCGACCGGCTCCACCGGACAATCGAGGGCGGCGCGCAGCATCTGCATCATCACGGCGTTATGCCGCCCGCCCCCCGTCACCAGCAATCGCGCGGGCGGGCGCGGGCAATGCTCCATGCCCCGCAGCACCGCCGCCGCCGCCATGCCGGTCAGCGTCGCCACCGCATCGGCATCGCCCAACTCTCCCACCAGCCCGATCATGTCGGCAAAGGTGTCCCGGTCCAGCGACTTGGGCGGCATCCGCATGAAATAGGGCTCGTCGAGAAATAACTCCAACGCGCCTTGCGCCACCTCGCCCTGACGCGCCAGGGCCCCATCGCGGTCAAAGGCCTCTCCCCGCCGCGCCAGCATCAGATCGTTGATGGGCGCATTGGCAGGTCCGGTATCAAACGCCAGAATGGCCCCCGCCTCCTC
The DNA here is from genome assembly GCF_018066915.1 of Roseovarius sp. Classification (GTDB taxonomy): domain Bacteria; phylum Pseudomonadota; class Alphaproteobacteria; order Rhodobacterales; family Rhodobacteraceae; genus Roseovarius. Next base: position 4,373 of record NZ_JAGPVV010000094.1, read on the forward strand.
TGGCCGCGCATAGCTCGGATCAACCCAGGTGATATTGCCCACGCCCCCGAGGTTCAGAAACGCCAGCGGCTCTTGCGCCCCGATCCATTTGGCACAGGCGAAATGGAAAAACGGGGCCAGCGGCGCACCTTCGCCCCCCAGCCGAATATCCGCGCTGCGAAAATCCCAGACCACCGGCAGGCCCAAACCCTCGGCCAGCCGCGCGCCATCGCCCAACTGATGCGTGCCCCGCCCGCGCGGCTCATGCGCCAGCGTCTGCCCGTGAAACCCCACCAGCGCGGCACCCTCGAACCGGTTCAAAACCTCCAGATGCGCACCCTCGACCAGCGTTTGCGCCTCTTCCAGATCCTCGCCCGGCCACTTGCCCAACGCTGCCGCCAAAATCGCCTGCTCCTCGGCGGAATAGCCACGATAAGCGGTTGGGCCAAAGGCAAAAATCGTCTCGCCATCGGTCTCGACCATGGCCGCATCCACCCCATCCAAAGAGGTGCCCGACATCGCCCCCAACGCACAGAGGCGTTCCGCCTTCAACATGGCCTTTTCCTTTGCCCACCGACTGCATATACATGCCGCGCAAACCAAGCCGGGACAAGCATTATGACCTATCGCCCCAAATCCGATTTCCTGAACGTGATGACGTCGCGCGGCTATCTCGCCGACTGCACCGATTATCAGGGTTTGGACGAGGCGTTGAGTGCCGGAACCGTCACCGCCTATATCGGCTACGACGCCACGGCAAAATCTTTGCATGTCGGGCACTTGCTCAACATCATGATGCTGCGTTGGCTGCAAAAGACCGGGCACCGCCCCATCACCCTCATGGGCGGCGGCACCACCAAGGTGGGCGATCCCTCGTTCCGCTCGGATGAACGCCCGCTGCTGTCCCCGGCCCAGATCGACGAGAATATCGCCGGCATGAACCGCGTCTTTGCCCGCTACCTCGCCTATGGCGACGGCCCGCAAGAGGCGATGATGCTCAACAACGCCGAATGGCTCGACGGGCTCAACTACCTTGAATTCCTGCGCGACATCGGGCGGCATTTCTCGGTGAACCGGATGCTGTCCTTTGAATCGGTGAAATCGCGCCTCGACCGCGAGCAATCGCTCTCGTTCCTCGAATTCAACTACATGATCCTGCAAGCCTATGATTTTCTTGAATTGAACCGCCGTCACGGCTGCGTCCTGCAAATGGGCGGCTCGGATCAATGGGGCAATATCATCAACGGCATCGACCTCACCCGCCGCGTGATCGACCATGAGGTGTTTGGCCTCACCTCGCCGCTTCTGACCACCTCGGACGGGCGCAAGATGGGCAAATCAGCAGGCGGCGCTGTCTGGCTTTCGGCGGATATGCTCAGCCCGTATGAATTCTGGCAGTTCTGGCGCAACACCACCGACGCCGACACCGGGCGCTTCCTCAAACTCTACACCGAATTGCCGATCGAGGAATGCGACCGCCTTGGCGCTTTGGAAGGCTCCGAGATCAACGCCGCCAAGATCATTCTCGCCAACGAGGTCACAACCCTTCTGCACGGGGCCGAGGCAGCAGCGGCAGCCGAGGCCACAGCCCGCGAGGTGTTCGAACACGGCGGCGTGGGCGATGACCTCCCCACCGTCGAGGTGACAGCGGATGAACTCGCCGATGGGATTTCCATCGTGCAACTCATCGTGCGTGCCGGTCTCGCCAAATCCGGCAAAGAGGCCAAGCGCCTCATCACTGAAAACGGCGCGCGTTTGGATGACGAACCGTTAACCGACGCAGGCCTGATGATCGACGCCGCCGCCCTCAAATCGCCGATCAAGCTTTCGGCGGGCAAGAAACGTCATGCCCTCGTCAAGCTGACCGACTGAGGGCAAATTCGAACCCCGGACCTTACAAAATCAGCTTAAGATTTGTAAGGTCCGTAAGGTTCACCCCCGCCCGCGCAGCGCCTCTTTCAGCACGTCACGCACCGCCTCCGGCGGCACGTCCGAGGTGATGAACGCCTCCCCAATACCGCGTGCAAGGATAAAGCGCAGCTTGCCATCAACCACCTTCTTGTCCTGCCCCATGAGCGCGATCAGCCCATCGGCATCCGGCAATTCCCCTGCAATATCCGATAGATCAACCTTCATCTTCATGTCGCGGAAATGCGCCCGCACCCGGCTTGGGTCCTCCTGAGAGCAGAGGCCAAGCCGCGCCGACAGCTCGAACGCCAAGGCGCAACCAATCGCAACCCCCTCCCCATGCAAGAGCCGCGACCCATCATAGTGTGTCGCCGACTCCAGTGCATGACAAAATGTATGCCCCAGATTGAGCAACGCCCGGTCGCCCTGCTCGGTCTCATCGCGCGTCACGATCTCGGCTTTCATCTCGACCGATCGTTTGACCAGATGGATACGCGCTGCCATATCACCCGCTGCGGCACGTGAAGCGTTGCCTTCAAGCCATTGAAAGAAATCACTATCACCAAGAAGCCCGTATTTGGCGACCTCGCCATACCCGGCCAGATAATCGCGCTCCGTCAGCGTGCCCAAGACCTCCGTGTCGGCCAGAACAAGGCTCGGTTGGTGAAACGCCCCAATCAGGTTCTTGCCCTGTGGCGCGTTAATTCCTGTCTTTCCGCCCACCGAACTGTCCACCTGCGCCAGCAAACTCGTCGGAACCTGAACAAACCGCACGCCCCGCCGCAGCACCGCCGCCGCAAATCCCACGAGATCGCCGATCACGCCGCCGCCAAAGGCGATCAC
>NZ_JAGPVV010000335.1 GCF_018066915.1 Roseovarius sp.
GATCGAGGCGCTGTTTTCGCCTGCCAACACGGTTTATGCGTTGCGCGATGCGGCGGACCTAGAGACCTATTTGTGCGCGCAGGCGGTGTTGTCGCCGGCGGTGCAGATGGTTGGCGTTGCGGCGGAGTGGCTGGGCGGGGAGAACGCGCAGGGCGAGGCGTTCCTTCGGCATCTGGTGGGCAGCAGTCTGATGAGTGGGGCGTGTGCGCCGATGCTGGCGGCGCTCAACACCGAAGGCGGTTAAAATCAGCGGCTCCGGCAGCATTTGGAGGCAGCGGGGATGCGTGAGGCATTGGTCGGGGGTCTGGACCGGCTGGCGGGTAAGGCATGAGCGCGTTTCCGCATGTGTTTCGGCCTGTTTTGATAGCGGGGCATACCCTGCGCAACCGGGTGGTGTTTGGCGCGCATACGACCAACATGGCCGAGGACGGTCTGCCGGGCGCGCGGCATATCGCCTATTATGAGGAGCGGGCCATTGGCGGGGCTGCGATGATTGTCGTTGAGCCGATGCCAGTGCATCGCACCGCCGTGTTGACGCGGGGCAATTTCCGGCATTCCTCGGATGAGGTGATCCCGGCCTTTGCCAAGCTGACGCAGGCCGTCAAGCGGCATGGCGCGGTGGTGGTGCAACAGCTCTATCACGTGGGCGCGCATGGCGATCAGGACAACAGTTGGCACGCGGCATGGTCGCCCTCGGGCGGACCAAGCTGGCATGACAGTGATGGCAGTCACGAGATGAGCGGCAATGAGATTGAGGAGTTGATCGAGAGCTTTGTCGCTGCAGCGGTGCGCTGTCAGAAGGCGGGGTTCGACGGGGTCGAGGTCTGGGCCGCCTATCACTGTCTGCTGGATCAGTTCTGGACGCCGATGTCGAACACGCGGGACGACGAATGGGGCGGGAGCCTTGAGAACCGCACGCGGTTTTCGCGGGAAATCCTGCGAAGGGTGCGCGCGGCCTGTGGGCCGGGGTTTATCATCGGGCTGTCGGTGAGCGATGGATCGAGCGTGGAGGCGACGCTGGGGCATGAGGCGCTGGCCGAGGTTGTGGCGCTGCATGATGCGGAACGGCTGATGGATTATGTCACCTGCGGCTCGGGCAGCTATCTGGATTATCACCCGTTGATGCCGACGTTTCTATATCCTGAAAAGCTGGGGGTTGATCTGGCGGCGCGGCTTAAGCGCGCGGTAACACATGCGCTGGTGACAGCCGAAAGCCATATTCGCACGCCCGAGAATGCCAATACGGTGTTGGGGGCAGGTGAGGCCGATATGGTCTCGATCGTGCGGGGGCAGATCGCCGATCCGCATCTGGTGGCTAAGGCAGAGGCGGGAAGGCCCGAGGATGTGCGGGGCTGCATTTCCTGCAATCAGCAATGTTGGGGGCGGCGAAGCCGGGATTACTGGATTTCCTGCCTGATCAACCCGTCTGTGGGGTGGGAGCATATCTGGGGCGGGGATCGGTTCAGCCCGGCGGAGCGCACGCGCGATGTGCTGGTTGTAGGAGCGGGGCCTGCCGGGCTGGAGGCGGCGCGGGTGGCCGCCGAGCGCGGGCACCGGGTGCGTCTCTATGAGGCGGGACCAGAGATCGGCGGTCAATTCCGACTGGCAGGGTTGCAGCCGAGGCGAGCGCAGATATTGGACCTGCTAGGCTGGTATGAGCGGCAATTGGCGCGGTTGGGTGTCGAGGTGCAGTTCAACAGCTATCTGGAGGCAGGCGAGATTGCCGCGCTGGGGGCGGATCATGTGATCCTCGCCACCGGGTCCCTGCCTGCCGGCACCGGATTTCAAAAGGCGATTCCGCATGTGGCGGAATTACCGGGGCTGGATGGCAATGTCTGGCCGGTCGAGGACGTGATGGGACGCGCCGCGCGGCTGGGGCCTCGGGTGATCGTGCTCGATGAGGGCGGCAATTGGCGCGGCGGTGGCACCGCCTGGCATCTGGCCGAAGCGGGGCATGAGGTGGTGATTGTCACACCGCAAGCGGTGGTCGGGCGCGAGTTGGAACGCTCTGCCGCCGATGTGCCGCTCCGGCGGCGGTTGGCGGCGCTGGGCGTGCGTTTTCTGACTGAGAGTGCCATCACCGGCTGGCAGAACGGCGGGGCAGAGGTGGTGGACCTCTTGACCGGCGCGCGGTCGCATGTGGCAGCGGATAGTCTGGTGTTGGCCACGACCAATCGGGCGGATGTGAGTTTGCGGCAAGAACTGGCGGACTTTGGCATTGCGGCCATGCTGATTGGCGATGCGCATGCCCCGCGACTGGCGGCGCAGGCGCTTCACGACGGACGCAAGACGGCGCTGACGCTCTGAGGTCAAGAGCCTTGTAAGGCGAGCAGGGGCGACATACGATCCGAGCGCAGGGGAGGCAGAGCGCGGCGGGAAGGTCGCTCTCGTGCGGTTTCGCCAAGCCGTTGGGTCGACATGGAATTTCTGGAGTATTCGCATAACCTCTGGCTGGTGGTGGCGTCGCTGAGTGTGTCGCTCGTGGCGGCCTTTACCGGGTTCTCGCTGACCCGTGGTATTGCTGCGCAGCCTGTGGCCATGCGTAAACTCTCTGTGACCTTGGCGGCGGTGGCGCTGGGCGGGGGCATCTGGTCGATGCATTTCGTGGCGATGCTGGGGCTGCAACTGCCGATTCCGATCTATTACGATGCGATGATCACGCTTGGGTCCGCTCTCATTGCGATCCTGATGGTGGGTGCGGCGCTGCTTCTCTTGCATTTTTATCCGCGCACGCGGGCGAGCCTGACGGCGGCGGGCTGTGTCATTGGCCTTGGCATTGTGGCGATGCATTATCTGGGCATGTCGGGGCTACAGCTATGCCGGGCGGTCTATACGCTGCCGGGGGTGGCGTTTGCGGTGCTGGCGGCCTGTGGGCTGAGCGTGGCGGCGATCTGGGTGGCGTACGGCCAACGGCGGCCGCGCAATATCCTGCTGGGCACGCTGGCCTTTGGCTCTGCCGTGTTCCTTGTGCATTTCGCGGCGATATACGGCACGCGGTTTGTGGCGGTGCCGACGGCGCAGGAAATCGGGCCGCTTATGGGCAATGAGGTGCTGGCACTGGGGGTGTTGATCAGCTCCTTCGTTCTCTGCGGTGCGTTTTTGCTGACGGGCGTCACGTTTTTGGCGCAGGGGGGCAAGGGGGAGGCGGCTACGCCGGTTGAGGCAGAGGTGAAACCTGCCCAAGTCATGCAGCGGATACCCTACGAGCAGCACGGGCAGACGCATTTCATCGACGCGCGCGATGTGGCGTTTCTGCGGGCCGAGGGGCATTACACGCTGCTCTATGCCGGGACCAACAAGCATTTCTGCGCCTGGTCGATCACCGAGGCCGAGCGGCGGCTGAGCCCCGGTCCGTTTCTCAAGGTGCATCGCAGTTATCTGGTGAACCCTGCGCATGTGTCGCATTTCGAGCGGCGCAAGGACAATGGGTTGTGCCATTTTCGCCTTGGCGGACAGGATGTTACCACGCCTGTCAGCCGCTCGCGTCTGGCGGAGTTGCGTGAGGCGCTGGGCCTTTGAGCGGGTCACGCGCGGTCTGATTTACTTTCCTTAAACCTTTGACGGTCTGATGCCTCTCAAGCGGGCAAGAGGCCCGGCATGAGCGGGATCAAGGAGAGTAGCGCGATGATACTGGATTTCTTTCGGCAAGGGGGCACGGCGCCGGACGCGGCGCCCGAGCAGAAGGCAAGTGCCACGGGCCGCGTGATGGCCTGGCATGGCGCGGGGCGTGTGGCCTGGAGCCCGCGCGATACGGTCAGCCTGACGCGCACCGGGTTTGCCGGTAATCCGGTGGGGTTTCGCTGTGTCAAGATGATCGCCGAGGCGGCGGCGGCGCTGCCGCTTGTCTTGCAGGATTGCGAGCAGCGCTTTGCCGTGCATCCGGTGCTGAGCCTGATCAAATGCCCCAACCCGGCGCAGGGGCGGGCGGAGCTATTTGAGGCGCTTTATGGCCAGCTTTTGCTGACAGGCAACGCCTATGTCGAGGCGGTGGGCGCAGGCGGCGTGCCGGTCGAGTTGCACGTGCTGCGCTCGGACCGGATGAGTGTGGTGCCGGGGTCGGATGGCTGGCCCGTGGCCTATGAATATGCCGTCGCGGGGCGCAAGCATCGGTTCGATGTGCGCGAGGGCGTGCCTTGTGTCTGTCACATCAAGAGCTTTCATCCGCAGGACGATCATTATGGGCTGAGCCCGCTTCAGGCGGCGGCGCAGGCGGTGGATGTGCATAATTCGGCGAGCCGCTGGTCCAAGGCGCTACTCGATAATGCCGCGCGGCCTTCGGGTGCGATTGTCTACAAGGGCCCTGAGGGACAGGGCGCGATGTCGGGCGATCAATATGACCGGCTGGTGAGCGAGATGGAGGCGCATCATCAGGGCGCGCGCAATGCCGGGCGTCCGATGCTGCTGGAAGGCGGATTGGACTGGAAGCCGATGGGGTTCAGCCCGTCGGACATGGAATTCCAGAAGACCAAGGAGAGTGCGGCGCGCGAGATTGCGCTGGCCTTTGGGGTGCCGCCGATGCTGCTCGGCATCCCCGGCGATGCGACATTCGCCAATTATCAGGAAGCGAACCGCGCATTTTACCGGCTGACGGTGTTGCCGCTGGCGATGCGCGTGGCGGCGACGGTGGCGGCGTGGCTGGGGCGGATGAGTGGCGAGGCGTTGGACCTTGCGCCCGATCTCGATCAGGTGCCGGCGCTGGCCGCCGAGCGCGATGCGCAATGGGCGCGGGTGAGTGCGGCGGATTTCCTGAGCGAGGCGGAAAAGCGCAGCCTCTTGGGCCTGCCTGCCGTGGCGGCGGAGGGTGTCGATGGCTGAGCGGGGCGCACCGCCGCCGCGCTACGGGTTCGAGGCGTTTGATTGCGCGCCGGGGCTGCGATTGGAGGCGCATGAGCGCGTCTCGGACTTGCAGACGCGCGCGATGACCGAGCGTTTGGAACGCACGGAAGCGGCACTGGAGCGGTTGGAGCGGCGCCTCTGGCTGGCGGTCTACGGCGTGGCGGCGGCGATACTGGCGCAGGCGTTTCAGCCGCTTTTGGCAGCATTGCCGGGGTGAGGCAGAGCAAAAGGATGAGGCGGATGGAAATGGAACTGGGACTGGAGCGCAAGTTCGCGCGGCTCGACGGCACGATGCTGAGCGTGAGCGAGGCGGGGCAGATCGAGGGCTATGCCAGCCTCTTTGGCGCGCCCGATCAAGGGGGCGATATTGTCGAGCGCGGTGCCTATGCGGCCTCGCTCGGCCGGTTGGCCAAGGAGGGACGGCGGGTCAAGATGCTGTGGCAGCATGATCCGGCGCAGCCCATCGGTATCTGGGACGAGGTGCGCGAGGATGCGCGCGGTCTCTGGGTCAAGGGGCGGCTTTTGGAGAGTGTGGAGCGGGCGCGCGAGGCGGCGGCACTGATCGCGGCGGGGGCGATTGACGGTCTCAGCATCGGCTATCGCACGCTGCGCGCGGCGAAGAATGACAAGGGCCAGCGGCTCTTGCGGGAACTGGAGCTGTGGGAGGTGTCGCTGGTGACATTCCCGATGCTGCCCAGTGCGCGGGTGACGGCCAAGGGCGATGCCCTCGACGCCCAAACCCTGCGCGAGATGGCGGCGGCGTTTGACGCGGCCCGCCGGGAGATGGCGCAGGTGTAGCGCCCGACGACGACCCAAACCTGAAGGATGGAATGATGATGACCCAAGCAAAGGCTCGGGCCGGGGAAGATCTGTCTCCGGTGGCCGAGGTGAAATCCGCAGTAGCGGGGTTTCTGAGCGAATTCAGCGGCTTTCGGGCCGAAATTCACAACCGACTGCAACAGCAAGAAGAGAAAATGACCATGTTTGAACGCAAATTCATCGCGCTTGCGCGTCCCCATCTCAGCGCCACCTCTGACGGGTCGGCACCGCATCGCAAGGCGTTTGACGCCTATCTGCGCGGCGGTGACGATGACGGGCTGCGTGGGCTGGAATTGGAGGGCAAGGCGCTCAATACCGCGATTGCCGGGGAAGGCGGCTATCTGGTTGACCCGCAGACCGCCGAGACGATCCGCTCGGTGTTGAGCACGACGGCGTCGATCCGGGCGGTTGCCAATGTGGTGGCGGTCGAGGCCACCAGCTTTGACGTGCTGGTGGATCACACCGATGTGGGCCATGGCTGGGCCACGGAAAGCGGCACGGTGTCCGAGACCGACACGCCGGTGATCGACCGGATCAGCATCCCGCTGCATGAGCTGAGCGCGCTGCCCAAGGCCAGCCAGCGGTTGCTGGATGACAGCGCCTTTGACGTCGAGGGTTGGCTTGCGGGGCGCATCGCCGACAAGTTCGCGCGCGCAGAAGCGGCGGCCTTTGTGTCGGGCGATGGGGTGGACAAGCCGCGCGGGTTTCTGACGCATCCGAGCGTGGACAATGACGTCTGGGTCTGGGGCAATCTGGGCTATGTGCCCACTGGGGTTGCCGGCGCGATTGCCGGGCCTGATCCGATTGTCGATCTGGTCTATGCTTTGGGCGCGCAATACCGCGCCAACGGCACCTTCGTGATGAATTCCAAGACCGCAGGCACCGTTCGCAAGATGAAGGATGCCGATGGGCGGTTTCTCTGGTCGGACGGTCTGGCGGCTGGAGAGCCTGCGCGGCTGATGGGTTATCCGGTGCTGATTGCCGAGGATATGCCCGATATCGCGACGGGGGCCAATGCCATCGCCTTTGGCGATTTTCACGCAGGCTATACCGTGGCCGAGCGGCCCGATCTGCGGGTGTTGCGCGATCCCTACAGCGCCAAGCCGCATGTCCTCTTTTACGCGACCAAGCGGGTGGGCGGCGATGTGTCCGATTTCAAGGCGATCAAGCTCTTGAAATTCGCCGTCTCCTGAGGACGCGGCGACGGGGCGGGGGGTGATCCCCTTGCCCTGGGGCGCGTGCCGTTCGGGCGAGGCGTTGTCCAACTGTCCCCTCCGTCCGTGCAACGCGGAATGGCGCGCGCCTGAACCACCGGAGGGGTCCGGGATATATGGAGTAGGTCCATGATGTTAATCGAAGAAACTGCGGTGCCCCCGGCCGCGCTGCCGCTGGCGGAGTTCAAGGCGCATCTGCGGTTGGGCACGGGGTTTGCCGATGACGATATCCAGGACCCGGTTCTGGAAAGTTTTCTGCGCGCGGCGATTGCGGCCATCGAGGGGCGCACAGGCAAGGTGCTGCTGGAGCGCGAATTTTCCTGGGCGTTGCATCAGTGGCGGGATGCGGCAGGTCAGGCCTTGCCGGTCGCCCCCGTGAGCGCTGTGTTGAGCCTTGGTTTGCGCAACCGGGCGGATGAGGTCGAGGTGATCGACCCCGGTCTATACCGGCTGGAGCAGGATGCGCATCGGCCCCTGGTGCGGCCTATGGGCACGTTCCTGCCCGCTATCGGGCGCGGCGCTGTGGCAGAAATCAGGTTTCGCGCGGGCTTTGGTGCGGGTTGGTCTGATGTGCCAGCCGATCTGGCGCAAGCGGTGCTGATGCTGGCGGCGCATTATTACGAATACCG
>NZ_JAGPVV010000344.1 GCF_018066915.1 Roseovarius sp.
CACAGGCCGCGTCGTCAATCCCTGCGGCCCCGCCCCGATCAAGAGCGGCGCCACCGCCACATGCAGCCGCGCCAGCAAATCCGCCTCGATCAAGCGCGCGATGGTGATGGCCCCGCCTTCGACCATCACATGATGCAACCCCACCTTGCGCAACGCGCTCACAATGGCCGGGGGCGAAATCCAGTCCTTGCGCGGCAGGCGGATGATCTCGACCCCCTCCGGTCGGGGCTTGTCCACCTCCTGAATGACGATCCGCCGCGCACCATCCTCGGCAAAGAGCCGCGCTTCATTCGGCAACCGCCCCGAGGGGTCTATCACCACCCGCGCCGGATTTGGCCCCGGCACCAGCCGCACCGTCAGGCGCGGATCGTCATGGAGTGCTGTCTTGACGCCCACAATCACCGCATCGACCAGCGCCCGCATCCGGTGCAAATGCGCCAACCCGTCCGGCCCGGACACATCCGCCGCATCGCCTGTGACCGTGGCCACCCGCCCATCCAGCGATTGCCCGATCTGCGCCACAACCTGCGGCGTGCCCGGTGCGGCCAGCATCGAGCCATAGAGCGCCATCGCCGCCCGCTCGCCCGACGCCCAGTCTCCGCAACACAGGCACGCACGCCCCGCGCGCGCAGCTAAAATATGCTCCCAGACCTTGGGTGTGACGTCAGCACTCTGCATCCGGGTCTCCGTTCTGGATCTCGTCTCGGGTTTTCGCCATGGTTGATCGCGGCCCGATGCCGCTCGCCTTATCCTGCAATAACAGAAATAGATGCGTTTTGAAAAATGTCATCCCCGCTGACCATCTCCCAGCGGCAAGGCCAAAAGGTCGAGATGGCCGATTTCGGCCCACCCCTCGGCAAGAACCCGCGCGCGCCGCGCCCGCCAGCCGTCAGCCCCGGCAAAACCCGCCTCGCCCGCCGCCTGTGCAATCCCCGCCAGCAAGAGGCGCTGCATCGGGGCTGCCTCCGGTCCCAGCCGCCAGGCGCTCGGGGCAAGATGCACCTCATATCCCAAACCCTCGAAAATCTCTGCGGCAACCGCAGCCGCATCTGGGCCAAGAGCCGCCCCAAACCCCTTGTCGCCCCGCTGATGCGCGTTGAACCGTGCCGTCACGGCGGCGTCGTCGGCATCCTGAGGCGACCAGCACATGACGCCATCATAGCTCAGCGCGGCATACATCGCGGTGCCTTCCGCCGCCAACCGCGCCGCCAACCGCTCCACCCAGCCCCGCGACACCAGATCAAAGAGCGCCGAGGCCGTCACCAGCCGCACGCCGTCGAGCGGCAGGGCGTCGATCTCCGCCAGATCCCCCTCACAAATCTCCGCCTGCGGATGCAGCACCGCCGCCCGCGCAAGCAGGTCCGCGTCATTGTCCAAAAGCCGCCAGTGCGCGCCCGTGGCCCCGGCCCCTTCAAACGCCCGCAGCGTCGATCCGGTGCCGCACCCAAGGTCGAGCACACAGCCCCCCGGCCCGGCCAACGCCACAGCCCGGCGCAAGAGCGCCGCATCCCGCGCCGCCCCGTCCGCCGGTTCCCGCAGCGTCAGCCACTCGGGGTCAAACCCCATCTCAGATATCCGCCTCGTACCAGCCGCGCGCCACATGGCTTTCGTGCAGCATCACGCGGATACGGCGCAGCCGCCCCGCATCGCCCAGACCCTCGGCGCGGGCAATGTCGCGCAGCCCGGTCCAGATGTGATGACACAGGAATTCCGTGGTCGTGAACTTGCCCTTGAACTCGGGCTTGTCATCCAGATTGCCATAACGCAACGGGGCCAGCACCCGCGCCAGAGCGTCCGAGGCAAGGCCGATGTCCACCACCAGCCCATGCGCATCAATATCCTCGGTGTAAAACGCGGCATCGACCACGAATGTCGCCCCATGTACCCCCTGCGCGGGGCCAAAGACAGGATCGGGCAGGGAATGGGCAATCATGATGTGATCGCGAACTTCGACGGCAAACATGGGGCTTTCCTTCCTTGAACAGCAGCCGTGACCTAACACGCGCCCCGATTGCGTCAAGCCTCGGGATCAAATCGGCAAAACCCCGCGCGCGCACGATATTTTCATTGGACCTGCCGCCGTGTCGCCATAACTGTGTGCCACGCATCAGCGCGAGAGAGCCATCGTGACAGAGTTGACCCCAAATCGCCCGAATTCCCCCGCCGTGACGCCGATTGCGCCGCACCTGCGCCGCGTGCCCACACTGGCCACCCGCCGCCGTGTCGTGCTGGCACTCAACGTGGTCACCGTCGCGGCGCTCTTTGCCGCGATGCTTGCGCTCTTTCTGCCACTCGGGATCACATGGGCCGAAGGCGCGATGCTGACTGCCTTCCTTTTGACCCTGCCTTGGCTTTCCATCGGCCTCTGGAACAGCATCCTTGGCCTCGCTCTTGACCTGCGCCATGGCACCGAGGCTGCGGCCCATGTCACCCCGGCCCTTGCCCGCATCCGCGGCGACGAGCCGATCACGGCTCGCGTCGCCGTGGTCATGCCGCTGCGCAACGAAGACCCGGACGCCTCGATCGCCCGCCTGCGCCGTCTGGAAGAGGAAATCGCCCTCAGCCCCTATGCCGGGCGCTTTTCCTACCATGTGCTCAGCGATACCGATGACGCCCGCGTCGCCCTCAAGGAAGAGGCGCGCATCGCGCAATGGCGCAGCGCGCGCCCCATGGCCGCGATCCACTACCGCCGCCGCACCGACAACACCGGCTACAAGGCCGGCAATATCGCGGAATTCCTGCATGGTCCGCAGGGCGCAAGCGATCTTTTCCTGCCGCTCGACGCTGATAGCGAAATGGGCGCGGATACCGTCTTTCGCCTGATCCGCGTGATGCAGGTCAGCCCTGAAATCGGCATGTTGCAGAGCCTCGTGACCGGCCTGCCCGCCCGCAGCTTCTTCACCCGCGCGTTCCAATTCGGCATGCGCCACGGTATGCGCTCCTACACCCTCGGCTCGGCATGGTGGCAGGGCGATTGCGGCCCCAACTGGGGGCATAACATCGTGATCCGCACCGCCCCGTTCCGTGACCATTGCATGCTGCCGGTGCTTGCCGGGCGCGGACCGCTTTCGGGCGCGATCCTCAGCCATGATCAGGTCGAGGCGGTCTTGATGCGCCGCGCCGGATACGAGGTGCGCGTGCTGGCCGAGGAATCCGAAAGCTATGAGGAAAATCCCCCCAGCCTTGTGGATTTCATCCGCCGCGAACTCCGCTGGATGAATGGCAACATGCAGTATTTCAAATTGCTGTCCATGCCCGGCCTCAAACCCGTGAGTCGCCTGCAGCTGGTGCTGGCGATCCTCATGTATATCAGCGCCCCCGCGTGGATTGCCTTCATCCTGATTGGGGCCGCCCTCGCAGGCACCATCGACCAGATCAACGCCATTCCCGCCGCCGCCGGCCTCACCCTTTTTGCCGTGCTGATGACGCTTAGCCTCAGCCCCAAACTCATGGGGCTGGCGCAGGTGCTGGCCTCTCCCAGCCGCTCAGCGGCCTATGGCGGGCGGGCGCGCGTGCTCTCGGGCGGCCTTGTCGAGATCGTCTTTTCGATGCTCACCTCGCCCGTGGTGGCGGTCGCGCTCACGCAATTCGCCATCGGGCTGATCTTTGGCCAGCGCATCGGCTGGAGCGCGCAACAACGCTCGCGCGAGCGGCTTGAATGGCATGAGGCCGCGCGCGTTCTCTGGCCGCAAACCCTGCTGGGCGGCGCACTTTGCCTCTGGTTCTGGGTGCAGGCCCCTTGGGCGCTGATCTTTGGCGCGCCGGTGCTGCTTGCCCTCACCCTCTCGATCCCGGTGGCGGTGCTCACCACCCTGCCCCGCCTCAGCCGCTGGTCGCAGACCACCGGCCTTTTCGACATCCCCGAGGATCGCCGCCCCGCCCTGCAAAACCAGACCATCCACGCCAACACCGCCTGACACGGGAGACATCGCATGACCGCTTTCAGACTGACAGCCCTCGGCGCAACGCTGGCCCTTGGCCTCACCCCGCCCGCTCAGGCCGAACCCGCCACATGGCAGATCGACCCCGAACATGCGGTCGTGGCCTTCACCATCATGCACGCAGGCTATGCCAAGGTTCTGGGCCGGTTTTCCGACATCGAAGGCAGCTTTGTCTATGATCCCGAAACGCAGGAACTGGGCGACGTGACCGCCCGCATCGGCACCGCCAGCGTCGATACCGACCATGAAAAGCGTGACGAACACGTCCGCTCCGCCGATTTCCTCGATGCAGGCGCCCATCCCGCGATCACCTTCACCGCCACCAGCAGCACCCCCACCTCCGAGACCACCGGCACCGTCACCGGTGATCTCACAATCCGGGGCATCACCCAGCCCGTGACCCTCGACGTGACCCTGAACAAGCGCGCCGATTACCCCTGTTGCCATGGCAAGGAAACGCTGGGCATCTCCGCCACCGCCGAGCTCCTGCGCAGCGATTTCGGCAGCACCTATGCCCTGCCCGATTTCGTGGGCGATGCGGTCGGCATCATTCTCGAATTCGAGGCGATCCGCGCCGAGTAATCCGACATCTGAACACGGGCAAGGCCCCTCAGCACACCCCGCATGACCCATTCCGGGTCACTTTGCGGCCCCAGAAACGCGCGCTGTAACAGAATTCATCTGTCCAGATTGCGTGACACGACTAGAATAGAGGCTGCCGTCAGAGGATTTGACCTCATGCTATGGTAATGTTCGGTGTGATTACCCCCAAGGATTTCCTTTCGCGTTGCGGTTATTGCTGCGCCTTTTCCGCGACCAAAGCATCTGGTGTTTCGTTTGCTTCTAGGTACATGAAGACAGCTTCTGACGGCACCTGCCCACCGTCCTACACATTTTCGCGACCAAGTGAGGCGGCCTCTAGGCGCGCGCCCCACCGCCCCGCATAGTTGGCTTCCATGTCACACGACCGGAATGCCAACCATGCCAGAGGCAGAGACCCCGCCACGCCTCCGACTGGAGCTTGATCTGCCCCGCTATGCAGAGATCGAACGCCGTGTCGCCTATGACCTGACCAACCTCCTCCTGATGCAGAACCTCGAACTTCAGCACTACTTCGGCCTGCGCGCCGAAGACTACCAGGTGTTCATGCTGATTGGCCTCTCCACCGTCCAGAAATTTGTGCGCAGCACAGGAACCGACCCAGGCCTTCAGGATCGCACGCCCCTGCCCAGCGAACATGCCAGTGCAATCTCCCGGCGTCGCATTTCCGAAACCTTGGGGATACCGCTCGAAACCGTCCGGCGCATCGTCGCGAACCTGCTGGCACGCGGCATGATTGTCGAGCGCAGGCGCGGGTGCCTCTCGACACCCGGCGGCACCCTCACGGCAATGAGCGCCAAGGCGATCCCCGAACGTATCGCCCGCCGCTTTGTCGCCCAGAGCAACACCCTGCTCCGCCTTGAGGTGATCAAGCCCAGCGACCGCTGCCAACCCTAGCCGCTGCCGCCTCAATCATTTTGTCACAGAGTCCGATTTGTGACCGGCTTTGACCGAATTCGATATACCAAAGCCGCCCATTTTCCACGAAATTAGGGCAAAGGAGTCGGATACAATGCGCTATTCAGGATTCAAGGTCATCAAGGAGGCCCTCACCGGCCACCGGGGCTGGGGCCCCGCATGGCGCGATGCTGCGCCGCAGGCGTCCTATGATTACGTCATCGTCGGCGGCGGCGGGCACGGTCTTGCCACCGCCTATTATCTGGCCAAAGAATTCAAACAGGCGCGCATCGCCGTTCTGGAAAAGGGCTGGATCGGCGGCGGCAACGTCGGGCGCAACACCACCATCATCCGCTCCAACTATCTGCTCGACGGAAACGAGCCGTTCTATGAATTCTCGCTCAAACTCTGGGAAGGGTTGGAGCAGGATCTGAACTATAACGCCATGGTCAGCCAGCGCGGGATTCTGAACCTGATCCACACCGACGCACAGCGCGACGCCTTTATCCGGCGCGGCAACGCCATGATGCTGAACGGGGCCGATGCCGACCTGCTCAGCACCGCGCAAATCGTCGCGCGCTACCCGTTCTTGAACGTCAACGACGCCCGTTTCCCGATCAAGGGTGGTCTCGCCCAGCATCGCGGCGGCACCGTGCGCCACGATGCGGTCGCCTGGGGCTATGCCCGCGCCGCCGACCAGCGCGGCGTAGACATCATCCAGAATTGCGAAGTCACTGGTTTCCGCATCGAAAACGGCACATGCCTTGGCGTTGAAACCTCACGCGGCTTCATCGGTGCGAAGAAGGTCGGCGCTTGCGTTGCCGGATCTTCCTCGCGCCTCATGTCGCATGCGGGCATGCGCCTGCCGATCGAGAGCCATGTCTTGCAGGCCTTCGTGTCCGAGGGTCTCAAACCCGTGCTGCCCGGTGTCATCACCTTTGGCGCGGGCCATTTCTATTGCAGCCAGTCCGACAAGGGCGGGCTGGTCTTTGGCGGCGATATCGACGGCTACAATTCCTACGCCCAACGCGGCAACCTGCCCGTGGTCGAGGATGTCTGCGAAGGCGGCATGGCGATCTTTCCGATGATTGGCCGCGCCCGGCTCCTGCGCATGTGGGGCGGCATCATGGACATGAGCATGGACGGCTCGCCCATCATCGACCGCACCCATATTGACGGGCTCTATTTCAACGGCGGCTGGTGCTATGGCGGGTTCAAGGCAACCCCGGCCTCGGGCTTTGTCTATGCCCACCTTCTTGCCACCGACAAACCCCATCCCACCGCCACCGCCTATCGCTTCGATCGCTTCGCCAAAGGGCTGATGATCGACGAAAAGGGCATGGGCAACCAGCCCAACCTGCATTGAGGGAGCCTGCGCCATGCTGATCAACCACCCCCTCCTTGGCCCCCGCGACGCCAGCGAATTCGTCTACAAGGGCGACGCCGCCCTCATCAACCGCCCCGACCCGGACGCGCCCGACGCGCTCGAGCGCTTCATCGACTACGGCTATCTGCGCGACAACCCCGCAGGCGCCCATCGCGAGTTGTGGTTCCACGAACAGGGCGACCGAAGCTGGCTGGTCGTGACCCGCAACACCCTGACCCATGAAATCACCGATGTGGAACTGGCCCGCGACGTGGCCCGCCGCGAGGGACGCTCCAAATGACCCAAGTCAATCGCCTCGCTGGCGGTCTGATCGACCGCAGCCGCACCATCTCTTTCCGCTTTGACGACAAGTGGATGATGGGCCATCCCGGTGATACCCTCGCCTCGGCGCTGCTGGCCAATGGCGTGCGCCTGATGGGCCGCTCGTTCAAATACCACCGCCCGCGTGGCCCGCTGTCGGCGGGCTCCGAAGAGCCCAACGCCATTGTCGAATTGCGCGACGGCGCCCGGCGCGAGCCCAACACCCGCGCCACCACCGCCGAGCTTTTCGACGGCCTCACCGCGCAGTCGCAGAACCGCTGGCCCTCGCTTGCCTTTGATGCGCTCGCGATCAATGACCGCCTGTCGAGCTTCTTTGCCGCCGGGTTCTACTACAAAACCTTCATGTGGCCCGCCGCCTTTTGGGAAAAACTCTACGAGCCGATGATCCGCCGCGCCGCCGGTCTGGGCTCTCTCAGCCTGCAGGCGGACCCCGACAATTATGACAAGGGCTATCTGCATTGCGACCTGCTCATCATCGGCGCAGGTCCCGCCGGTCTCGCGGCCGCCCTCACAGCGGGCGAATCCGGCCTCAATGTGATCCTCGCGGACGAAGATTCCCTGCCCGGTGGCCGCCTCAACACCGAAACCTTTGGCCTTGGCCAACAGACCGGCGCAGACTGGGCCGCCGAGGCCGCAGAGCGGCTTGCTGCCTTGCCCAATGTCCGCCTGATGACCCGCACCACCATCCTCGGGGCCTTCGATCACGGCATCTATGGCGCGCTTGAACGGGTCAGCGATCACCTGCCCGTCCCCCCCGAGGGCAAGCCGCGCCAGATCCTCTGGCGCATCTATTCCCGCCGCGCCATCCTCGCCGCCGGGGCCACCGAACGCCCCATCGTGTTCGAGAACAACGACCGCCCCGGCATCATGCTGGCAGGTTCCTTGCGCGCCTATGCCAACCGCTGGGCCGCCACCCCGGCGCAAGAAATCGCCGTTTTCACCAATAACGACGACGGCCACCGCACAGCACAGGACTTGCACGCCAAGGGTGTGACCGTCACCGCCGTGATCGACACGCGCGCGCAGGCCCCCAAGGGCAATGGCTACGAGGTCATCGCGGGCGGCACGATCACCAACACCTCAGGCCGCCTTGGCCTGACACGGATCGAGGTGACGGACGCGCACGGCAATCGCCGCAGCGTAACCTGCGGCGCACTTGGCGTCACCGGGGGCTGGAACCCGAACGTGAGCCTTACCTGCCATCAGCGCGGCCGTCCTACATGGAACGCAGAGATTCACGCCTTTGTTCCCGGCGGCACCCTGCCCGAGGGGATGGTGGTGGCAGGGGCGGCCAATGGTCTCTTCTCCACCCATGCCGCCCTGACCTCCGGTGCCGACATCGCCAGCCAGATCGCCACTGACTTGGGGCGCACCGCCACCCGCCCCGATCTGCCGCAGGCCGAGGATACACCGCTGGCCCTTACCCCTTTCTGGCATGTGCAGGGGGCCAAGCGGGCGTGGGTCGATCAACAGAACGACGTGACCGCCAAGGATATCAAACTGGCGCATCAGGAAAACTTCACCTCTGTTGAGCATCTCAAGCGTTACACGACGCTTGGCATGGCCACCGATCAGGGCAAGACCTCGAACACCGCCGGTCTCGCGATCATGGCCGAGGTGGCGGGCAAATCCATCCCCGAGGTGGGCACAACCATGTTCCGCCCGCCCTACACCCCCACCGCCATCGGCGCCTTTGCCGGGCGCGCACGCGGCAAGGATTTCCGCCCCACCCGCAAGACCCCCAGCCATTTCTGGGCCGAGGAACAGGGGGCCGTGTTTGTCGAGGTCGGCATGTGGCTGCGCGCGCAATGGTTCCCGCGTCCGGGCGAAACCCACTGGCGTCAGAGCGTGGACCGCGAGGTGCTGCAAACCCGCCGCTCGGTGGGCATCTGCGACGTGACCACCTTGGGCAAGATCGACGTGCAGGGCACGGATGCCGCCGCCTTCCTCAACATGATCTATTGCAATGCCTTCGCCAAATTACCCGTGGGGCGCACCCGCTATGGCCTCATGCTGCGCGAGGATGGCATCGCCATGGACGACGGCACCGCCGCACGTCTGGCCGAGGATCACTTCGTGGTCACAACCACCACCGCCAATGCGGTCACGGTCTATCGCCACATGGAATTCGTGCGCCAATGCCTCTGCCCCGACATGG
>NZ_JAGPVV010000347.1 GCF_018066915.1 Roseovarius sp.
CCCGGATGCGCTAAGGGCGCCGCGGGGGTTTCCTGTTCTGGGTCCCTGCGGGTGTTGGGCATCCTCTTTCACTCTCAATCCATGCTCGGCCCATACAAGTCCCCGACGGCTTTGGTGTCATTCAGAGGGCCAAGGCGCTCACGATGTTCAACGACCTTGGCGAAATCAACCCGGCCTTCGTGTTGTGTTTGCGGCCAGTCGCTGCCCCAGACTAGCCGCTCGGCTCCGAGGGTCCGCGTCAAAAACGCCGCGTGGGCGCTCATATACAACCCAGTCCGGCAGGGCGCAGAGAGCTTGACGTAAAGGCGGGAAATGTCAGCGAGCCGCGTGATCCGCGACAACAACGGGTCTCTGCATCCGCAGGGCGGGTGGCTCGCGGTCAGAACGCGCGACTTTCAGGCACGGACGCGCAGATTTTCGGGATCATACAGACATCCCGGCACCACGGTTGCGGGTGTGGGAACACCGATCACGTCGACTGTCAGCCGCGTTCCATCCGCTGCAAAGGCAGGTTCGACAAAGCCCATTGCGATGTTCTTGCCCACGCGATGCCCCCAGGCGACCGATGTGACCGAGCCCACCACGCGCCCCTCAGCGAGGATCGCATCGCCGCCATGGGCTGTCGCATGCACGGCGTCCACGATCATCGACACAAAGGCCCGGCGCGGGCCGTCGCCCTTCATCCTTTCAAGCGCCGCCTTGCCGATGAACTCGGCCTTGTCCAATCTGACAAACCGCCCGAGACCGCTCTCGAACGGGTTGAACTCTGTCACCAGATCCGCCTTCCAGTGGCGGTATCCCTTTTCCAGCCGCATCGATTCAACGGCATAGGACCCGAACAGACGCAATCCATGGGGCGTGCCCGCATGGCGGAGTGCGAGATAGGCCGCGTAAAGCTGTGCGTTCGGAACATGGATTTCATAGGCCAATTCACCCGAAAAGCTGACGGACATCACGACAGCCGGAGCAATGCCCACAAAGGCCCGCCGCACCGAAAGCCAAGGGAAAGCCTCTGCCGACCAATCGCCCCGCGCGGCCGCTGCCAGCACGTCGCGCGCCTTGGGCCCTGCCAGCACGAGGATCGTGTAATCGTTCGTCAGGGACCGGATGCTGACCGACTTGTCCTTCGGCAGATGTGTCGTCAGCCAGTCCATATCGTGATATTCCGACGCGGCGGCGGACCCATACCAGATCGTGCCCCCATCCAGATTGGCCAAGGTCGCCTCGCCCTTCACATTGCCATGGTGGTTGAGAAGGTAGCCAAGACCGACCTTGCCGGTCTTCCGCGTCATCCGCCCGCAAAACATTCTGTTGAGCCAGTCGTGCGCGCCCGGCCCGGTGATCTCGAACCGGTTAAAGCCGTTCACTTCGGTTATGCCTACGCCGGTCTGCACAGCATGAACTTCGGCGGCGACGACATCAAAAGTCTCGTTGAGCCGGAAACCATGTGTCTCGTGGAACTGAGGCGTGGGCTTGATATAGGCAACCCGCTCCCACCCGTTCACTACGCCGAACTCCGCCCCTTCCGCCGCCAAGATCGGCGTCAAGGGCGTGGTCTTCATAGGGCGACCTGCCGGGCGATGCTCGTGCGGAAGATGGAACCGGAATTCATTCTGGTAATCCTCGATGGCCTTCACCGCGCACAGCTCGACATTTGCGTGCCCCGTGAAGCGGCGCGGATCGGTCACCCAGGTGTCGTACTGCGCCTCGCCGTGAACAATCTGCTGAGCCAGAATCCAGCCATGCCCGCCCCCTTCGCCGATCCCGGCACGTAAACCGATGATGCAGAACGCGTTGCGCTTGCCGGGGATCGGCCCGACGAGGGGCGCCCCGTCGATGGTATAAGTAATGGGTCCGTTGACGATGGTATGAATCCCCACCTGCTCCAGTGCGGGCATCCGTTTGAAAACATTTTCCAAAACCGGCAGGATGCGGTCGGTATCCGAAGGACACAGCGCGTTGACAAAATTGGGATCGACCCCGTCCATTCCCCATGTCCGGCAGTCCTGCTCGTAGAACCCGACCAGCAGACCCTGCTTTTCCTGCCGCGCGTAGAAATCGTCGATCGGACAGCGCAACAGCGGCACGCGGCGACCAAAGTCGATGATCCCCTGGATCGGTTCTGTCAGGAAATACTGATGCTCCATCGACATCACCGGATGGTGGATTCCCATCATCGCGCCCACCTCGTTCACGCGGTACCCACAGGCGTTCACAACGATTTCGCAAGCGATGTCGCCCTTGTCGGTGTGCACGATCCAGCTGTCATCCGGTCTTTGCGTCAGGCCGGTGACGGGCGTGTTGCGGTAAACCTCCGCCCCCACCTTGCGGGCCCGTCGTGCCAAGGCCTGGCACAGTTGCGCGGGGTCAATGTCGCCATCCTCGCCGTCCCAGAGGCCCCCGATCAGCCGCTCTGTGGTGATCAGCGGATGCCGCCGCGCGCATTCGGCCGCGTCGAGGATCTCGAACTCCACCCCCATGACCTTGGCCTGGCTGGCAAAGTGCCGGTAGCCGTCCATCGTCGTTTCTGAATTTGCCAGGCGAATGCCGCCGTTGCCATGGTGGTAGTTGATCGGATACTCGGGGTCTGCTGCCAACTCCTTGTAGAGTTTGATGGAGTGGCTTTTCAGCCCCACCATCGTTTGCGTCATCCCGAAATTCGTGACCTGAGCCGCTGAATGCCAGGTCGTGCCGCTTGTCAACTCGTTGCGTTCGATCAACACGACATCGGTCCATCCCTCTTGCGTCAGGTGGTAAAGTGTCGAACAGCCGGCAATGCCGCCACCGATCACCACAACACGGGTCTGGGATTTCATCTTTCACGCTCCTCGCTCTTGCCGAAAAACCAAGCGCGAAGGCCGCGTGCTTCGTCAACCAAGCCTCGATCCGTTCAAGGAAAGCGAAGCCCTTCGTCCAAAAATATGAAGCCTTCGCTTGGATGTTGTCAGCTTGTGGCGGATCGACCCCTATGACACGTGAAACGGAGGGCCACGATGACCGACGAACGAACCGGACGGCGCAGCGGCGGGCGGGCAGAGCGGGTTGCTCAGCGTGCGCTGCCGCCTGCGGTAAATCCCTGCTCGCCGGGCCAGCGGGGTGGGCAATACCGGCCCCTCTCCGATGCCGACATGGTGGCGATCTACCAGACTGCCCTGCGGCTGCTGGCCGAGCTTGGTGTGGGCGAAGTGCCCGAGGTTCTGGTCAAGCCCTTCCTTGTCGCGGGAGCGAGGCTCGGCGGCGGTCGCGTCTATTTTCCGCAGGAGTTGGTGGAAAAGGTCATCGGCATGGCTGCCAAGACCTTCACCTTCCACGGTCGCGACACCGCCCGCTCGATTGAAGTTGGCGGCGACCATGTCCATTTTGGGACCGGGGGGGCAGCGGTCCTGACACTGGACATCGACACGGGCGGCTACCGGCCGTCCACCCTGCGCGATCTGTACGATTTCACCCGGTTGCAAGACACGTTGACCAATGTCTCCTGGTTCACCCGCTGCTGCGTGGCGACCGATCTGCCGGACATCTACGAACTCGACGTGAACACAGTCTTTGCGCTGATGAAAGGCACCACGAAACCCGTCGCGACCTCTTTCACCATTCACGAGCATGTCGCCCCGATCATGCGTATGGTCGACATGGGCCTTGGCGGTGACGGCACATCTGGCCTGTTCCGCGAAACGCCGTTTCTCAAGGCTCATATCTCGCCGATGATCTCGCCCATGCGCTATGGCGAAGATGCGGTCATGGTCACACTCGCCTGCATGGCGCATGGCATTCCGCTCTCGTGTATCACGGCCGCGCAATCCGGGGCCACCGCGCCCGCCACACTGGCGGGTTTCCTTGCACAATCCCTGGCCGAAACGCTGGCCAGTCTGATCATGGTCAACGTCATCAAGCCGGGCCATCCGATGGTCTTTTCCAATTGGCCACTGGTGGTGGATCTGCGGACCGGCTCCTTTGTTGGGGGCGGTGGGGAAATCAGCGTGATGAACGCGGCCTCCGCGCAGATTTCAAACTGGCTCGGTCTTCCCTCCGGCGTCGCCTCCAGCATGACGGATGCCAAGGTGCCAGATGCGCAATACGGGTCCGAGAAGGGAATTTCCTCACTGGCCGCAGCGCTGGCTGGCGGAAACCTGATCTACGAATCCTCAGGCATGATGGCCTCGCTTTTGGGTGCGTCTTTCGAGGCATTCATTCTGGATGACGAGATGCACTCGTTGATTTACCGCACTCTGCGCGGCGTCGAAGTGAATGACGAGACCTTGGGATACGAGGCAATCCGTGAGGCAGTCCTTGGCCCCGGTCATTTTCTGGGCGGCGCGCATACCATCGCCGCGATGCAACGTGACTATTTCTACCCCACCATCGCCGACCGCGATGCGCCAATGACGTGGGACGAGAAGGGCCGCCACGATGCTTGGGGGCGTGCAAAACTTGCTGCTCGCCGAGTGCTGGAAACGCACCACCCCACCTACCTGACCCCCGAGGCGGAAGCCCGGATGCGCGCCGAATTCCCCATCCTGCTGGGGCCTTAGATGGCGGAAATATTCAATTAGAGCGTGTTGCGTGAAGGCAAATGAACACAAACCCCCGCTCCGCATTCCGGCAATGGCGCGGGCGAAACGGGATCATCCGCCGAACTCGAGCGTGCCGTTGGCAGTTTCGTCGGGCAGCCCTATTGCCTTGCCGTTACTTCTGCAGGACAGGCGTTGCAGATCACCCTCTGCGCGGCCGGGATCGGACCGGGCGACCGCGTTCTGACACACGCCGTTACACGTGCCCCGGTGCCCCGGCGCAATCGCGCGGGTGCGGTCCTAGCCGTCGTCCTCGGCGACTTCGATTGCCGCCTCGAACCCCGGTGCTATGGCGCAAAAACGGGGAACCAACACGTTGCGCAGGATGCGGCGACAATCCCGAGCCAATGCCTCGGGCAAGTGACCCAGCTCTTCAGCCCGGGCGACAAGGTGGATATGCCGGCTCTCGCCCGCGAACGGCAAAGGCAGGATATCCAGCATCGGGATGAATCGCTCCGCATCGAGCAGGTTCAGCGGCGTCGTCAGGGTCCAGCCCCCGGTCTGGACGACCATGGCAAGCACCGAGCGGGTCGCCTCAAAGGCAAAACGGCGCGGCACGTTCAGCTTTACCCGCTTCAGGTGCTGGGCGACCTTCTGGCCGATGGGCATCGTCTCGGAATACTGCACAAAGGGCAGACGGGCCAGTGTCGCGCGGACGTCCACATCGGGCCGGATCGCGCCCTTGGCGGCCACCAGAATGAACGCCTCTCGCAGGATCGGCACGGACTGATAGGTGTTGCTGTCCGCGGGCAAAAGGGCCGTGACCGCGATGTCCGCATCGCGTGATTGCAGACGCTCGATGATGTGATCGGACCGGCCTGAAAAGGCATGGACAAAGCAATTCCTGAACCGCGCCTGCAGGGCGGACACCAGCACAGGGGTCAAAGAGGCATCCAGATCATCAATGATGGCAAGTTTCAAACTTGGCAGATTGGTCATGCTGATCTCGGCCAATTCGGCCTGCGCTTCCGAGACGACCGACAGGATACGGTGGGCATGGGCGCGCAGCAGTTGGCCCGCGGGCGTCAGCGTCACGGGCTTGGCACGGCGATCAAAAAGCTTGGCCCCGATGGCGCTTTCCAGTGCAGTAATGTGCTGGCTGACACCCGACGATGATCCGCCGATCCGCGCTGCGGCCCCCGCAATTGATCCCGCCTCTTCCAAGGCAACGAACACGCGCAGGCCGCGCAGCGTCAATTCGGCGGGCAATCGAGCAGGGGAGTCGGCGGGCATGAAAGGCTCCTTTTCAATACTCTAGATCAGTTCGTTCATTTTCGGAAACTGCCCTGCACGATGCGGTCAATCATCATGGCACAGAGCAGGATGGCACAGAGCAGGATGGCAATTCCCGCAAGCAACCCTTGCCCCTTGGCCGCGTATTGCAGCGAGGTCAGCACAACCAATCCCAGCCCCTGCGCACCGATCAGGCTGGCGATCACCACCATCGACAGGCACATCAGGATGGTCTGGTTGATCCCCGCCGGGATTGACGCGCGGGCCGGCGGCAGTTCGACCCCGCGCAGCACGTGCCATTTGGTCGCCCCATGGGCGCGGGCGGCCTCTTTCACATCCTCTGCCACGCCGGTCAGACCGAGCGTGGTGAGGCGGAGCGCCTCTTCAAGGTCGTGGGTGATGAAGAGGGTTGTCTTGCCCAGCTTTTGGGACAACTCCATGAATTGGTTCTGCAACTGCCGCCGGATCAGCCCGCCTTGTGCAAGTCGGCCAGCGCTGCGTCATAGGCGATTTGGCGGCGGCCCTCAGCCACGCCGCTGTCGATCAGGCGAAATGGTGTCATAGCTCTTCCCACGCGACTGCGGGACCGGCATCGCGCGGGGGCGCATTGTCTCGGGTCGGTTCCAGTCGCCTGCGCCTGTTCGAGCCGCCGGAGAGCAGGACGCCGCGCAGGTGCCGCGTTTCGGCGATGCGCCGTGCGCGCTCCGCCCCATCCCGAGGATGGCTTTCGCCTTGCGTGAAGCGGACGAAAGATCTGGCCGGGGACCCATGTCACGGACCTGCCTTGTCGCCCCAACTCATCGCGATATAAGAGTGCTTTTGAAAAGAAGAGGATGACATGCGAGTCTTTCACAGAATTGGTGCGATCTGCGCCGCTTTAGTGCTGGCCGGAACAGCCAATGCTCAAACACTATATTTTTCGGCCATTCCCGACGAGGACGAGACCGCGCTGATGACGCGGTTCTCCAAGGTGGCGGCCTATCTTGAGGAAGAATTGGGCGTCGAGGTGGAATTCGTCCCCGTCAAGAGCTATCCGGCTGCGGTCACGGCGTTCCGCAACGATCAGGTGCAGCTTGCGTGGTTCGGCGGGCTGTCGGGCGTGCAGGCACGGCAATTGGTGCCGGGGGCGCGGGCGATTGCCCAAGGGTCCGAGGACCCGACGTTCATCACCTATTTCATCGCCCACAAGGATACCGGACTGGTGCCGGATGAGGCTTTTCCAATGGCCGCTGAAGGGATGAGCTTTACCTTCGGGGCCAAGACCTCGACGTCGGGGCGGTTGATGCCAGAGTT
Source organism: Roseovarius sp. (assembly GCF_018066915.1). Lineage (GTDB taxonomy): Bacteria > Pseudomonadota > Alphaproteobacteria > Rhodobacterales > Rhodobacteraceae > Roseovarius. Next base: position 7,098 of record NZ_JAGPVV010000347.1, read on the forward strand.
CAATATCCGGCAGAACACCGGCAAGGCGCCAGAGGACTTCTTTGATCGCGTCGGGTATTCGGGTGATCACAGCCAGACCCTGCGGCTGGTGGCCTCTGGGGCGTGGCAGGTGGGTGCTCTCAATTACGCCGTCTACGACAAGGCACTGGCCGAGGGTGCGCCCGAGACCGAGAGCGCCAAGGTGATCTGGCAGACGCCGCCTTATCCCGATTACAACTGGACGATCCGGGGCGATGTCGATGCGCGCTTTGGCGAAGGCTTCGCGGACCGGGTGCAGGCGGCGCTGGTGGGGATGACCGATCCCGACCTGCTGGCGAGTTTCCCGCGCGAGGCCTTCATTCCGGCGCAGAACTCCGACTTCGAGCCGATCGCCGAGACCGCACGCGCGCTTGGCCTGATGGAGTGAACCGGGTGCTGCTGGACCGGCAATCGCTGGGCTATGGGGCTGCGCCGGTCCTGACGGGGGTGAGCTTTGCGCTCGCTCCCGGTGAGCGTGTGGCACTCTTGGGTCGTAGCGGCGCGGGAAAAACGACGCTTCTGGGTGCGCTTTACGATGCTCTTCTGGCTCAGGGCAACCGGGTGGCGCTGGTGCCGCAGGAACAAGGGCTGGTGCCGCAACTGAGTGTGTTGCGCAATGCGCTGATGGGGCGGCTTGACGATCACGGGGCGCTTTACAACCTGACCAATCTTGTGCGCCCGCGCGCGGCGGATCGCGCCGGGGTGGGCGAGGTTTTGAGTATCCTTGGGCTATCGCCGCAAACGGATCGCGCGGTCGAGGGGCTGTCGGGTGGTCAGAAACAACGCGTCGCGCTGGCGCGTGCGCTCTGGCGGGGCGGCGATGTCCTGCTGGGGGACGAGCCGGTCTCGGCGCTGGATGAAACGCAGGGAGCCGAGATCTTGAGCCATATTGCCGCCCGGTTCAACCGTGTGGTGCTGGCCCTGCACGATGTCGATCAGGCGCTAGGGTTTGCGACGCGCGTGGTCGGCCTCAAGGACGGGCGCGTTGTCCTCGACGCCACCCCCGCCGACATTTCGCGCGCGCGGATCGAGGCCCTTTATGCCTGAACACCTGAGCCGCCTTCAGGTCACGGCAGGGCTGTTGTTGCTGGCGCTGTTGGCGCTGCCCTTTGCCGATCTCACGCTGGCGGGGCATGATCCGCGCGGCGTGCTCTGGCGCATGGCGCAAGGGTTTCTCGCCCCCGATTTCAGTGCGGTGGATGAAATCGGTCGCGCCCTGCTGCTCACAGTGATGTTCGCGGTGGCCGGTGTTGCGGCGGGCGGTGTTGCGGGGGTGATCATGGCCCCCTTTTACGACCGACCCGGCCTGCGCGCGTTCTGCATCGCGCTGCGGTCGGTGCATGAATTGTTCTGGGCGCTGCTCTTGTTGCAGGTGTTCGGCATCGGGGCGCTGACCGGTGTTCTGGCCATCGCGCTGCCCTATGCGGGCATCTTCGCCAAGGTCTTTGCCGAACATCTCGACGAGGCCGATCAGCGCTCCGCCCGCGCCTTGCCCAAGGGGGTGGATGCGCTGTCACGGTTTCTCTATGCCCGCGCGCCTCTGGCACTTGAACCGATGCGGATCTATGCGCTCTACCGGCTGGAATGCGGGTTGCGGTCTTCGGCGGTGCTGGGGTTCATCGGCTTGCCGACACTGGGCTTCCAACTCGACAGTTTCTTTCGTCAGGGCGAGTATGGCGCGGCCTCCGCGATCATGATCCTCTATGTGGCGCTCATTGCGTCCATCCGGCTCTGGATGCGCTGGCGGCTGGTGCCGGTCTGGATCGCGGCTGCGTTGGGGGTGCTGGCCTCGGTCCAAAGCCCGCCAATGGGGCAGGGCGCACTTTGGCGCTTCTTGACCGAGGATATCGTGCCTGTCCCGTTACGCGGCGGCTGTGACGGGGCGGCGCTGGCCGATTGGTTGAGGGACATCCTGACCATGGAGGCGCTGCCGGGGCTGGTGGCCACGGTGATCTGCGCGCAAATCGCGCTGGCCCTGACGGGGGCGGTGGCGTTCTTCGGTTTTGGTCTGATCGTGCCCCGCGTGAGCGGCCGCGTGGGCGCTGCTCTGGGGCATCTCGGGTTGGTGATCCTGCGGTCCTTTCCCGAATACATGCTGGCCTATCTTTTTGTGCAGGTCTTCGGCCCCTCGATGCTTCCTGCGATCCTGGCGCTGTCCTTGCATAACGGCGCGATCATCGGTCATCTGCTCGGGCGGCAGGCCGAGGCCCTCTGCCCGGACCTGCGCGCGGATGCGCCGCGCGGTGCCACGCTCTGGGGATGGGAACTGGTGCCTCGCCTTTTCGGCCCGTTTCTGGCGCTCTGTCTCTATCGTTGGGAGATCATATTGCGCGAGACAGCGGTCATGGGTCTTCTTGGGGTCATGACGTTGGGCTTTTTCATCGACAGCGCCATGGCCGAGCTACGTCTGGACCGCGCGCTCGTGCTTTTGGTCGTGGCCGGCGGGCTGACGGCGGCGGTCGATGCGCTATCTCGGGCCATCCGGCGGCGCCTTGGGACGGGGGCGCTACGCCGGGTGCCGCGCGAGACGCTGCTTGGAGAGCGGGCATAACAGAGACACCGGATATGCGCGGCACCCTCTGTCCCAAGCCGGTGCTGGCTCTGAACCGCAGGTTAAAGACCCTGCCGGCAGGGGCTCAATTGGTCCGCACGGCGGCGACGATCCAGCTTTTGTTGGGCAATCAGAGCGTGGCGGGTGGCGCAACATTGCACCACTTACGTCCCGCGTCTTCCGACTGGCCCCGAACGCGGATCTCACAGACCCTTGGGGACGGCGCGCGCGGCTGCGGTGTGGACCCGGCAGGGCTCGACTAGGCGGTAGGGCTGACCGCACTGCGCCGCGCGCTGGGCTTGCCAACCACTTGGTGTCCTTGTGCCGTGCAGGACCAATCACCCGCCTTCCCCCCGCGGTCGAGGCGGCTTTGCGCTCGATCAAGGCGCGCTCTGCCGTCCTCTCTATGCTCAATGCTGTGTTCCGAGTCGTGGCCAATTCCGGTCGTAACCAAGCAAGGCCGCAGGGCGCTGCGCCTCTGCCCATGATCCGAGGGACGATAAATGACCAAAGCACCGCACCGTATCGCAACAACAGTGCCAAGGCGGCCGGTCCCCCGTCGCCCCTCCGTGACCGCCCCCGTGACACCGCCACGACCAGAATCCGCGCCCGTGCATCCGCACCAGACCCTCGACCGCGCCGCGCGCGCCACGCAGGCCCGGCACAGTGCCGGGGTCTCGCCCCATTCCTTCATCGAGGCTTGGGCAGACTGGGCCCAACACATGAGCCAGGCTCCGGGCCGCCAACTGGAACTGATCGAGCGCGCGCAGCGCAACGCGCTCATGCTGATGACGCAGATGGCAGGCCCCAAGACCGACGCGGCCCCGCCCTTTGCACCGAGGCCCTTCGATCACCGGTTCCGCCACAAAGGCTGGCAGAAACAGCCCTTCCACCTCTGGCAGCAGGCTTTCCTTGCCACGCAGGACTGGTGGGATTTTGCAACCGAGCCTCTGCGCGGCCTTCGCCCCGAAAACGCAGAGCGAACCCGGTTCATGGTCCGACAGGCGCTCGACGTCGTGTCTCCGTCGAACTTCCCTCTGCTGAACCCGGAAATCCTCGCGGCCACGATCCGCTCCGGCGGGCGGAACCTGACCGAGGGGGCCGTCAATGCCGCACATGATGCCCTCAAGACCGTGACACAAGCCCGTGATCCGGTGCCAGAAGGCTACCGCCTCGGGCAGGATCTTGCCTGCACGCCGGGCCAGGTGGTGTTCCGCAATGACCTCTTCGAACTGATCCAATATGCGCCGCAGACCAAAGAGGTGCGGTCCGAGCCGATCCTGATCGTTCCGGCCTGGATCATGAAATACTACATCCTCGACCTCTCGCCGCAGAATTCGATGGTGAACTATCTCGTGCGTCAGGGTTTCACGGTCTTCGTGATCTCGTGGTGCAATCCCACCGCCGCGCAAGCGGAGCTCGCGCTCGAGGATTACCGCACCGACGGGGTGATGGCGGCGCTCGGTGCCGTGAACGCCATCGTGCCAGACCAAAAGGTGCACGCCGTGGGCTATTGTCTGGGCGGCACGATCCTCGCTATCGCAGCCGCCACCATGGCGCGCGACCGCGACGACCGGCTGGCCTCGATCACGCTGATGGCGGCTCAGGTCGATTTTGCCGAAGCGGGCGAACTGCTCCTCTTCGTCGATGAAAGCCAGGTGGCCTTTCTCGAGGACATGATGTGGGATCAAGGCTATCTCGACCGGCCCCAGATGGCGCGCACGTTTTCGGCGATCCGGTCCGAAGACCTGATCTGGTCGCGGGCCGTGCAGCGTTATTTCCTGGGCAAGGAGGATACACCCACCGACATGGGCGTGTGGCTGGCCGACACGACGCGGATGCCCGCGCGGATGCATTCGCAATACCTCCGGGGGCTGTTTCTTGAAAACCGCCTGACCGCCGGGCGCTTTGCCGTCGAGGGACAGGTGATCGCGCTCAAGGACATTTCCGCACCGATCTTTGCCGTTGCCACCGAAACCGACCACATCGCGCCCTGGCGCTCGGTGTACAAGACCCAACTCTTCACCAATTGCGACCTTACCTTTGTTCTGACCAGCGGTGGCCACAACAGCGGTATCGTCAACGAGCCGGGCAATCCGCGCAGCCGTTTCCGTGTCTCGCATCGACCGACAGGGGCGCTCTATGTCGGGCCGGATGCGTGGTTAGAGCGCAATGCCGACCGGCAGGGATCGTGGTGGCCTGAATGGGCAGACTGGCTTGCGGGCAAAAGCAGCGGCACGCAGCCCAGCCCCAAGGCGCTCGGGGCTGCCGCACGCGGGCTCCCTCCGATCGAGGCAGCACCCGGCTCCTATGTGCATCAGATGTAGGCGCGATAGCCCAGAGCACTTTGTCGCCCGCTCGCCTCAGATCGGCGGTGCGGCGCGTTCGGTGATCAACTGGCGGGCGGTCACGCGCTCTCGGTGGATCATGTAGAGGCCCGCGCCGATGATGATGGCGATGCCCGTGAGGGTCAGCGCGTTGGGGAAATCTCCAAACACCAGATAGCCCAGCAATGTCGCCACCGGCAGTTCCAGATATTGCAGCGGTGCCAGCGTGGCCGAGGGTGCCAGCGACAGCGCATAGGTCATCATCATGTGGCTCAGCGTCGCAAAGAACCCGACCCCCAGCAACCAGAGCCATGCGATACCGTCCGGCCAGACCGGATCGAGCATGTCGATCCCCGTGCCCTCTGCTAGGATCATCACCGGCAGGCAGAGCAGGCTGGCAATCAGGCCCGTATGAAACTGCAATGTGACCGGATGCACCCGCCGCGACAGCCCGCGTGTGACGAGGATGTAGAACGCAAACCCCACCGCGGTCCCGAGCGGAAAGAGCGCCACCGCACCAAAGGCCGCGAAACTGGGCTGGATCACGAAAAGGACGCCGACAAAGCCCACCAGTGCCGCGCCCACGCGGCGCGGGCCGACATCCTCGCCCAAATAGAACTTGCCCACCAAGAGCACGATGAACGGGGCCACAAAGACGATCGCCAGCGCATCGGCCAGCGGCATGACCCGGATTGCGGCGATAAAGCAGAAGGTTGCGCCAAAGAGCAGCACCGCGCGCGCCAAAAGCGCCAACCATTGCGCGCGCGGCACGCGCACCGACAGCCCCATGATCCAGACAAACGGGGCCATCAGCGCGCATTGCACGATGAACCGCGCGGCGGTGATCTGGCCCACGGGAACGCTGGTCGATGCCAGCTTGGCCGCCACATCCAGCAAGGGAGCGGTCACGCAAAACCCCAGCATCAGGGCAACCCCGGCAAGAATGCGGTCGGTCGACGGAGAGGCAGAGGCAACGCGTGTCATGCCCCCGCATAGGATGTCCCCCCGACCGCGTCTATCCCCTTTGCGACGCATCGCGGCCCCCAAGACAAGCGCCATAGCCCCTCACAGCAGGACCCTAGACATTGTTCCGGCAGAGATTACCATGCAGCCATCCTCATTCCACACCATCCTCATCCCACAAGGAGATTGCCATGGCCGACGGAAGCCCCGACCTCACCACCGCACGGCGCAGCGTTGTCGTCAGCGGCTTTACCAACAGCGTGCTTGATCCAGAGGCCCCGATGCTAGGGCCCGTCGAGAATGGCGGCACGATCATTGCCAACACCGCCCCCGGATGCTGGGGGCCGATGATCACACCACGGTTGCGCGGCGGTCACGAGGTGACGCAGCCTGTGGCGGTGGCGGGTGCCGAAGTGGGCGATGCGGTGGCGATCCGGATACGGGATGTGACCGTGACCTCGATTGCCACGGCCTCGGGGCATGACAGCTCGCCCGAGGGGTTTTGTCTTGGCGATCCCTATGTGGCGGCGCGCTGCCCCGTGTGTGATACGGTCTGGCCCGAAACCCATGTCGAGGGGATCGGTCAGGACTGCGTGAAATGTGACACCTGCGGCAATGCGGTGACGCCGTTCGAGATTGTCCACGGCTATACCGTCACCTTTGACGATACGCGCACCGTCGGCCTGACCCTGCCAGAGGCGGCGGCGGACAGGATTGCCCAGAACCCCAACCACTATGCCGCCCTGCCGGATGCAAGCCGTCAACATTCGATCCTGAGCTATGCGCCCCATGACATGCCGGGTGCTATGGTCCGGATGCGGCCCTTTCTGGGTCAACTTGGGACTTGCCCGTCGATGGCCATGCCCGACAGCCATAATGCGGGGGATTTCGGCGCGTTCCTTGTCGGCGCGCCCCATGCCTATGCGATCACCTCTGAACAACTGGCCGAGCACAAGACCGATGGACATATGGATATCGACGCGGTGCGACCGGGGGCGATCCTGATTGCGCCGGTCAAGGTCAAAGGCGCGGGCGTCTACATGGGCGATATGCACGCGGCACAGGGCGACGGTGAAATCGCGGGTCACACCATGGATGTTTCAGGCAGCGTGACGCTTCAGGTGGAGGTGGTCAAAAACTATCCGATCGACGGCCCAGTGCTCTTTCCGCTGCTCGAAGACCTGCCGCCGCTGGCCAAACCCTTTAGCGCCGACGAGCGCGCAAAGGCGCAGCGTCTGGCCAACCAGTGGTCGGTTGCCGAAATCGAGACTGTTGCGCCTATCTCGGTCATCGGCACCGCCGCCAATCTCAATGACGCAATCACCAACGGGTTGGAGCGGGCGGCAAAACTGCTCGGCATGACCGTCGCCGAAGTGCGCAACCGCGCGACAATCAACGGCGCAATCGAGATCGGGCGCGCGCCGGGGGTCATTCAGGTGACATTCCTTGCCCCCCTGTCCCGGCTTGATGCCGTGGGCTTGGGTCACTACGCGCGCGAACAGTATAACCTCTGAGCCACTGGGTTGGGGGCACCGTCCCCCAACCTGACCAGCGCCGCGCGGCCCCTTTGGTCTAGAGCTTGCTGTGCGTCCCGTCGCAGAGCGGCGCCTTGCCGCTGTGCTTGCACCCGCAAAAGAACACCCGCTTGCTCGTGTCGGCGGTGTATTTCACCGGGGCAAACCCTGTGTCCTTGTGGCTCCCATCGCAAAAAGGCTGCTTGCTGCTCTTGCCACAGGCGCACCAGAAATAGGTTTTGCCCTCTTCGACCTCGACAGGGTAGGGCGCCTTTTGTGCGATAACGGGGTCTGCCATGTGATCTGCTCCTGTGTTGGACCTTGCGCGTAGATAGCACGGTCCCGGCCCTGATCCAGCGCGCCGCGCGCGCAGAGGCCATGGGGAACTAGCGTTTGACATCCCCCCCCTCGCCAGTAAGGTTCCCCAACGCAACGGTTTTCCAAGGTCACGAAGCTCTCAAGATGACATCTTCTCGCGCGATTGCAGTCTTGGGCATGCACCGGAGTGGCACCAGCACTCTTGCCGGGACGCTCCGCGCGGCGGGGGTGGAATTTGGCGCGGTGCTTGACAAGACCTTTCGTCTCAACCCCAAGGGCCTGCACGAGGCCCCCTCAATTCTCTTCATGCATCAGGACCTTCTGGAAACCAATCAGGGCGATTGGCATGATCCCCCCGCCGAGGTCGTGTGGGGCAAACTGCATTCTGCCGTGCGCGATCTCTTCATCGAGTCGCGGGCAGGGGTGCCGGTTTGGGGCTTCAAGGACCCGCGCACCCTGCTGACCCTCGAGGGGTGGTTCGAGGTGCTGCCAGACCTCGCATGTGCGGGCATATTCCGGCATCCGGCCGAGGTCGCGCTGTCCCTGTCCCAACGCAATCAGTTCCCGCTAGACAAGTGTTTCGAGATCTGGCGCGTCTACAACGAACGGCTTTTGACGTTCCAGCAGCAGCGCGGCTTTCCGGTCATGGAATTCGTCGGCGATGCCGCGCGCATGAGGCGGTCCTTTACACAAATGCTGGAACAACTGGACCTGCCTGCCGGGGCCGAGGCGCTGTCCTTTTACGAACCCGAGCACAAGCATCACGACCGTCCCGACCTCGACCTGCCAGCGCCGGTTGCCGCCCTCTATCGACACCTGCAAGATGTGGCGCTCTGACCCCGTGTTCCGCGCACATTCGACCCGGCTTTTCCCCAAGGGACAAGGTGCCGACGCCTATGAGATCACCGGCATAGCCTCCTGCTGCGATTGGGTTCTTTTGACCGACCGGGCCGCGCCGCGGGCGCATCTTGTCCGCCGGGTGCAGACAGACCAGCCGCGCCACATCTTTCTCTCGATGCGGTCGCCCTTCACGGCCATTCCCCATTTCGCCCGCCATGTGCTGCCCATGCTCACCGCGCCTTTCGTTCTGGTCAGCGGCTCCGAGGACGCCACGGTGCCTGTCCAGATGGATCAACGCTGGCGCCGCTTTGATGCCTCTGAACAAGAGGCGATCCAACAGGTTCTCGACCATCCGCTGCTCTTGCATTGGGTCGCCGAGAACCTCGATTCCGCCAGCCATCCCAAGCTGCGACCGATCCCCGTCGGCATGGTCTACAACGCCGAACCCAAGATCCGCGACAGCACCGCATGCCCGACTGTGCCGCCCACAGCCACCCGCCCTTTGCGGGTTCTCTGCGCGCACCGGACCCGCCCCGGACCACAATGGGACAGACGCAAGCATGTCACTGAATTGGCGCAGACCTGCTGGGACAGTTGGTGCACGATCATCCAAGAGGACATCTCGGAGTCCGACTTTCTCGCACTCCTGACGCAGCACGCCTTCGTGCTCTGCGTCGAAGGGGGCGGTCTCGACCCCTCGCCCAAGGCATGGCAGGCGGTGTTGCACGGCACCATCCCGATTGTGCGACAAACCGCGCTCGCCCCGGCTTATCAGCGCTTGCCGGTGGCCTTCGTCGCGGAATGGACCCCAGACGCGCTTGACCCGGCGCGATTACACGCGTGGCTGACCGATCTCGCGCCGCATCACGACAATGCAGACCGCCGCAAAGAGGTGCTGCACAGGCTCAGTCTCGAGTATTGGTGGGACTATATCACCGACCTCGCCCGCCCCGCGTGACCTCTCGCGCCAAGGAACAAGCCCCGGCTGCGGTCTGCGGCAAACATATCCGTTTGAGAGTGGCAATCGGGATTGTGCGAGGGCGAAGCCTTTTCTATGAAAGGCCAATCACGAAACCGAGAGGAAGCGCGATGCAAACAGAGCCTCGACGTTTCCTGATTGCCAGCCACGGATGGAGCGGAAGCTATTGGTTGGCGCATGTGTTGCATGGTCTGCCGGGAATTGCCTGCGTTCATTCCAGCGCAGCCTTGCCCGCCGCAGAGGATGATCCCTATGCGATTGACGCAATCCTGTCTCAGGGCACGCTAGACGACGTTTATGCCCGTCTTGGCGTCCTGCGCGCAGGATATCTTGACCGCGCCACGCGGCAGCCCTCCACGCTCTGCCAAGAGGTCGCGGCAGGCTTTCCAGAGGCGCGGCTCGTCGGGTCCGTGCATACCTTCAGGATGCGGGATTTGCCCCGGTCCTTCGCGGATCTGGGGCCAAAGGGCGCGGGCATTTCCGTGGCCAACCTATTGCGTCACCCTGTGTCCTTGGTGCGCTCCGGCTACGGACAGTTTCGCGACAGCATGGCGATTGATCTCAACGAACACGCGTGGATCGCCCGCCGCGTGGCCGAAACGGACCTGCCCGCGTTCGAGCGCATTTCGGCCCGCCATGGGGTGCGGCCCGGCGCCTTCGACGCGCTCTGTTTTCTGGGGGCCTGCTGCACCCTTGGCGGGCTCGCCGAGGATTTTCGCGCCGCCCGCGCGCTAGAAGACGACGGGCGCGCCGCATGGCTGGGTCACATTCTCATGGAGCGGATGATTGCCGACACGGGCTATCTCGCCCACTGGATCGAGCGGCTCAACGACGGTCCTATGCCCTTGACCACCGGCGCTCTGGACACGTCGGTCCTCGCAGGACGCCGCAATCGCCACAATCATGAGGCAGGGGCCGAAACCCCAGACCGGGTTTTTGCAGAGTGGTCCGATTGGCAGCGCGCCATCTTCGTTCATTGCCTAGATCACTTCGGATTGCGCGCGCCCTATGCGGCGGTCGGATATGATCTGTCGATGCTACCGCCGCCAATGGACGCGCAATGAACGTCGTCATCGCGCTGCTCGTCGGCAATGAGGCCGAACTGATCGAGGCGCAGATCGCGTATCATCTGGATCTTGGCGTTGTCGGAATGGTCATCGCCGACCTGAACTCGCTGGATGGGACAGCCGAACGCCTTGCGCCCTACGCGACCGACCCTCGGTTGGTGATCCGCCGGTTCGAAGAGGACAGCCTCATCTCTGCCCAAGGCATGCGCATGTCCGAGGTCTGGGCCTGGACGCTCGACGCAGCGCGCAGCCATTTTGCGCCCGATTGGGTGGTGCGGCTGGATGCCGACGAATTCCTGATGCCGCAAACCCCCGATCTCGCGCAGGCCTTTGCCGCCCATGACACTCACATCGCGACACGTATTCCGCGCCACAATGCGGTGTTCGAGGCAGGCCCGCCAGAGGTCTTTGCCGGTTCCCGGAGCTACGCCGATCTGGCGGCCCAAGTCATTGTCAAAACACCGCTTTCCTCCGATGCCGCGCGCGCCGGTGCGCAGGATGCCTGCCCCCTTATCCTGACCCGGATTCAGCCCAAGGTCGCGGTTCGGCCCGACGCTGTTGGCAATTTCACAACCGGCGGCCACGGTGCCGTTCACGCGAATGGCACGGCGCTGAAAATTCCGACCTCCCGGTCGCTCGCCATCGTGCATTACTGGTTCACCACGCTTGGCCGCTTTCAACGCAAATCCTCGTTTCTTCTGGAGTTTGAAGAGCGTTATCGCCGGTTCATGCCGGAAAAGGCCGGGTGGAAATGGTCGCATTGGGCGCGGGTCGCCGCCGAGGGGCCAGCGGCCGTCGTGGCGGAATTCGCCCGGCAGTTCCCCGATCCCGAGACCTGCGCCCAGTTGCGCCGCGATGGGATCATCGGCCCCGCAGCCCAACTCTGGAGCGACCCGAATGCCTGAGCCTTGGACCCGCCGTGGCCGATTGCTGATGCCCGAGGACCTACCGGGCAACCACCGGCTGTTGCAGATGCCGTTTTGCTGGGAATTGGCAAACGGGCTCTTGCGCATCGCGGTCTCTGCACGCGATGCGCAGAACCGGGCGCATGTCTTCTCCTTTGATGCCGATCCCGAGGACGACATGCGCATCCATCGCGTCGATCCTGCGCCGATCTATAGCCCAGACAGATTTCCCGGCGCCACCAGCGTGGGCTTGTCGTGTGTGCTGCGCGATACCGACGGGCAAATGCGGGCCTTTGGCGGTGCGCTGTGGCTGACGCCGCCCAATTACCAGATTTCCATCTTCACCTGCACTTCAGACGATGACGGGCAGAGCTTTTCCGACCCGGTTATCGTATTGCCAGCATCCCGGAACCGGGGTTTGCCGGTGCTTTCGGGTTGCGTCCGGCGCGAGGGGCCGCTCTGGCGCATGTGGTATACCGCCTTCGAAGAGTGGAGACCGCGCCCCGGTCAGGACCCGGATGCGCGATATTGCATCCGCCACGCCACCTCGCAGGATGGTCTGCAATGGGCGCAGGACGTGGGGTTTGCTCTTGCACGCCGCTCCGACGCCGAGGCCGGAATCATCAGCCCGACGGTGATTTCGGACAAGCACGGCTATGAAATGTGGTGCAGCCTGCGTGGCCCCTACAGCGATGCCAACCCGCAGTTGCGCCGCTATCGGCTGATCCGGGCAACATCGGAGAACGGCGAACGCTTTGCGATGGATACGCAGGCCCGCGTCTTTGGCAATCCTCCGGTCCCCGGTGATTGGGACCATGACATGCAATGTTATCCTCACCTGTTGCGCGCAGGGAACCGCCCCGATATCCTGCTCTATGTAGGTAATGGATATGGGGCCGCAGGTGTGGGTTGGGCATCCCGTCCGGCAGGGTCTTCCGACACATATCAACCGTTGCCTTAAAGGTCACTGAATGAACATTCCGGCCCCGATCCCCCCACGTCTCGCCAAATTCGCTCCGATCACGACCTCGGAGATCACAGCGCCTGCGCATGAGACAGGCCGCAAACGCTTGCGGATCGCCATCGTCAACCCTGACTATCCGCCGGGCGTCTATACCTATCATTACGGTCTCGAAATTCTCAAAGGGCCGGTCAAATCCTCGATTCAGACCGGTGCCCTGCCAACGCTTGCCGGTTTGCTTGATCCACGCCACGACATTGCGATTTTTGACGAGGCGGTCCGCCCTCTGGATCTCGATTATCTGGCGGGGTTCGATGTGGTCGCATTTACCGCGATGATCGTGCAAAAGCCGCGCGTGCTGCAACTTCTCGCGGCGCTTTTCAGACGTGGGCCGATGGTGGTTCTTGGCGGGCCGCTCGTCACCGCAGAAGAGCATCTCTTTATCGGCAAGTGCGATGCCGTTTTCATCGGCGAAGCCGAAGAAACCTGGCCTGCCTTTGTCGAGGATCTGGCCGCCGGGAACCCCACGCAAACCCGGTATGAACAGACCGAGCGGACGGACATGGCAACCGTCCCCATCCCGCGCTTTGACCTGCTGGAGAGCAGTGCCTATAGCACGGTCTCGATCCAGTTTTCCCGTGGCTGCCCCTTTCTCTGCGAGTTCTGCGACATCATTGTGATGTTCGGCCGCCGCCCGCGCACCAAACCCGTGCAAAAGGTTCTGGCCGAATTGGATGCGGCCCTTGCTGTCGGGTTCCGCAGTTGCTTTCTGGTCGATGACAATTTCATCGGAAACAAGGCTGCCGCCAAGGACCTGCTCCGCGCTCTGATCGACTGGCAGGAAACGCACGGCTTTCCGATGAATCTCAGCACCGAGGCAAGCGTCAATCTGGCCGAAGACGATGAAATGCTCGACCTGATGGTGCGCGCTGTTTTCACGCAGGTGTTTCTGGGCATCGAATCCCCGAACGAGGCCTCCTTGCTCGAAACACGCAAGGTCCAGAACGTCAGAGCGGGCACATTGCTGTCCCGGCTAGAGCGGATTCGTCAATCGGGCATGATCGTGCGCGGCGGTTTCATCGTCGGTTTCGATGAGGACTCGCCGCGCATCTTCGACGATCAGTTCAACTTTATCAGCGCCGCCGCGATTCCCATGGCCACGGTCAGCATCCTGTCACCATTGCCGACCACACCGCTGCACAAACGTCTGGCAGAGGCGGGGCGACTGGTCGAACACGATCCTATCTGCGGGTTCGAGCCTGCGCAGATGAGCCGGGAGCAGCTCAAGGCCGGTCATCAGGATCTGGTTGCCCGGCTGTTTGACCCGGACAACTTTTTCGATCGCGTCTTCAGGTCGTTTGACGGTCCCGAGGCGTTTCGCGACCGCCTTGCGGCGGACCGCACACGTCGCCGCGCAGCCACTGGAGTGCGGACCTATCTGACCACGGCGCGCCACTCTCTGCGGTTGGCAATGCACGCGATCCGCCATCGTCACCCGCGCGTGTTGCCCGCCTATCTGCGGAACTGGCGGCGCAACCGGCGCTTGGGTCTGGTGGCGCTGTTGGGGCCTGAATGTGTCCGGCTGTGCATCTTGCACTGGCACCAGTATCGCCTGACCCATGGACATCTCGGATCAAATTGGTTTTCGGTGGAAACGCCGAACGACACACCGATCACTGTCGGAGCAAATCCTTGAGCGTATTGCATCTTCATGTCGGCCTACCCAAGTGCGGCTCGACGGCGCTTCAGAAATACTTTCGCGACAATCGCGCCGCGTTGCTGGCGCAGGGGGTCGACTATCCCGCGCTGTCACCCGGTCACACGGGCAACCTGACCCCCTATGCCTTTTCTTTCCGCCCGCCTGAGGCGCGGCGATGGTTTCACCAGACCTACCCGAGCTATGACATTTCCAAGGCCGAAACCGATCTGCGTGCGGCCCTTGCGGCGCCAAAGGCTCCCCGCCTGCTCTTGTCGAGCGAGGCTTTGATCAAGCAGAGCCACGGCGTCGACATCGACTGGATGGCCGAGCATTTTGACGCGGTGCATGTCCACATTTTCTTCCGACCTCGCGCGCCACTTCTGATGTCGGCCTACGAGCAGCTTCTACGCGGTGGGCATGAACAAGACGATGTGACTGGCTTTCTCGACAGATCCCTCCAGATGCCGGAAATGCAGCTTGCGGCCTATCTCGCACGCTGGCAGGCCTTTGCCGGGAAGGACCGCACGCACATTTATTTCATTTCCAACGACAGGCCTACAATTGAACGACAGTTCCTGACCGTGCTGGGGATTGATCCCGCCACCATGCCAAAGCCGGTATCCCGCGCCAATCAGGCGAAATCCGCCTTTGTTCATTGCGTTCTGGCCCATGCCAGCAGGCGCAATCTCATCTCGACCGTGCAGCAGAAACAGCGCCTCTTCGCGATTGCGGCTCAGTATGATCCTGATCCCGCCGCGCGCCTCTTGACGCCAGAGATTGCCCACTGGATCGACGCCGCTTATGCCGAGGATACTGACCGCCTCTTGTCGATGCAGCAGGTGATGTCCTGCAAGGACTTGGAAACCGATCCCGAGACCCTGCCGCGTTCAACAACCTTCGCCGAAATCGAGGCCCTGCCGGTCTTCGACGCGGCCATGCAGCAGATATTGGCCGATGGTGCGCTCACGCAGATGCCCGGCCAAGGGGCCTAGTATGTGGCCTGCGGGTGCGGTCCTTCTCCGCCCCGCCTGCCGCCGCTAGTGTCTCTCTCCTTGGGCTTCTGCGGGGATGATAACCTCTTGCAAGACCCCAAGAATCCGGTCGCGCGGCAGATCGACGAAACTCGGCAGACCGATGAGCGTTTGGCAGAGCGACGTGGTGTTTGGCAAAGGGTCAGAGGGCCAGTCCGCATAGGCCGGATGCTGAGCAATCCCGCCCCCATACCAGAACAGGCTATCAATGCCCGCCTGATCAAGCTGGCTCACCAGATGCGCGGCCGCCTCGGGCGAAACCGCTTGATAGAGCGCATAGCAAACGGCCAGTTTCGGCGCGCTGTGGATCGCGGATGACCCCTCGCGCCAGCTTTGCGCCACCTGCGACCATGTCGCGGCCTTTGCCGCCCAACCGTCCAGTTCGGCATGCGCGACACTGGCATGGTATTCGCTCATCTTGCCGTTGATCCCCGGCGTCTGGGCAATCCGTGTTCCCAGAAAGCCAAAATTGAGCGCCGCGTGGACCGCCCTCATCGTGTCGGTATCCGAGGCAACAACCAGCCCGCCTTCGCCACACCCAAAGCTCTTGGTCGCATGCAGGCTGACGGCGACGGGCAGACCGGGGGGCACCTGCCGCGCCTCCGCACAGAACCATTCGAAACAGGCCGCACCGTCGATTGCCACGGCAATGCCGGTATCTTCGGCGAACTGCGCCCAGGCCTCCAGATCCGGCGCGCGCCCATAGGGGGCAACGGGCACCACCACGGCGACCTCCTCCAGCCGCGGATGGGACCGGAGCGCTTGTGGATCAAGAGCCCAGCTTTGGGCATCCACATCCACGATATGCAGCGACAGACCGGCGGCCTGTGCCGCCGCGGCCGTTGCCACATAGGTATAGGCAGGCACAAGGCACAGAGTGCGACCGGGGCGGGGTCGAAACGCCCGCGCCGCCGTGATGGCCGCCCCCAGTGCGAGCGTGCCATTGGCGCAGGCAATGACCGATCCCGCCGGCACACCGAACCCAAACGCAAGCCGCGCCTCAAGCTCTCTGACCAGCGGGCCATGATTGCTATAGCGCCGTGCGGCGTCCATGCGGCGCAGATAGGGTGCGACGGCCTCTGCCGATGGAAGCAGCGGAAGGGCAATCGGCAGCCTGTCTTGCAACGCGCTCTGCGGCAATGGTAGGCTCGGGATATCGCGGGGCGGAGTATTCATGACAGATGTCGTTATTTTCGGGGCTGGGCAGTTGGCCGAAGTTCTGGCGTTTTATCTGGAAGCAGACCCGGACCTGACCGTCGTCGGATACACGGTGGATCGCGCATTCATGCCCGAGTCCGGTCGCTTTGGCAATCTGCCGATTGTCGCATGGGAAACGATAGAGCAGCATTTTCCGTCCGATCAGGTCCAGATCCTTGGCCCTCTCAGCTATCGCGACAATAACCGGTTCCGCCGCGACAGATATCTCGAGGGCAAACGCAGGGGCTATGACTTTGCCAGCTATATCCACCCGTCCTCGCATGTCGCCGGGGCGCATATCGGTGAGAATTCCATCATCCTCGAGGAATGCACCGTTCAGCCCTTCGCCCGCCTCGGGGCCTGCTCTGTGCTCTGGAGCAAGGTCCACATCGGCCATCATACAGAGATCGGCGATGCCTGCTTTTTCGCCTCCTATTGCGGCATCGCCGGGAATTGCCGCGTCGGCTCGTGCTGTTTCTTCGGCGGGCATTCCGGCCTTGTCGACAATTGTTCGGTCGGCTCCGATTGCATCGTGACCGCCGGCACCGTCATCACCCGGTCCGTGCCCGAGGGCGCGGTCGCCTTTGACCGCAAGCTTCAGATCGTCGAGAAAGCGGCGCGGCGGTTCGCCCGCAAGCTGTTGGGCTAGGCGGCCGACATGCGGGTGGCGATCATGCAACCCTACCTTTTCCCCTATGGCGGCTATTGGCGCCTTCTGACCGAATGTGACACCTTTGTCCTGTTTGACTGTGTGCAGTTCCCAAGGCGCGGCCGCGTCCATCGGTGCGAAATTGCGCCGCAAACCTGGCTGACCCTGCCTTTGGCCCCCGCCCCACGGGCGGCACTCATCCGCGACATGACCTTTGCCAACAATGCGCCCGCCCTGATGGCCCGGCAAGTGTCACGCCTGCCTTGGGCCACGCCGCGCGATACCGCCCTGCGCCGCGAGGTCTTGGGTCTGCTCGAGGCCCCGACAGGCAATCTTGTCGATCTTCTTGAAACCGGGCTGCGCCTTGTCGCGCAGGCGCTGGGCGCGCGCGCCACGATCCTGCGCAGTTCGAGCTTGGGCGTTTCGCCCGATCTGCGGCGGCAGGATCGCGTGATCGAGATTGCCGGGCGTCTGGGCGCCACCCACTACCTGAACGCCCCCGGTGGCCGCGCACTCTATGACGCCGAGAGCTTTGCGCGTCACGGCCTCATGCTCGAGTTTCTGCCCGATTACACCGGCGACATTCCGTCAATGCTTCGGGCGCTCTTCGAACGCCCGATAGACGAGATTGCCCACGATATCCGCCAGAGCGCCCCCGGCGGCGGCATGGCCGCAGAGCCTTAGAGCGCGACTGGATCTTAGGGTGCCCCTGCGCTGTCAGTAGGTGCCGACAACCTCTGCATAGGCCCCGCGCAATTGCAGCGTGATCGTGACCGTGTTTTCGTCGCGGTTGCGCCAGAACCAGCCGTGTTCCCCGGCAAAGGCGGCTGTGATCTCGCCTTCTCCGGCGGTGGCCCCGCGCCCACTGTCATAATCCACCGATTGCCCGTCACCATGAGCATGTAGATCAAAATTGATCCGACCCCCGGTTGCGGCCCAGGCATAGCTGGCGACATCGCCCGCCTGCATCACCAGCTTGACCTCTGCACTGGCCCCAGGTTCCAGCGTAAAGGTCACGTCGTCCCGCCAGGCCTCTTGCGCCTGCGCGGACCCTACCAAGAGGCCAAAGACCGCATCGCTCAAACTTGAGGACTGATCCGGCGCGCTCTCTGCGTCCATCAGGCGATCTGCTTCGGCCTCCTTGGCAAGCTGGACCTTGATCTCGCCCATTTCGGTCAGCCCCAGCACGCGGCCAATTCCGGTGGGGTCGATGGCATATTCCGCAGGTAAAACCACGGTCACAAGGATCGCAAGCGCGCTGAGGCCTGCAAGGATGCTGGACCGAAAGAGCTGCGCGCGGCTCGGCAGGTCTTCGAGGCGGGGTTTGGGTGCATTGTTCATTGTGGTCTCCGTTTCTTCAGACTGAGGCGAGATAGCCAGCCACCTGTTGGCCGGTCAGCAAAACGCCGAGGAGGATCATGAGGATATTCGCAGCACTGGCCTGCTGCATGAAGTTGGGACTGCGGCGCCAGTAGCCCATGACGATGAGAATGAGGGCCAGCGCCAGTATCTGACCCAGCTCAACCCCCACATTGAACGCCAGCAGATTGGCCAATAGCCCATCTTCGGCAATCTCATAGTCGAGGATCTTGGTCGCAAGACCGGTGCCGTGAAAGAGGCCAAAGATCAGCGTTGCGGCCTTGGTATCGGGCTGGAACCCGAACCATTTCTGATAGGCCCCGAGGTTGTCGAGCGCCTTGTAGACCACCGACAGCCCGATGATCGCATCAATGATATAGGCGTTGATGCCCCAACCATACCAGACGCCCGCAAGCATCGTGACCGAGTGGCCAAAGGCAAAGATGCTGACATAGAGGGCGACGTCCTTCATCTTGTAGAGAAAGAAAACGACGCCAAGCAGAAAGAGGATGTGATCGTAGCCCGTTACCATGTGCTTGGCACCGAGATAGAGAAAGGGAATGATGTTCACCCCCCAGATTTCCTGAATATAGCCCGCATCGCCTTCGGTGACGTTATGGGCAAGAGCGTGGGGGGCCGACAGCAAGAGTGCCGCCAGTGAAAGCAGGATCAGCGAGACCAAAGGGCGTGATGCCACGGCGCGCGTGACCCGTGAAAACGAGGTCATGGATGGATCTCCGATAAGCTGTTGAAGGATCGGTGACGCCGCACTGCGCGGCGCGGATCAGGCGCGCGGAGGTCGTTCGATCGCGTAGGCGCGATGCCACCCATCAGATGCAGGTCGAGGCCGAAAGCCATCGCGATAGCCCGGCATCGCGTCCGAGACCGCGCCAAGCGCCAGCAGCGCCTGACTGTGATCATGGTCCGTCACATCATGGCTATGCCCGTGGAGCGCCCAGTAGAGATCCTCTTCAAATCCATGCGAATGGCCATGCTCTGCAATCATTTCGGCATGATCGGCCACAACCTCGAGCAGGGAGGGCACATGGCTTGCGCGCGGCGCGATCGACCATATCGCAAGCGTCAGGCACAAAAGCGCCGCAAGCGTGGTCTTTCCGACTGTCCGTACGTGTTGCACCGGTCTGGTCCGCCTGATCCTAGCCTCGTCGCGGCACGTTGACCGTGCCGTCCTCTTTTGCCCTGTTATATGCCAAACCTCAGCCCCTATGCAACCAAACTGGCCCCTCTTGACCGGCAAAAGCCCGCCTTGCGGTCATCCGCCCGCGCCCTGTCCCTCTCATCCGCCGCGTGGTCCAGCGCCCTTGGTGCAGGGCTGCGGCATCCCGCAGCGCCGCGATCACCCCGCTATGGCGGCGCGGTAGAGCGTTGCGGCATCGTTGCCCGACAGATCGACATCGTCGAGCATCAACACCGCCCCTGCCGCGATGTCGCGCGTCAATCGCACCCCATGGGCCAGACCAATGGGCAGCGCCGCCCCCGCCCGGCTGAGCGGCAGCGCCTTGCCCCAGACCGTATAGCCGCCCTCGCCATCCAGCACCTCGCCCGCCTTGAGCGCCCGCTTGGCGACCGAGGCCACGGTGCCGCGCATCTCGCGCGCTTGGCCGGTGGGCTCGTGGCGCAGCGCGGCACTCAGGACGGAAATCGACAATTCCAACCCGATCAGATGAAAGGGCTTGTACATCGACGCAAAACGCCCGGTGGAATCCGTGGGCAGACCGTATTGCTTGAAACAGGCGGCGGCATAGTCATTGGGCGCCTCGAGCACCACATAAACCCCCCAGCGCAGATCACGGAACACAGGCCGCCCGTCGCGTTCGAGCGAGGACACGGTTTCCACCATGCCGCGCCGGTCCAGTTGCCCGCCCACCGCGCGCGGGCGCAGCACATGCGCCAGATCATCCACGCCACATGGGGGAAAGCCGAGGCCATTGTCGGGCACATCGAGACCGCAGGCATTGGCAATCGCC
Organism: Roseovarius sp.; assembly: GCF_018066915.1. Classification (GTDB taxonomy): domain Bacteria; phylum Pseudomonadota; class Alphaproteobacteria; order Rhodobacterales; family Rhodobacteraceae; genus Roseovarius. The sequence continues at coordinate 27,464 of NZ_JAGPVV010000347.1, forward strand.
ACCATCTCGATGGCGCTCTTGGTGCCATCGAGAAAAGAGTTGAACATTTGCGGATTCATCCCCGCTGCGGCCGCCTCTTGCGCGGTCAGGCCATAATGCGACCAGACGTCATCGGGCGTGACGGCATGATAGGCAGGCAGGTATTTGGTGCCCTTGCCCGCCGCCGTGACGTGAAATCCGGTGGCGCGCGCCCAATCGACCATTTCCGACACGAGCGCCGGTTGATCGCCGTAGGCCATGGAATAGACCACGCCCGCCGCCCGCGCCTCGGCAGCGAGGAGGGGGCCAGCCAACACATCCGCCTCGACATTCACCATCACCACATGCTTGCCGCCTGCAATGGCGGCGCGCGCATGGATAATCCCGGCGCGCGGGTTGCCGGTGGCCTCGATCACCACATCGACATCATCCCGCAGCCCAAGGGCTGCACCATCCTCGATATAGGCCGTGCTGGCCATGCGGCTCTCGTCCCAGCCGACCGCGGCACAGGCGGTCCGGGCGCGGGCGGGATCGAGATCCGCAATCGCCGTCACCTCGAGCCCCGCGATGGTCGGCACCTGGCTCAGGAACATCGAGCCAAATTTGCCCGCGCCAATCAGCCCCGCCCGAACAGGCCGCCCCCGATCCGCAGCCTCAGAGGCCAGTCGCGCTAGGTTCATCTCATATCTCCCATTCCGCCCCCAAGGGCCTGCGCCCCGCACCGTGCCGCCGGGGGCCACATTCCGATTTTCCCGCGATCATATCTCGTGCCACGCAAACGACAATGGCACCGGCAAAGAGGCGGCGCAGATTATCTGCCGCGCGACCGGCGATCCTGTCGTGAGTTGTCCGCGCGGAATGGGTGCCTCTGGTGGTGTCGGACATGCTCTGACAACCTTACAAAATCACCGACAGATTTGTAAGGTTTGTAAGGTTCAAACTCGGAAGTGAACCGCCAAAGACTCAGGCAGATCGAACTCTTCCAGCACCCGCGCGCGCCCCGGTTCGGACATTTTCAGCGCGGTCTTGGTCACGATCCGATCCAGCTTTTCAGGGTCTTGCGAGGGGGCAAACGGCGCGAAATACCATTTGAGAAAGGTGAAACAGATCACATCCTCCAACGCCTGCACGTCCGCATCGCGTTTGATCCCCTCTTTGCGGATCATTTTCTGAGCGCGTTCAATGTCTTGGCTGTCATAGCCTGCGTCTTGCATGATCTCGCCCACACGGGTTGCGTGATGTTTGGCAAGAGTCGTGCGCCATGTCAGATAGCCCGCGCGCCCTTCTGGAAAATCCTGTCTTTTCAAGATCCAACGTTCAATATGCTGGCCCCGCGCGGCGATTTGCAGGGGCTCTGATGCGTTGGGGAACAGCCGGTTACATTCCGCGCTCATCCGCCGCCCATAAAGCCACGCCGCGGGCTCCCCTTCGCGCACATCCGGGTCATGGCGGTTGGCCGCGTCAATCGCGGCAAGGGCATTTTCCAGTTTATTCACAATGCCTTACCTCCCGCCATTATCCTAGCTGGGCTCTGACCGGTCGGACAGGCCCAAACATTCCCATAGCGTATCAGGGGCAGAATCGCAGCGTCAAGCGTCGCCGGGCGCTGTAGTGCAAGGCATCTTTGCGAAAGGATAATCAAGTATTTGATTTATAATATAAATTTTCAGAAAACGCCACTTGGCGCCCTGCGTCCTCTTACGCCCGTTCGTCCTCTGTCGGCAACAGGATGGACGCCTGAAAGCCCGATTTCGCCCCCGGACGCGGGGACTCAAGAACAAGCGGGCTCTCGATCCGATCCGCAATGGCGGCCACAATGGCAAGACCCAGACCGCTACCCTCCGCCCCCACATTCGCCCGTTCAAACCGCACCGTCAGCCGATCCAGCCTGTCACGCGGCAGCACCGGCCCTTCGTTCGCCACAACCAGCCGCCCCCCTGGCGTCAGCGTGACCTCGACCGGAGCCGTGTCTGCCCCATGCCGGAGGGCGTTTTCCACAAGATTTCGGCACAAAATCGCGAAAGCATCGGGATCAATATCCGACAAGACCGCCGTTTCCGGCAGCGTCAACACGATCCGCCCCGGCGCGGCCCCGCGCGCCAGATCATCCACCACCACACGCGCGATGGCCCTCAGATCGGCGCTATGGTCCATCCGCAGCCGCCCACCTTCGGCGCGCGCAAGTTGCATCAGGCGTTCAGAAAACCGGGTCAGGCGCTTGAGCGTCGTCTCGATTTCGGCCGCACGCGCCTTGGTGGCCGGGTCCTGCGTCTCGGACCCGAGGCGCTGCGCTTGCGCGATGGCCCCAGCCAGTGGCGTCCTCAGCTCATGCGCCGCGTTCGCCGCAAAGCTGCGCTCGGCCTCGAATGCATCGCGCAATCTGGACAACAGACTATTCAAGGTGGCAGCGAGCGGGGCGATTTCCGTGGGCAGATCGTCGCCGGGAACCTCCGAGAGGTCACGGGCACCGCGCGCCTCAAGTCTGGTGCGGAACCGGCGCAGCGGGGCGAGGCTGAAGCGGACGGCCAAGATGATGGCCCCTAGGGCCAGAGGCAGCACGATCAGGAGTGGCAGGCCGAGGCCCATCTGGATTTCCCGCGCAACAGAGGCACGATGCGCCAGCGGTTCGGCCACGGTGATGCGGATCGTTCCCTGAAGAGCGGCGTCACTGTAATAGCGATGGCTGGCGGTTTCGACAAACCCCGGCCCCTCCCATGGCGGGAACATGGCCACATCGGCGGCATGAGATTGCAGCAGGATACGCCCCTCGGCATCGCGCACGAGATAGGTAAAGAACTCGTCATGCGCGCGGATCGGGGCCAGCCGCTGCGTCACGCCTTGATCCTCGCGCCCGACAATGTCGGTCACGGCCAATGGCAGGATGCGTTCTGCGGTCTCGCGCAGCGCGCTGTCGAACACCTCGTCCATCTCGCTCCGGACGATCACGGCCGTGACCGAGGCGGCCAACAGCCACAGGACCGTGAGCACGAGGCCAAGCGTAAGGCCAAGCCGTGCCTGAAGGCTGGCGCGCCACCTCATGCTTTGCCCAAGCGGTAGCCCATGCCGCGCTCTGTCTCGATGATGGCGGAACCCAGTTTCTTGCGCAGGCGGCTGACATGGACCTCGATGGTGTTGCTCTCGATTTCAGCGTCGAAGCTATAGAGCTTTTCTTCCAGTTGCGCCTTGGACAAGAGCTGACCGGGCCGCGCAAGCAGGGCTTCGAACAGCGCCCATTCCCGCGCGGTCAGCGGGACCGGCTTGCCATCGCGATGCACGCTGCGCGCCGCAAGGTCGATGTCGAGCGGACCATGGCTGATGATCGGGTTTGGGTTGCCGCTGTAGCGCCGCGCGACGGACCCGATGCGCGCGGACAGTTCGGCCAGATCAAAGGGTTTCACCAGATAATCGTCGGCCCCCGCGTTCAGCCCTTCGATCCGGTCAGAAATCTGGTCGAGCGCGGTCAGGATGATGACCGGCGTCACGTCACCCCGCGCGCGCAAACTCTTGAGAAACCCGATGCCGCGCCCATCGGGCAGCATCAGGTCAAGCAGGATAAGGTCATAGGCCGCGCTGCGCTGTGCGTCGTGCGCGGCATCAAGGCGCGTGACCCAATCGACCGACTGGCCATCGCCTGCGATCTGGTCGCGCACTGCGGCACCCAGAACCGTGTCGTCTTCGATCAACAGGATGCGCATTGTTTGTCCCCCATTCCGGCCAGTGTTCTTTCATCGGCCCGTCTTACGCAAGGCTGACGGTTTCAGGGCAAGCGTGTCAGCTTGGCGTAAGCTTTGATGTTTGGTCTGCGTCGGTCCGTCTCCGGTCTCTGACCCAGGATGAACAGTGGCTGCAATTTAGGGCTGACTTGGATCAAGGACCTGCCCGCGTGACACGTATATGCCGTTTCGAGCCGGGTTGAGAAGCGGTCCCCGGATATGAGAGGAACAAATAATGAACAAATACACCTTACCGGTGGCCTCAGTGCTATTCCTCGGAGGGTTGCTCATAAGCTGGGTGACACATGGGACTGGCGTTGTGGTCAATGATCCGGAGCGCAATATCAGTATCCCCGAAACGCTGACCGTGCCCCTGCAGGTGCAGGCGGCCTACAACGATGACAGGATGTTCTTTCGCTATCGCTGGCCTGCGGAGAGTCCCGGCATTTTTCACGATGTTCTGGTTTATCAGGATGGCGAATGGCAGGTTCGTGGCAACGCTGTTCCGGGGTCCAACCCTGACGGGCTGCACGAAGACCGCGTGGCGATGATGCTTGACGATGGATCGGTGCCGGAATTCGGGCGCTATGGCGGGTATATCACGATCGGGGCCGGCTTGGCCGGACTGACCGATGAGGCCTCCGAGGAGGTCACGAAATACCTGCCTGCGACGCGCAACCGCTTGGGCGCATGGGATGACATGGCCCCCGAGGATGTCCAGGCACGGCTGCGCGCGGCCGGATATTTCCTTGATCTTTGGCACTGGCGGGGTGGGCGGTCAAATCCGCTGGGCTACGCTGATGACCAGAATATCGGTGCCGGGCGTGATGGCGATGATGGCAAGTCCGCGTATTCGACCAATTGGGACAAGGAGATATCGCAACCCAAGGTGATGTTTGATTCAGGCAGAACAGGCTATGCCGCCTTGCGCTGGGAGGACATGATGGCGGGCCGGATCACGCAGGAACAGGCCTATGCGCTGACACCCAACGTTTCAGTGCCGTTCGACCCCGAGCGCACATGGCAGAACGGTGACGTGATCCCGAGACGCATCCTTAACCTGCCCGACGGATCGCGGGCCGACATCACAGCGCCCGGAAAGGGCCGTTGGTCCGATGGCTATTGGGACGTCACGCTGTCGCGCGCGCTGGATACTGGCGCACCGCAGGATGACAAGATCCTGCATGATCTGGGGGTCTATGATGTGGCCTTTGCGATCCACCGCAACGCGACTGGCGGGCGTTGGCACTATGTATCGTTGCCACAGAGTCTGGGTCTGGACCGCGAGGCCGATATCAAGGCCGTGCGCTTTGCCGGAAGTCAACCGCAATGGGGTGACGCCTGGACCGACATCACTCTCTTTTACCCCGGACAGGTGACTTGGCCGTTGCTCAATTCCGGTGCCCACGCAGGCGCAGAGCGCATCGCCGAAGGCGTGCCGGTCCGGTTTCGTCATACCCCGGAACAGTTGAGCAACTACGGCATCGAGGTCGAATTCAACGATCAGATCCGGCGGCAATGGGGGCTGACCATTCTGGCGGGCCTTGTGCTGATCGCGGGGTTCGGCGTCGCCTTGAACCGATCCATCTCTGCCACGAAAGGAGCCTGAAAATGGCCGCATATCATGTTGTTCTTGTTCACTTTCCAACGGCTCTGTGGCTGGCATCGGCGTTATTGATCTTTTTGCGGGTCATCAACGACGGGTCGGTGGGGCAGGCGGCGGATCGCGCCTTGCCGGTGTTTCTGGTGCTGGGTGTGCTGTTCGGTGCCGTGACCTATGGTGTCGGGCTGATGGTCTGGGACTGGCAGGCGCTCTCGTCTAGTCCCATGGGGCGCAACCATATGCTGACGGCAAGCTGGTCGCTGGCCTATTTCACCCTGCTGGCGATCACCCGCCTGATGCAAGGCGATGCGCTCTGGCATGGGGTGCCTCGCTTTGTGATGCTTGTTCTGTCCGGTGTGGGCGTCGTTCTTGTCGGGGTCACTGGCACGCTCGGTGGGCATCTGATCGGGGTCTATACCGAGGTCGGGCAAATATTGCGCGCCCTCGGGTGGGAAATATATTCCACCTATTATGTGCCCAATCTCACGGTCGGCTTGCTGATCGTGCTTGGGATTGTCATGACCCTGCTTGGTGTGATGGCCGGTCGCAAGGGCTCGGCCTGATCCGCGCCGAAGGGCCGCCTTGTCGGGTGGCCCTCTATCCAAACCGAGGCTGAAGGTAATCTGACGCACAAAGCCGCCTGCCTTCAGCCTGCCGTCAGCTTCGCCGCGCATATCTTGCCCCAAGAGTCGTGCCACGAGGAGTTTGGCCCATGAAGAAGACAGTGACAATTCTCGGATTTCTCGCGGTCTTTCCGGCCGGTGCTGCATTGGCGGAGGATGACTGCTTTGTGCCGATGGCCGATTGGCAGCCGCGCGATGCTGTCGCCCGACTGGCCGAAGAGAACGGCTGGGCCGTGCGCCGCATCAAGATCGACGATGGCTGCTATGAGATTGACGGTCGCGATGCCAATGGCCGCCGGATCGAAGTGACGGTCCATCCCGCGACGCTTGAGGTGATTGAGATCGAATACGAGGACGAAGACGACGATGCGCGCCGCAGCCGTGATCGCGAAGGAGAGAAAAATGACTGAAGCCAACGCTCACCCTACATTCCAACCGGACGCCGGGACAAAACCTGTGGTCCGGGTCTGGGACCCTCTGATCCGGGTCTTCCATTGGAGCCTTGTCGCCGCCTTTGTGGTGGCCTGGCTGAGTGCCGAAGAGCTTGACACGGTTCACGAGGTCGCGGGCTATGTCGTCGCCGGTCTGGTGGCCTTTCGCCTCATCTGGGGCCTTGTCGGTAGCCGGCATGCCCGGTTCTCTCAATTCCTGAAAGGTCCGCGCGCGGTCATGTCCTATCTTGGCGATATGGCACGCGGCAAGGAGCGGCGCTATCTTGGCCATAATCCCGCGGGCGCGGCCATGATCGTGGCGCTGCTGGTGACGCTCTCGGGCACCGCCTTGACGGGTTGGCTGATGGCAGAGCCGGACCGTCTCGCACTCCTGCCTGACATGCCGCAGATCGTAGCACCCGCCTGGGCCGATGACGATGGCGGCGCAGAGAGCGGGGCCGAAGGCGTGCTGGAAGAGGTCCATGAAACACTGGCCAATCTGATGCTTCTGCTCGTGGCCTTGCATGTGGGTGGCGTTGTGCTGGCCTCGTTCCGGCATCACGAAAACCTCGCCCGCGCCATGGTCACGGGTGACAAACGCGCGCCCGCACCCGGCGACATAGGCTGATCGTTGCGAATCCTTGGCCGATCATGCCCCAGGCCCGATTTGGCCCCGCTGTAGAAAGGCGGGGCTTTTTCATTCCTGACGCCAAGCTGAAGCAGGAATCACCGCTGCGTCAGGGTTTCCTCAGGTCCACCCCCGAGATTGGGCGCAGCAGACGAAAGGAGACCCTGCCATGAAAAAGACCCTGACGCTTCTCGTCGCCTCGACCGCGCTGACCGCTGCCATTGGCGTTCCCGCCTGGAGTGCGATGCACGTGCCTGAGAGTGAAGGCCTTCGGTCCCTCGCCGCGCTCGTCGATGAGGGGCACCAAGAGCTGCCGCTCGTGCTCGTGAGTGGCGATGACGATGACAATGACGACCGTGATGACGACGATGACGATGACGAAGAAGAAGATGAGGAAGAAGAAGATGAGGACGACGATGATCGCGGGGGTGCGCGCAATCCCGCGCCCGCCGGTACCGTCGCCCCGCCACAGAACGGCCTCTTTGGCACCGGCACCCCGCCACAGGTCAAGGTGAACTGATCCACGCGGCGGCGCGGCGGATGCTGCTGCGCCGCACGTTCAACGCGACAACGCTCCCGCAACAAGGAAACTTCCCATGAAATCGCATCTCGCAACGCTTACGCTCGCCACCGCTCTGGCGCTTCCCGGCTTTGCCATGGCCCGCCCCGTGACGCTGACCACCGCTCTGACCAATTATGGTGGCGACGGCGCCTATATCGCGCTCTATGTCACCGACGCCTCTGGCGCTTATGCCGGTAGCCTGTGGATGGCGGGCGGAAAATCAAAGTATTACAAGCATCTGAGCGACTGGCATCGTGCCACGGGCGGAGACACGGCGCAGGTCAACGGCATCACTGGTGCCAGTGTCGGCGCGGGCCGAACGCTCGAAATCACGCTTGATCTGGCCGATGCGCTCTTTGATGCGGGCTACACGCTCCATATCGACGCGGCCGTCGAGGATATGCGCGACAGCCCGAATGAGGTGGCCGTGCCCCTCACGACAGCAGGAGCGGGCACACCCGTGCCTGGCCGCCGCTACGTTGCCAGCTTTGCTTACGACATGTGAGGAGGGGCCATGATCCGCGCATTTCACCGTTGGCCGGGTCTACTGGCCCTCGTCCTCGTCACTATCCTCACCCTGAGTGGCACGGCCCTGTCGGTCTTTCCGGCGGCCGAGCGTCTGACCGCCCCGCAGGCCGAGGCCGGGCTGACGGTTGCCACTCTCGCGGGCCGCATTCAGGCGGCCTATCCGGGCGTCGAGCAGATCCGGCGCGCGCCCTCGGGGCGGATCACGGCCTATTGGTTCGATCAGGGCGCGCCCGGTGCTGCCGTGATCGACCCTGCCACCGGTCAGGGCGTGGCCTCGGCCGATCCCAACACGGTTCAGCGCTGGCTCACCAATCTGCACCGCTCGCTTTTGCTTGGGGATACAGGCCGCATCGCCATGGCCCTCGGGGCGGCGGCGATGCTGGCTCTGTCGCTCTCGGGGGCGCTGTTGCTCGCACGGCGGATGGGCGGCTGGCGGCATTGGTTCGCGCGCGCCCGCGGTCCGCTTGCCGGTCGTCTGCATGTCGAGATTGGCCGCATTGCCGTGATCGGGCTTGTCCTGTCGTCCATGACGGCCCTCTGGATGACGGCCTCTACCTTTGATCTGCTTCCGGACACGGGCACCACGCTCGCCCTGCCCGCAGAAGTCAGCGGAAAGACGGGGCTTGCAGTAGACCTGATTCCGGTCCTCGGCCAAACCTCTGTCAGCGCGCTGCGCGACCTGAGCTTTCCCTTTCCGGGCGATGCGACGGATGCCTTCACACTCCGGACCGATCAAGGCATGGGATATCTCGATCAGGGAAATGGCGCGCTGCTTGCCTGGGCAGACCTGACCGGGTGGGAGCGTGTCTCCGAAACCATCTATATGTTGCACACCGGGCAAGGCGCGGCGGTGCTGGGGCTGATCCTCGGGCTTATGGCCCTCGGGGTTCCTGCGATGGGAGTGACGGGTGTGTTGGTCTGGTTGGCCGGGCGGCGCGGGCGGCCACGTATTCGGGGCAATCAGCCTATGGCGCGCGCCGACACGATCCTGTTGGTTGGCAGCGAAGGGGGCAGCACCTGGGGGTTTGCCGCCACGCTTCATGCGGCGCTGACAGAGGCCGGGCAGAGCGTGCATGTCGGCCCGATGTCGAGCTTTGCGCCAGAGCGTTATGCTTCGGCGCAACGGATCATCCTGCTTGCCGCGACCTATGGCGATGGGGCGGCACCGGCCTCGGCCTCGGGGTGTCTTGACCGTCTGAGCGGTTCCAAACACGCGCCTCGCACTCCGCTCGCCGTTCTGGGGTTTGGCGACCGCAGCTTTCCGGCCTATTGCGCCTTTGCCAAGGCGGTAGCCCAAGCGTCACAGGCGCATGGGTGGCCCGAACTCTTGCCCTTCGACACCATCGACCGCCAGTCGCCGCAGGACTTTGCCCGTTGGGGCCGCGCGCTTGGCGAGGTGCTCGGGATTGACCTCGACATGACGCACCAACCCGTGCTGCCCAGAACAGAGACGCTGACCCTCGTGTCGCGCCGGGACTACGGCGCGGAGGTTCAGGCTCCGACGGCGATCCTGCGCTTTGCCCTGCCGCGTGTCACGCTCTGGCAGCGATTGATCGGGGGCGGATTTGCGCGCTTTGTGGCGGGTGATCTGATCGGTATCCTCCCCGAGGGCAGCCCCCTGCCAAGGTTCTATTCACTTGCCTCTGCGCGCCGTGACGGGTTTGTCGAGATTGTCGTGAAGAAACATCCCGGCGGCCTCTGCTCGGGCCAGCTTGCGGCATTGGTGCCGGGCGACACGGTGCGCACCTTCCTGCGCCCCAATCCCGGGTTTCATGCCGGTCGGGATCGCGCGCCGCTGATCCTGATTGGTGCTGGTACCGGTATTGGCCCGTTGGCAGGCTTTGTGCGCGGCAATGTGCGTCACCGGCCCATTCACCTCTTCTTTGGCATGCGTCATCCCGACAGCGATTTCTTTTACGGCGAGGAAATGCCTCTGTGGCAGGACCAGCGCCGTTTGACCCGGCTGGTCACAGCCGCCTCACGCGTCGCGCGACCCCTCTATGTGCAAGACGCGCTGCGCCGTGACGCGAGCGAAGTTGTGCGACTCATTCGCGACGGGGCGAGGGTGATGGTCTGTGGTGGGCGCGACATGGCGGCAGGCGTGGCTGATGCGCTGACCGAGATTCTCGCACCGACCGGGCTGACGCCTGCGACACTGAAGGCGGAGGGGCGGTATGTCGAAGATGTCTATTGAACAGGAGCGTATTGCCCTCAATGGCCCGACCATGGGCACGCGGTGGTCGGCGCTCTTTTTCGCAGAACCGGGTTTTGACGCGGGCGCAGTCGAGACCGCGCTGCAAGCGGCGGTCGACGAGGTAGATGCGCAGATGTCTACTTGGAAGGCGGACAGCGACCTGATGCGCCTCAACGCTGCAGCGGTGGGCGTGCGGGTGGCGGTGCCTGCGCGGCTCTCCGCGGTCCTGCGCCTTGGCCTCGAGATCGGGCGCGCCACGGGCGGGGCGTTTGACATCGGCATGGGGGATGCGGTGAAAGCTTGGGGTTTTGGCGCAGAGGCGGCCGCCCCCCATGCCATCCGCGCGGCAATGACTGCCCAACGACGCCCGGCGCATGAGGTGCTGGACCTTAACGAGACACACGCCCGCAAGCTTGCGCCTCTTGCTCTTGACCTCAATGGCATCGCCAAGGGCTATGGGGTGGACCGGCTGGCCGAAACCCTGCGCGCCCATGGGATCGCTGACGGTCTTGTGGGTATAGACGGAGAGATGCGCGCGATGGGGGCGCGTTCCGATGGCGCAGCTTGGACCATCGCTGTGGAAGCGCCGGACACAGAGCGCCGGATGCCCCATTCTATTCTGGCCTTGGAGGACGCGGCCGTCGCGACATCGGGTGATTACCGTCACTGGATCGACGTGCAGGGAAAGCGCCTGTCTCACACGATGGACCCAAGGCGCGGCGCACCTCTGATCGCCGCGCCTGCCTCTGTCACTGTCGTGGCCCGCACCTGTGCCGAGGCCGATGCCTGGGCGACGGCGCTCATGGTGCTTGGGCCAGAGGCGGGTGCTGCACTTGCGGACGCACGCGGGCTCGATGCGCTGTTTCTCTTGCGTGAGGACGGGCAGGGCCTGCGGAGCATCGGGGTCGGACGACTGTTCGCCGCTGGTGTCGCACCATAATCCCAAGGGCAAGTGCCGAATTGGCCTGCCCTGTGACCCTCGCCCATGCCGCGCCCGCCCGTTGTTACCGCTTGGGAGCGGTCGTCTGTCTGCGCTTCAAGGTCACAACCTTTTCATTCCGCTCAATAAATGGACAGTGCTGCGCAATTTTGTGCAGAATTGCATTCAAAATTCAATTCCTTTGCGGTTTCTGCGCTGCGGAATCTGGTTTCTGGCCTGTGGAACTTCATGGTCTGCCCATCTGCAACCGATGGATAAGGACAGGACTATGGACAGACGCAAGTTTCTGGCGGCCGCTGCCGCCGCTCCTCTGGCCGCCCCGAGCATTGCGCGGGCACAAACCAGTTTCGCTTGGAAAATGACCAATGCCTATGGGCCCGGTTCCCCCTTTTATGTCGAGGGTCCGGGCAGCCCCAAGGATTTCTGTGACAAGGTTGCCGCGATGTCCGGTGGCCGCATGACCATTCAGCATTTCGCGGCGGGCGAGTTGATCCCGGCGCTCGAAGGCTTTGACGCGGTGCGGGGCGGGGCGGTCGAGATGAATGCGGCCAACGCCTATTTCTGGGCCGGAAAACTGCCAGCAGCGCAGTATTTTACCACCGTGCCCTTTGGCATGAACTTTCAGGGCATGACGGCCTGGCTCTATCATGGCGGTGGCATGGCGCTCTGGGATGAGCTTTACGAGCCACTTGGCCTCAAGGCGCTGCCGATGGGCAATACCGGCGTGCAGATGACCGGCTGGTTCCGCGAACCGATCGAGAGCATCGCCGATTTCAAAGACCTCAAGATGCGTATTCCCGGTCTGGCCGGCAAGGTCTATGCCGCGCTGGGTGTTGATGTGAAACTCTTGCCGGGTGGCGAGATTTTCCCGGCACTGGAACGGGGCGTGATTGATGCGGCGGAATTTGTCGGCCCCTATCAGGATCGCCGCCTCGGGCTGCATGATGCGGCCAAATATTACTATACGACCGGCTGGCACGAACCCTCGAACGTGACCGAACTCTTGATCAACAAGGCCGCGTGGGACACGCTGCCTGCCGATCTTCAGGCGATTGTGTCCACCGCTGCGATGGCCTGCAACCTCGAGAGCCACACTTGGTGCGAGGCCAACAATGCCGCAGCCCTCAAGGATCTGGTCGAGAATGAGGGCGTGATCGCCAACACCTTGCCTCAAGATGTGGTCGACGAGTTGAAAGCCGTCACGCAAAAGGTGCTGGAAGAAGGTGCCGCAGCCGATCCCGCGACCAAAAAGGTGCATGACGCCTTTATGGCGTTCAAGGCCGAGCATGACAGTTGGGCCGCCGTGTCCGAAAAGCCGCTCTACGCCTTGTGATGCAGACGGGGATCAAACGCGTCACGGACGGGGCTTCTGGCCTCGTCCGTGGGATCGGACATGTCGCGGCATGGAGCGCGCTAGCGCTGGTGCTGGTCGTCGCGTTCAACGTGCTGGCGCGCTACCTCTTTTCCTATGGCACCGTCGCGCTGCAAGAAGCCGAGTGGCACATCATGGCTGTGAGCGCGCTCTTTGGAATGTCTTATGGCCTCAATCAAGGAGGCGAAGTTCGGGTCGATATCTTCTACGGCACGATGCGGCCCAAAACACAGGCGCTGGTCGATCTCGTCTCGAACACCGCGCTCTTTGTCATCGCGCTGATCATTGCATGGCTTTGCATCGCCTATGTGCAATCGAGCTATGCGATCAACGAAGGCTCGCCCGATCCCGGTGGCCTCGGATACCGTTACCTGCTCAAGGCGAGCATGCCCGTGGCCTTTGTGCTCTTGGCGGTGCAGGCGGTCGCGATGACCGGCCATGCCGCGCTCAAACTGATGACCCCCTCCCCAGAAAGACAGGAATAGGCAGGACCGATGCCCTATACAGAAATTCTCGCGCTCTGCATGATCGGCGCGTTCTTTATCCTGTTGCTGATCGGCATGCCGGTGGCGATCTGCCTTGGCGTAACAGGGTTTGTCTTTGGCTACATGGGCTTTGGCTCCATGCTCTTCACGCTGATGCCCGCGCGGATATTCGGGGTGATCACCAATTACACGCTTTTGGCGCTGCCGCTCTTCATCTTCATGGGGATCATGCTTGAAAAATCCCGAATAGCCGAAGACCTGCTGGAGGTGATTGGCTTTGCCATGGGCGGGCTGCGCGGCGGCATGGCGCTGGCCATCATCCTTGTCGGTGTGCTGATGGGGGCGGCCTCGGGGGTGGTTGGCGCGACCGTGGTCACGATGGGGCTGATCGCGCTCGGCCCGGTGATCAAGCGCGGCTACAGCGCCAGCGTGGCCGCAGGTGTGATCTGTGCCTCGGGAACGCTGGGGCAGATCATCCCACCCAGTTTGGTTCTCATCCTGCTGGCCGATATCATGGGGCAATCCGTGGGCACGCTCTTTGCGGCGGCGCTTTTGCCGGGGCTGATGCTGGCGGGGCTTTTTGTGGGCTATGTCCTCATCCTCGGGTTTCTCTCGCCCAAGACCCTACCCGCCATCCCGCTCGAGGAACGCGCCGCGATGCTGCGCGGTGAGTTGGCGGGCAAGCTGATCAAGGTCGTGTTCCCGCCCATTGCCCTGATTGTTCTGGTTCTGGGCTCGATTATCGGCGGTGTCGCTGCGCCGACCGAAGCGGCCTCCATGGGTGCCTTTGGCTCTATCGTTCTGGCGGCATTGGCGGGGCGGCTCAATCTCTCGATCCTGCGCGACGCGGTGCGCGCAGCCTTTGTCACCTCTGCCATGGTGTTCCTGATCCTGATCTTTGCCCAGCCGTTCGGGCTGGCCTTTCGTGGACTTGGCGGCGAACATCTGGTGCAATCAGCGTTTTCCAGCGTTCCGGGGGGGTTGGAAGGCCAGATCTTTTTCCTGATGCTCTTGCTCTTCGTGCTGGGATTCTTTCTGGAATGGATCGAGATTTCCTATATCGCTTTGCCGCTTTTTTTACCGATTTTCATGCAGTCGGGGGCGGATCTGACCTGGATCGCCATACTGGTGGCGATGAATCTGCAAACCTCGTTTCTCACGCCACCCTTTGGCTGGGCGCTGTTCTTTCTCAAGGGCGTCGCCCCGCCCGAAGTCACGACCGCGGACATCTACAAAGGCGTGATACCCTTCATCGGCCTCCAACTGGTCGCACTAAGCCTTGTGTATTTCTCACCGGGGCTGGCCACGTGGCTGCCCCAAGCGATCGGATGGTGAGCCATGCTCCATGCAGCCTTGGGATATAACGGCGCGGTATCCGCGCCCCACCGCGCCGCCGCTCTGGCAGGACGCGATGTGTTGCGCGACGGTGGCACGGCGATCGAGGCCATGGTCGCCGCCGCCGCGACGATTGCGGTGGTCTATCCGCACATGAACGGGATCGGCGGGGATGGCTTCTGGCTGATCAAGCAGCCGGGCAAGCCGCCGGTCGGTATCTTCGCAGGCGGTCAGGCGGCAAAGCTCGCGACCCCGGAGTGGTATGCGGTGCGCGGGCATCTTCGTGCCATCCCCACGCGGGGCGGTCTGGCCGCGCTGACGGTGCCCGGCACAATCGGCGGCTGGCAGGCGGCGCTTGGGGTGCAGGACGCAAAGCTGCCGCTCTCGCGCCTCTTGGCCCCGGCGATTGCCTATGCCGAACACGGGATCGCCGTGACCGGCAATCAATCCCGCACCACGGCCGAAAAGCTGGAGGGGCTGCGTGATGTTCCGGGCTTTGCCCAGACGTTTCTGATCGGCGGCAAGGTGCCAGAGACAGGCGCGCATCTGCGCCAACCGGCCCTCGCCCGCACGCTGCGCCACCTGTCAGACGAGGGCCTACGCGCCTATTATGACGGTCCGCTGGCCCGCACCCATGCCGCCTATCTTGAGGAGAACGGCAGCCCGCTGCGGATGGAGGATTTTAGCGCCTATGCCGCAGAGCAGGTAACGCCCTTGACCTTGGAGACTTCGCAAGGGCGGCTTTACAACATGATACCGCCCACGCAGGGGGTTTCATCCCTGATGATCCTCGGTCTCTTTGACCGTTTGGGTGTGGTAAAGGGCGAAGGCTTTGATCACATCCACGGGTTGATCGAGGTCACCAAACAGGCGTTCATCCGGCGCAATGCCGAACTGGGTGACCACACCCATATGGCGACACCGGCGCAGAATTGGCTTACGGGTGCGGCGCTTGACGTGCTGGCGGCGCGGATCGACAGAACCAAGGCCCTGCCCTGGCCTTATGAGCCCAAAGAGGGCGATACGATCTGGATGGGGGCCTGCGACGCGGAGGGCACTATCGTCAGCTTTATCCAGTCGGTGTTCTGGGAATTCGGCTCTGGTCTCACCTGCCCGGATACGGGCGTTTTCTTTCAGAACCGGGGCGCGGGGTTTTCGCTGGCTCCGGGGCCAAACCAGCTTGCCCCCGGCAAACGGCCGTTCCACACGCTCAACCCCGCCATGGCCGAATTGCGCGACGGGCGGATCATGGCCTATGGCACGATGGGCGGCGAAGGTCAGCCGCAGACGCAATCCGCCGTCTTCACGCGATACGCGCAGTTTGGGATGGACCTGCAAGCGGCCGTGACCGCCCCCCGTTGGCTCTTGGGCAAGACATGGGGGCAGGACACCACATCACTGAAACTCGAGGATCGGTTTGATCCGGACCTGATTGCGGCGTTGCGAGGGGCCGGGCATGAGGTCGAGCTGATCGCGCCCTATTCGGATCTTGCGGGCCATGCCGGGGCTGTGGTGCGCCATCCCAGTGGGTTGATCGAGGCCGCCGCCGATCCGCGTTCGGACGGGGCCGCGATCACCGATTGAGCGCAGGGGGCAAGGGGGGAAAGCTCGCGTGCCCGTCAGGCCGCCGAAGACGTGTATCGCTCTGCGCCGCCAAGCCGGAGGATGGTGGCACCTCTTTTCGGCAGATGTCCCCGCAGTCGCATGCGCAGACCATCATCCACCTCGAGCCCCAACACCAGCAATTTTGGGGGCAAAAGCTTGATACGGACGATTCCGAGCGCCAAGCGTTCGGTGTGGGTCAGGTTCTTGCCCCCCTCCAGAACCGTACCATCCAACCCGCCCAGCCGATCGAGCAGGGGGCCAAGGCCCACGTCGCGAGCCAGATGTTCGAGCGTTGCGTCCTCTGGTCGGGTGTCGCAGCCCATCAATAGCGCGCGGCGCAAAGACCCTTGCAGGAGTTCCGGGCTGCTGCTGACGCTGTGCACATGGCGGCGCAGGCTGCCACGGCTCAGATCGCGCAGGTCCACACCCGACAAGAGGATGCGGCCCGCTGAGGGCGTCTCCAGACCAAGCAGCATGTCGCTGACCGCCTTTGCATCGACCTCGCCAATGGGCAGACAGGTTTCGGTCCCCCCCTTGGCGTGCAGGGACAGCACTTGACCCGATGGCAGGACGACATCCTCGAACGTGACATCGACCGTGCCTTTCGAAAGGCTTTGCCCGGCCCGGTAGAGATCGCGCTTCTGCCGCGACAGCGCAGCTTGGGCCTTGATCGCGGCGGCGCGAAAAGCGGCGCGATGGTTCCAGACCCCGCCAAGGTCGCGCAGAGGGGATAGCAAAAGCCCCAGCACGGCCAGTGCGGCGGCGATGTCGCCAGTGCCCAAACCGGCGCGGTGCCCCGTCAGAATGACCAGAGCCGCTGCCAGCCCGGCGGCAAGATCGGGCAGCGCATTGACGGTTTCGGCGCTCAGGCGGTGGCGCAGGGCGGCGCGGATCATGGCCGTGGTGCGTTTGTCCAGATGTGCCAGTTCCTTGCCCCGTCGGCCCAGACGGTCCAATTGCGGGGCCAATGGCATGCGTTCGGCCATGTCTGCCGCGATCCGTGCCCGGCGCACCCGCAGGCGCCGTTGCAGCGGGATCAACCGCATGCCGCCGAGCGTGATGGCAAAGAGCGTGATCCCAAAGACCGGCACCACGGCCATGGCAAACACCGAATTGAGCAGCCAGAGCACCACAAGCATCGTCGGGATCAGCACGGCCCCTGCGACAAGCCGCGGCAATCCTAGGCCCAGCCAGTTGCGAAAGGCCGTCATGTCCCCGACAAAGCGGAGCGACATATAGCCCGCGCGCCGCTCTGCCACTGCACTTGCGGGCATATGCGCTGCGTGCTCGAAGAGGGCCGCCCGGATCTGGCGGGCATAGTCCTGGCCGATGCCTTCGCCCAGATACCGCGCGGCGATGCGTGTGGTCGCGATCAAGCCCCCCGCACCCCCGAGAACGACCAGACCGATGGGCGGCAAGGCACCACCGCTCTGCATCGCCTCGAAGAGGGCGCGGGTGGCAAAGGCGGCGGCCCCGGCCGCCACGCCCTGAACCAGCGTGAGTGCGGCGACAAGGGCGAGGCCACGCCCGCGCCCGCGATCCAGAAGAGGGGGCAGCGCCATCAGGCCGCCCGCCGATCCATGCCAAACGCGCGTAAGGCAAAGACATTCGCCTCGGCAGGGTCGGCCAGATCTCCCTTGCGCAGCACCGGCACGCCTGTGGCCCCTTCTGCTTCGGCCACCGCCATGGGCGAGCAACTGAGGATGCCGGTCAGCGCATCGGGGCGCAGCCCATGACGGGCCAGTTCAGCCACCCCGCCCGCCGCCGCAACAGCATCGCCGCAGGCAAAGATCAACCCCGACTGACGGTCGCGCAGCCATGGGTCCGCGATCAAGGCACCGGTTTCCCGCTGGAACAAGCCGTCGGCGATTTCCATGACGGCAATCTCGCAGCCCCGTTCCGCCGCATGGGCCAGCAAGAGGTCGAGCCCGGCCTTTACCCGCTCCAACGGTTCGCGGTAGGTCGTGACCATGCCGGCATCGGTGAAATCGGCCACCCAATGCGCGCCCGTGTCTGCATATTCATTGAAATCACCAAATGCCCCAGTGCCCGTGCCCTTGAGTGCGGCCACCTTGTAGCCCGCGCGCCGCAGCCCCAGCGAGAGCTGTGCCGTGGCCAATGTCTTGCCCGAGTTCATCGCCGTGCCCAGAACCACGATCACCGGAATATCGCGGGCGACATTCGTGGGCGGCAAGGCGAAGCGCTCGAGGTTCACGGGCTGTCCGGCGATATCGAGCAGCCGACCCATCGGCAAGAGGCGGGTTGCGTTCCTGATCCGCTCGTTGCGGGACACCATCCGTCCGATACAGCCGCCCCCGGCCAGCAGGTCGGCCCCGTCAGCATCAATCTCGGCCAGCCCTTCGAACTGGTCCGGAGCATAGCGCGCGCCGCAAGCCAGCACCACCTTGTCGCCCGGATAAATCAAGGACGGACGCCCCGTTGAAAGCTGAACACGCTGATGTTGCCCAAGGCTTTCGACCTGCGCGAGGATCAGATCGCCGGGGCGAGCCGCGGCAAAGTCAGTGTCCATTCCGGCAATTGCGCTGCGATCCACGCGGCGGGTCGAGAAGGTCCATTTGGCATCGGAGACAGAGGAAAGGAGGTCATGTGTCATGGGGGGTATCCTGAACAGAGGTGGGAAGAATTCAGCTTGCGACAGCAAGGGACGGCCAGCCGCAGGTCGCGTTGCCATGGCTTGTCACCTTGGCGGCGAGGCCTGCGTCTCGGATCGCTTGGGCCACGTCATGGCCCACGCCCGGCAACTGCGTGAGGGTGATGTCGGGTATGATGCCCTTGGCGCGCGCCGCCGCTCGGAAATGCTCGACATAGGTCTGCGCCCGCGCAATGCGTGTTGCTCCCTGAACCCGGTCCAGTTTGGGCGACTGGCGCAGGGCGTCATCGCGCAACGAATCCTCTAGGCCAACGAACACTTGAACCGACAGGCGCAAATAGGCGCTCAGCGCCTGTTCATGCCGCCGCGCCCAAGACAGGCTACCGGGATCGGCATCAACCCCAAGACCGTAAGGATAGGCCATGCTGGTGTCTGGCAGGCAATACCATCCTGCCGCCGCAAGGTTGAGCCGCCCCACCCGGTTCGGATAAAGCATTGCAAAGCGATGCGCGAGTTGCGCGCCCCCGGAGTGCCCGAAGATGTCCACCGGCCCCGCGAAAGCGGCATCTAGCATGGCCAGATGCGACAGAAGGGCCAAGAGCGCCTGATCGGGCCGCGCGGCGCGGCATGGCCGCTGGAAATGTGGCCAGGCAGAGGCCGAAAAATGCGGCACGACCACGATGCGCCCGCTTCTCTCGGACTCTGGCGTGAATAAAGCCACCAACTCATCAGCGTTGCGCGAAATACCGTGGAGAACCACCAGCGGCGGCAGGCCGGATAATCCCGCCGGTTGGATGACCTGCGCAGGCAAGGTGCCCGAGGGCGAGGCCACCCGATGTGGGGTGACGATTGTCTGGAATGTCGGGCGATGCATCTGCGTCTCCTGCAAGTTGTTCTGCTAGGCAAACGGGGCAAAGGCGGGATTATTCCACCGCCCTGAAATTTTCCCATAACACGCGGCGCAGCGCCCATATTGAAATCGGTGCCGAATGCGTCATGTCCCAGATTGCCCGTTGTTATTGCAAGAGATTGGAGCCGCGATGACCGACTGGAGTGCGACCCGTGCTGCGGGCGAGGCGAGGCTCGCCGCCTTTGCGCCTCGCATGGGGCGGCGCTATGCCAATGGTCGCAACACCGACAATGGGCCGGGGGCGCACAGCGCGGTGTCAGGGCTTTCGCCCTATATCCGGCGACGGTTGGTGCTCGAACCCGAGGTTGTGGCAATGGCGGTCGCGGCGCATGGTCCGGAGCAGTCTGAAAAATTCGTGCAGGAGGTCATCTGGCGCGGCTATTTCAAAGGCTGGTTGGAGCGCCGTCCGCAGGTCTGGGCCAGCTATGTGCAGGGTCTTGAGAGCGATCTTGCCGCCCTTGATCACGACCGCCGCCTGCGCCGCGAGGTGGCGCGGGCGATGGACGGGCAGACCGGCCTTGCCTGTTTCGATGCCTGGGCTGCGGAGCTGGTCGAGACCGGGTATCTGCACAATCACGCGCGAATGTGGTTCGCCTCGATTTGGATTTTCACCCTTGGTTTGCCGTGGCGTCTTGGGGCGGATTTTTTCTACCGGTATCTGCTCGACGGGGATGCGGCGTCGAACACATTGGGCTGGCGTTGGGTGGCTGGCCTGCACACCAGAGGCAAGCCCTATCCGGCGCGCGCTGACAACATCGCCACCTTTACCAACGGGCGCTTTACGCCGCGCGCTTCGGACTTTACCGAAGTGACAGAAGGGCTTGAGGCGACCGAGCCGGAGGGGTTGCCGCCTGTGCAGCCCTTGCGCTCGGTGCAGGGTCCGCAACCCGGTCGCCCAACCTTGCTCTTGATCACCGATGAGGATTGCCGGGTCGAGGATTTCGACCGTGCCGCGCTTGATATTCGCGCCGTGGTGACACTGGCCAGCAGTCATCTTCGCTCACCCTTGCCGGTCTCCGAGGCGGTCCATCGGTTCGAGGCGGGCGCGCTCGACGATGCCGCCGCGCGACTGGGTGTGGCGGTGGACATGGCGCGCGCTGATCATCCCGCAGCACTCGCGGATTGGGCGGTGAAATCCGGGGCGACACAGATCGTGACCCCTTATGTGACACAAGGTCCTCTTTTTGACTGGTTGGACGAGGCTCGGTCCTCTCTTGCGGCGCGGGGCATCGCCTTGACCGAGTGGCAGCGCGCCTGGGACCTTGCGATCTGGCCGCAAGCTACGGCCGGGTTTTTCAAGGTGAAGCAGAACATCCCTCGTATCCTGAGGGAAAACGGACTTGGCTGAGGGCGTGCGCGGGATCAGCGCATCTGTCGTGCGGATTGAGGTTAAGAGCCGAAGAAGCCGACTTTAGTCGGAAGACCGGGGCCTCCGGATCGCGTAGAACCTCTGTCAGGCTTGACACATCCGGCAAGAACGGACGGAACTCGGTTTAGATGATCCGGCGTTGCAGATGACCGCTTGATACCCAAGTCGCGAAACCGCATGCAGTGTGGCAGGAGAGCCCGTGACAGTTGTGGAAAAAGAATACGCTGTCGATGAGTCGGGTCTGGACCATGGACCGGTCAAACCCTCGGCGCGCATCTTCGGGGCGTTTCATGGCCTGCCGTTGCACCGCCGCTTTGCCATTGTCGGGGGCATTGTCAGCCTGATCGGAATGGTTCTGATCGGAGCCTTTGTCAATTCACGCATCGAGAGCGCTGTGGTGCGCAACTCGGCTATTTCCGCAGCCGTCTACATGGAGAGCCTGATCGCACCGCTTTCGCAGGACCTTGCGGACGGCGATACGCTGTCCAAGGAGCGGCGCGCCAAGCTTGAGGAAATTCTTGCGCGGCCTGCGGTGCGGGAAAGGATTCTGTCCGTCAAGATATGGAAGCAAGGCGGACTTGTGGCCTATGCCAGTGATGCAGCAATCATCGGACAGACATTCGAGCCGCATGGCGACCTTTTGGAGGCTTGGGAAGGGGATATCATCGCCGGATTTGACGATCTGGACCACGACGAATCCCGCGGCGAGCGCGCGTTTGGTCTGCCGCTGCTCGAAGTTTACAATCCGATCCATTCGATCCGGACAGGAGAGATCATAGCCGTTGCCGAATTCTATCAGGATGCCAGCGAACTCAATGATGACCTGCGTGTCGCGCGCCGGACGGCTTGGGCGGTTGTCGCGGCGGTTGCTGGTCTGACTTTTGTGACTCTGTTCGGCATTGTGCGCGCAGGCAGTCGGATGATTGAATTTCAAAAGTCGGAATTGCAGCAACGCCTGCGACAGATCACCAAGGTGGGGCTTCAAAACGATTTGTTGCGCCTGCGCATCCAGAATGCGTCGGAACAATTCTCGGCGCTCAACGAGCAACTGCTCAGGCGGATTGGGGCGGAATTGCATGACGGTCCGGCGCAGGCCCTGGCCTTTGCCAATATGCGCATCAGCGCGTGGCGCAAGGCCGGCGGACCCGAGGAGGCAGAGCTGATCTTGCGCGCGCTGGATGAGGCGTTGGCCGATATTCGCGGATTGGCGCGCGGTTTGGTGCTGCCCAAACTGGAAGGAGCCAGCATCGCGGAAACGATCCGGAGGGCCGCCGAAGCGCATGCCGAACGCACGCAGACCGATGTTATTCTCGATAGCAGCGATGACGAGGCTGAAAACCTGCGGCCCGGTCTGCCGCAACTCATTTGCATCTTTCGTTTCGTGCAAGAAGGCCTGATGAATGCCTGGCGTCACGCGGACGGCATTGGGCAAAAGGTAGAGTTTGCGATGCAGGCCGAGAGCCTTGTCGTCTCGGTAAGCGACAGGGGGTGTGGTTTTGATCCAGAGGCCAAGATCGACAACGGGCGTATCGGTCTCGCCGGGTTGCGGGAGCGGGTTCAGAGTGTTGGGGGGATGTTCAATGTCGATACGGCACCGGGGCGGGGCACGCGGTTGATCATGCGTCTACAGATTGAACAGAGTGTATCATGACAGAGCGTATCGGTATCGTCATTGCGGATGATCACCCCTTGTTTCGCGGTGGCGTCATCCGATCCTTGCACGAAGACGGCGGTTTCGAGGTGCTGGCAGAGTGCACAAGCGCCGATGACGCGGTGGCGGCAACCGCAAGGGTCCTGCCGGACATCGCCTTGCTCGACATCTCGATGCCGGGAAACGGGTTGACGGCTGCCGAACGGATATCCGAGCAGTTTCCAACCGTTCGCATCATCATGCTGACTGTTTCGGAACAGGATGATGATCTCTTGCGGGCGCTCAAGGCGGGGGCCTCTGGCTATGTTCTCAAGGGCGTCGCGGTCGAGACCCTGATCGAAGCGCTGCATAGCGTGCACGCGGGCGGCAGTTTCATCTCGCCAGGACTGGCGGGCAAGGTGCTCTCGGCGATGGGGGCGGGCAAGACCCGGAATGCGCGCGTCTCCGATCCAATCTCGGATCTGACGCATCGTGAAGAGCAGATTCTCCGTCTTGTGGCGCGCGGGGCCTCCAATCGGGAAATCGGCGAAGAGCTTGGTTTGCGCGAAGCCACGGTCAAGCACTACATGAGCTACATCTTGCAGAAGCTGCACGTTCGCAACCGGGTCGAAGCCGCCTTGATGGCGCGAGAAAAGGGACTCTGAGGCCGGAGGAGATCAGACTTTCGTGCCGATATGCCCCCGACTTTCGGCCCTGTCTTGGGACCTGCCGTTGCGCGAGTGTTCCCCAACTCTTGGTCAACACGAGAGAGAGACGACCCCTATTTCTTACCACCCTGTCCGGATTGCCGGTCCGCATGACCCGGATTTGCTGATCCCGGAGCATCCCACGGGTGGGCGTTAACGGCGTGCTTGGCTCCCCAGACCTAGCCGTCGTCGCCCCCGGTCTTTGAGGCCGGGGGCATTTTTTTAATCCCCCTCCTTTCAGACCATGGTCGGAAATTTCGCCCGACCCTTGGGCGGTTCGGGCGGCTGCAAGCGGCAGTAGGTTGGGCCCATGTCGGAGGATAGGAGTATTCCAAATGGACATCTTTGCGATCGAACGGAGATCGAACACGATCAAGATCGAATACGCGGACGGCTCACGCGAGGAAGTTGAGGCAGGCATTTACGAGCGCAAGAATTCGGACGGCGACACGGTGCAGCAACGCCGCGCAACGGCTGCCGATACCGCCAGATTGGGCGCACTGGCCGAATCCTTCGAGGCGGGCCTCTCTGCCCGGTCTGCGGTTGTGATCAGCGTGGAGGTGGTCGGCACATCGATCGAAGTCACCTATGCGGACGGCACAAAGGAAGAAATCTCGAACGGGATTTACGAGCGCAAGAACGCTGCAAACAAAACCATCATCGAGCGTGACGCCACAGTGTCGGATTCGCAGCGCCTGAACAGCCTTGCAAACGGCGGCACGCCAACGCCGGGCAGCGATGACGGCACGCCGGATCAAGGCTCGGGCGATGTGGGCACGCCCCCAAGCGTCACAATCGACGGCACGACATCAGGAGAACGTATTCACGGACGCTCAAAGGCGGAGCATATCCGCGGGCATGGCGGTGATGACGACATGCGGGGACGGGCGGGCGACGACCTGGTTGACGGTGGTTCGGGGGATGACCGTATTCGCGGGGATCGTGGTGACGACAGCGTTCTCGGCGGAGGCGGCGATGACACGCTGCGCGGGGATCTGGGAGATGATCTTGTGCAGGGCGGCGACGGCGACGACAATGCGCGCGGCGATGGCGGCAATGATACGGTCGAAGGCGGAATCGGCGATGACATTCTGCGCGGCGATGCTGGTGATGACGTCTTGCGCGGGGGCGATGGCAAAGACCGTCTCAAGGGCGGAGGCGGTGATGACAACATCGACGGCGGCGATGGCAATGATCGGGTCCTTGGCGGTCGCGGCAATGACACGCTGCAAGGGGGCGAAGGCGTTGATACCTATGAAGGTGGCCTTGGCAATGATGTCTTTGTGTTCGCAAGGGATGGCAGTCTCGACAAGATCGCCGATTTCGGGACTGGCACAGACGTGATAGACCTGAGCGCCTATGGGATTGCCAGTTTTGATGCGCTGCTCGATCTTGCGAGCGAACGCAGAGGCGATACTTTCCTGAATTTCGGCACAGGCGATGTGCTCCGGATCGACGACGTAAGATTGGCTGATCTCGACGCGTCCGATTTCATCCTGTAACCACTGCATGATCTGCGCGGCGATGGATTGACCGTCGCCGCGCAGCCATTTTGCGGCAACTGACCCGGCCGGATCAGAGAGCCTTGTGGGCCTTGTTCTTTACGGCCACGCGATGGTGCGCCCAATCACTGGAAATCCCGCGCCAGATCAGGCGCGCTGCCAGATGGGCTTCGCGCATTGCGGCATGAATATCGCGTAAGGCCACGGCACCGCCGATGCGCGTGATGCCGCCGGGTATCGGCGTTGCGCCCGGCTCTTGCAGACAGGCGCTGAGATCGTTGTGGAGGTCTTGGACAGGGGGGCTGCCAGCCTCGATCGCAACCTGATCTGCGTCCAGGGTGTGAACCGCGCCGGTGAATGTGTGAACGAACCGTGCCTGAAGCCTGTTTCCCGTGTGGGTCACGCCAATCAGTTCCAAGTCTGTCATGCACAGCACGTCTTGAAAACCCACGTTCGTGCGAAATCCCGGGCTGTCGCGAGGAGCACTTCCTGCGCGACAGAACTAAGGTGCGCCGCACAATGCGGTCACAAGTCATTGAAGTAAAGGTGGAGTTAGTGGTGCCCGGGGGCGGGACATCTCAAACTAAGCCGCGCGCGCCAATTTGGTTTTAAATTATTGTTTTTGAGCAATTTTATTGAAATATGGACAAGCGGTGTGGGGTGAGGTATGCGAGAAATGTGATACAATTTGTGATACAATTTCGGAACTAGCCATGAAAAATCTCATCAAGCGCGGAAACGTGTTTTGGTTCCGTATGAGGTGCCCCAAGAAGTACCGGAATGTCTTTGCTCAAAGCCATATAAGCGAGTCACTTGGCACCGATAGCAAGCTTGCTGCAGAGGCGTTAGTGCCGCAGGTGAAGCAGAAATGGCTTCTGGAGCTTGAGGCTCGTGAAGCCGGAACACAATCCCCCGGTTCAACGGAGACATTTCGTGCAATGCTTCAGCTCGCAAACCGGGAGGGCTTACGCCCGGCAACGGCGACCGAGCTGGCCGAAGGCAGTCTTGATGTGCTCCTTTCCAGATTATCAAAACTGCAGACAGTAGATCCAAGCGGGCAAAGTGCTCTTTTCGCGGCTTCGCTTGGAGGATTTGAATTGCCTGAAACAATGGTCTCAGAAGTGGCCACAAAGATGTCAGAATATCTACCTTCGCACGTGCAAAATAAGAACGCGCGCCAAAAACGGACGTGGGGCAACAAGTACAAGCGTGCAAGCAAGACATTTGAAGAGGCTATTGAAGATAAACCGGTCATCAAGGTTACAAAGGACGATGCATACGCCTTTCGCCGCTATTGGGCAAATAGAGTCGATACTGAGGAAATTACTACAGCATACGCCCATAAGCACATTGGCTATCTTCGGATGATAGTTGATGCATTTTACTCTCATCTGCACGTTGACGAGTATTTCAACCCGTTTAATGATTTAAATCCTATCGAAAAACCTCGATGGGAGCGACTTTCTGCCGAGAGCCGGAAACCAGAATTTACCCCAAAGTGGATTCAGGAAACAATTTTGACTGGCGAAAAGCTGAAAGATTTAAACGAACAAGCTCGCGATATTTTGATTGTTTGTGCCGAAACCGGATGTCGTCAGACTGAGATTTATGATCTTCCAGCGACATCAATTAAGCTAGCTGAAAAGGTTCCGCACATCGAAATAAAGCTTGAAACTGAGGGCGACAACAAAAGGGAAATTAAAACAAAGTCATCGAATAGAAAGGTTCCCCTGCTGGGTGCTGCCTTGGAAGCTATGAGGAGAAATCCTTGTGGTTTCCCAGCTTATCGAGGTAAAGGGAACTTTAGTAATACTGTCTCAAAACACTTCAAGGAAAAAGGCTTATTTCCTTCTGCAAATCACCAAATTTCTGGCCTCAGACACAGTTATGAAACAAGAATGCGTGTAGCAAAAATTGATAACGAAGAGCGCGCCTTCATGATGGGGCACTCGATAAGAAAGCTTCGGGGGCGAGAGGTTTATGGCACGAAAACTAAACTAGAGATTCAAGCTCTACTTGCTGAGTTGGTTGTTTTTCCAACTAAAACTTGGAAGCCCCGAACGCCCAATGAAATTCATGCCTTGATTGATGAAATTCTTGAGAAAGAAGGGCATAGATCTCGAGCTTCTATTCTTTAATTTGTATTTGCCCACTTATTTACTCTGTTTATGACTTCGGTCTTAGCCTGCAAGCTTTCAAGCTCACTCTCTAGTCGCTCAAATAGTGGTAGATAAATTTCCCCATCTTTGCGATTTTTAATTGCAATGGCGAGGTATTTTAGCGCCTTCTTTATGTTTTTTTCGTTATATTCCAATTGACTGCACCCATCTCTGGGTGACGATTTACTAATAGAT
This sequence comes from Roseovarius sp., assembly GCF_018066915.1. Classification (GTDB taxonomy): domain Bacteria; phylum Pseudomonadota; class Alphaproteobacteria; order Rhodobacterales; family Rhodobacteraceae; genus Roseovarius. The sequence goes on from NZ_JAGPVV010000347.1 coordinate 54,545, forward strand.
GGTTAAAGTGAGTTTAAAAATATGTTCATTTTGGTTCCTTTAATCATTCATATATTCGGTGTCCTGCGCAGTGTTTTTTCAGGTGACAGTTTTCGGAAGTATCGTTGTGGTGCCCCAGATAGTGCCCCACTAAAATGTGCCACAATTGGGTCGAAATTTCCCCAATATGCGGGAGGATCAAAATTGTCGGAAAGTAATGTAAACCGGAAGCGATCGTGCTGAAATCACGTCAGGTTAAAGTAGTGAAAGGACAAGGCTATTCGTTCGCTGACGCCGCTCGACAGATCACCGTGTCTCATCAGACCAATTATTATTGATGGCTCAAATTTGAATGACGTATGATGGCAAAGCCGCGAAGAGGAAGACCGAAAGTACCAGACAGGGTACTCTTTAACATCAGATTTCGGGTGGACTATTTTTGAATGACGTATGATGGCAAAGCCACCAAGGAGACCAGAAAAGGTAAGAAAACCAGTATCCCTTATAGTTGTAAGCCATTAGCAGGCAGGTTGTTCCGCACGAAAAATAATAACTATCGTATCCTTGCACAGGTTCAGTGAGTTCCCTTTATATAAGTGCTTTCCCATCCCACCTCTGATGCAACGGTCTATCCATGTTTATTGTGCGCAGCACTGATTGCAAACATATCGTTAGCCCCTGCAATGTTTCAGACGGTCAAGGTGACTTCTTCGATGCCGTCCCCAAGGCTGATATGGCCTCGATGGAACATCTGATCTTTTCATTTTCTACCAAGCCTGATACGCGCGTCAGAGAGTATTAGAACAACGGCATCAAGATAGCGATCAAGTCATCTGTGGACGGGTTGGCAATTGTCCATGCCAGAGACATTCTGGCCTACTGCATCAGCCAGCTGATGACGGCCATCAATGAGGACAAGGAAGTTTTGCAGACTATCCGGTTTCGTACTTTCGACATGCTGGTAGCTACGAAGCGCAACACCGCAGGATCTGGTTAACCGTACAGAGATTGTTCGCAATCGCGGCATCATCGACGCTCTGGGCGGGAAGTGGACTTTCGGTGGGATAGTCAGTTGCCCCGTGGCTCAAAAAAGCAGTCACTCGGCAGTGAGTTTGGGCTGTCGCAGAACCTTTCTTATCTGTGCACAAGCAACTGTGACTGCGCAAATTCTGGTAACATGGAATTATTTCATACTTTTCGCGCAATTTACGATCCTTCAAACTGGTTTGATCGCATCAAGATGGACGACTATGCGTGCATGGCG
>NZ_JAGPVV010000352.1 GCF_018066915.1 Roseovarius sp.
CGCCATCTGGAATCGGGCGCACTCAAGGAACTGACCCTCACCACCAACGGCAGCCAGATGGAACGCTTCGCAGGCGATCTCTATGCAGCCGGCGTGCGCCGGGTGAATATCTCGCTCGACACGCTCGATGATCAGAAATTCGCCGACATCACCCGCTGGGGCCGCCTGCCCCAGGTGCTCAAAGGCATCGACGCGGCCCAAAATGCGGGGCTGCGCGTCAAGATCAACACCGTGGCGCTCAAGGGCTTCAACGAGGACGAGCTTTTCACCCTGACCGAGTGGTGCGCCTCCCGCGACATGGACCTCACCTTCATCGAGGTGATGCCGATGGGCGACATTGGCAACGAAGACCGCTTGGGCCAATACTGGAAACTCTCCGACCTGCGTGCCCGCCTCGGCGAACGCTTCACCCTCACCGAGTTGACCGAGCGCAGCGGCGGCCCCGCCCGCTATGTGCGCCTTGAGGAAACCGGCCAGAAAATCGGCTTCATCACGCCGCTCACGCATAATTTCTGCGAAAGCTGCAACCGCGTGCGCCTCACCTGCACCGGCGAGCTCTACATGTGCTTGGGCCAAGAGGATATGGCCGACCTGCGCGCGCCTCTGCGCAACAACCCCGGCAGCGACACCATGCTCGAAGCGGCGATTCGCGCGGCGATCACCCGCAAACCCAAAGGCCATGATTTCGACTATTCACGCCAGACCGTCGATGGCCGCGTCTCGCGCCACATGAGCCACACAGGCGGATAACACCGCAGAGGCGCCCCGAGACCCGCCGCGTTCATCGTTCACAAAATACTCAAAAAGACGCCCGCGCAGGGCCGCGCCCTTACTGCAGATGCGCGACCGCCTCGATCGTGCCGAAATCGACATATTGCAACAGCACGATGGCCTTGTCCTCGCGCGCCAGCGACAGGTCAAGGTCGAGCGGTTCACGGCTGTCCCAGACGGTGAGCGGCGTCATCTCGGTCACGATATTGACATAGGTGATGGTCCGGCCCGCATTCTCGCCATGCGCGATCGCCACCGTTTCCTTGGGAATATAGCGCACCAGTTGCACCAAAAGCGGCATGCTGCGCGCAGGCTCTGCCCGCGCCGAAATCCGCACCCGCGCCTCGTCGCGCACCACCTCGACGGCGATTCCATTATGCGTCTCGGCCCGGTGCCGCGCGATCAGCGCCTCGACATCCTCGAACCGCGTGCCAACGACGTGATCGGACCCGTTGATGATCATCTGCGGCGTATAGACCATCTTGCGCTCGCCCGCCTTGGCATAGCCACGCTGCCGGGCGCTGTTGTCGGGACTGCCGAAACTGTCCTCCCAGCCGATGTAATCCCAGTAATCCACATGCAGCGACAGCGCGATCACATCCTCCCGCGCAGCGAGGTCCTGAAAATACGCATCCGCAGGCGGACAAGAGGCGCACCCCTGCGAGGTAAAGAGCTCAACCACCACAGGCCGATCCTCCGCACCCGCCTGTGCCGCCCAGAGGGACAAAAGCCCTGCGCATACGCTCGCTGCCACGTGTCGCATATCGTTCGTCTTCCCGCTCGGTCTGCAAAGCCACATTCGGAACATATCATATCCGTGCCCCTACGTATCTAGGCCGCATGCCCCGCAATAACCAATCAAGGTTTCGAGAGTCGGGGGGGAATTCCTGAAATATCGATCAATTGTGTGCAATAGTATACAAATATTCCTACCCCCCTCTTGATCGGGCGTTTCAAATCGGTCAGAAGCATGGGCAAGTGATCCAGCCTCGACCATGAAAGGACGGCCCATGCCCATCAGCGTCGGACAAGACAGCGCCAAGACCCGCAAGACCCTCACCGTCGGCGACCAGACCGTCGCCTATTACTCGATCACGGCCGCTGAAGAGGCCGGGCTTGGCGATTTCTCGCGCCTTCCCGCCGCCCTCAAGGTGGTGCTGGAAAACATGCTGCGCTTCGAGGATGGCAAGACCGTCTCGCTTGACGACATCCGCGCCTTTTCCGAATGGGCGGCGAATGGCGGCAGCGCCAATCGCGAACTGGCGTATCGCCCGGCGCGCGTGTTGATGCAGGATTTCACCGGCGTTCCGGCTGTCGTCGATCTCGCCGCGATGCGCGACGGCATCGTGGCGCTTGGTGGCGACGCCCAGCAGATCAACCCGCTCAATCCCGTGGACCTCGTCATCGACCACTCGGTGATGATCGACGAATTCGGCAATCCCCGCGCCTTCCAGATGAACGTCGACCGCGAATACGAGCGCAACATGGAGCGCTACCAGTTCCTGAAATGGGGCCAGGGTGCGTTCAACAATTTCCGCGTCGTGCCGCCGGGCACCGGCATCTGCCATCAGGTCAATCTCGAATATCTGGCCCAGACCGTCTGGACCGACACCGACCAGCATGGCCAAACCGTGGCCTATCCCGATACGCTCGTCGGCACCGACAGCCACACCACCATGGTCAACGGCATGGCCGTCCTTGGCTGGGGCGTGGGCGGGATCGAGGCCGAGGCCGCGATGCTGGGTCAGCCGATTTCCATGCTCATCCCCGAGGTTGTGGGCTTTGAGTTGACCGGCCGCATGGTCGAAGGCACGACCGGCACCGATCTCGTGCTCAAGGTCGTGGAACTCCTGCGCAAAAAGGGCGTGGTGGGCAAATTCGTCGAATTCTTCGGCGCGGGGCTCGATCACCTGCCGCTGGCGGACCGCGCCACCATCGCCAATATGGCGCCCGAATACGGTGCCACCTGCGGCTTCTTCCCGATTGACGACGAGACCCTGCGCTACCTGCGCAACACCGGGCGCGACGAGGCCCGCGTCGAACTGGTCGAGGCCTATGCCAAGCTCAACGGCTTCTGGCGCGGCTCCGATTACGCCCCCGTCTACACCGACACGCTGCATCTCGACATGGGCACCATCGTGCCCGCCATCTCGGGGCCGAAACGCCCGCAGGATTACGTCACCCTCGACAAATCCGCCGCGTCCTTCCTTGATGTCGTGTCGCAATATCGCGGCAAGGATGCCAGCCCCGCCGCCGCCGACATGGCCGCCGAAGGCCCGGCCACGGCCGTCGCCGCCGACCCGCGCAAATCGGTCAAGGTCAAAGGCGAGGACTATACCATCCGTGACGGTTCGGTCGTGATCGCCTCGATCACCTCCTGCACCAACACCTCCAACCCTTACGTGATGATCGGCGCGGGCCTCGTCGCCCGCAAGGCGCGCGCGCTTGGTCTCAACCGCAAGCCTTGGGTCAAGACCTCGCTTGCGCCCGGCTCGCAGGTCGTCTCGGCCTATCTCGAAGCGGCTGGGCTGCAAGAGGATCTCGATGCCATCGGCTTCAACCTCGTGGGCTATGGCTGCACCACCTGCATCGGCAACTCCGGCCCCCTGCAAAAAGAAATCTCCGAGGCCATCGCCGAAGGCGACCTCATGGCCACCTCCGTGCTCTCGGGCAACCGCAATTTCGAGGGGCGCATTTCCCCCGATGTGCGCGCCAATTACCTCGCCTCGCCGCCCCTCGTCGTGGCCTATGCCATCGCGGGCGACATGAACATCGACCTCACCACCGAACCTCTGGGCACCGACCAGAGCGGCAATCCCGTCTATCTCAAGGACATCTGGCCCAGCCAAAAAGAGATCGCCGAACTGGTAGAACGCACCGTCACGCGCGAGGCGTTCCAGTCGAAGTATGCCGATGTCTTCAAAGGCGACGAGATGTGGCAGGCCGTCGAGACCTCCGAAGGCGAGACTTACGATTGGCCCGCGCAATCGACCTATGTGCAAAACCCGCCCTATTTCAAAGGCATGGCCAAAGAGCCGGGCACCATCTCCAATATCTCGGGCGCGCGCGTGCTCGCGCTCTTGGGCGATATGGTCACGACCGACCATATCTCGCCTGCCGGCTCCTTCAAGGAAACCACCCCCGCCGGCAAATACCTGACCGAGCGTCAGGTGCCGGTGCGCGAGTTCAACTCCTACGGCTCGCGGCGCGGCAACCACGAGGTGATGATGCGCGGCACCTTCGCCAATATCCGCATCCGCAACGAGATGCTCGATGGTGTCGAGGGCGGCTATACCAAAGGGCCGGACGGCGCGCAGACCTCGATCTTTGACGCCTCCATGGCCTATCAAGAGGCGGGCACGCCGCTGGTGATCTTTGGCGGCGAACAGTATGGCGCGGGCTCTTCGCGTGACTGGGCGGCCAAGGGCACGGCGCTTCTGGGGGTCAAGGCCGTGATCGCCGAGAGTTTCGAGCGTATCCACCGCTCCAACCTCGTCGGCATGGGCGTCATCCCGTTCGAGTTCACAGGCGGCGATACGCGCAAGTCGCTGGCCCTCACCGGTGAGGAAACCGTGGCCATCTCGGGCCTTGATACGATCAAGCCGCTGGCCGAGGTGCCCTGCACGATCACCTATGCCGATGGCACGACCAAAACGATCACGCTCAAATGCCGGATCGATACCGCGATCGAGATCGAATATATCGAACATGGCGGCGTGCTGCATTACGTGCTGCGCAACCTCGCCAAATCCGCGGCCTGAGTTTCCACGCGGTCTCATCGACAGGGCGGCCCCTCATCCGGGCCGCCTTTTTCATATCCTGCGCAGAGTTCCGCCTGCGACGCCCAATTTCCGGCCATTCCCCGCCGGTCCAACGCCCCTGATGCCATTGTGAGGTGATTCCCCTTTTTCCGTAATGCCCGCACCCCAATCTTGAGGGCAGGAGATTGAGAAAGGGTAAATCATGCGCACAACCGCACTCATCCTCGCCCAGGCCGGGCTGATCAGCCTGCTCGCTGTCTATGGTGCCTATGGCGACAATCCCAAGCAGACCTCCTGTCCGCTGCCCGCGACCAACAGCGCGCAGGCCTGCACGGTGCCGGAATGACGGGGGCGCCGGACCTTACAATATCTGCGTGCAAACCTTACCAAGTGTAAGGTTGCGCGCCTTGGGGCCTAACGCCTCTAGCGCGCGGCCTCAATGGCGGGCAAAATCGTGCTCTGCATCACCCGTTCGGTGATCGGCCCGGCAAAGCGAAGAACGATATTGCCTTTGCCATCAATGACATAGGTCTCAGGCACGCCATAGACGCCCCAATCCAGCGCCATCCGCCCGCTCTCATCCGCGCCCATGGCAGCATAAGGATTTCCAAGTTCCTTCAAGAAATTCAAGGCGTTATCGGCCTTATCCTTGTAATTCACACCGTAAATCGTGATCCCGTCCTTCGCCAGTTTCTCAAGGTTGGGATGCTCCACCCGACAGGGCGCACACCAGCTTGCCCAATAGTTCACCAGTTTGACCGTTCCGCCCCGTAAATCACTGTCTTCAAATGGTTTTCCCTCCCCAAGCGGCGTCACCACCACCGCCGGTGCCGCCTTGCCCGCCAAGGCCGAGGGCAACTCATTGGGGTTGTCCCGCTGCAAGCCGACAAAGGCCAGACCGGCAAACGCCGCAAAGATCACCAGCGGCAGAACCATCATGGGCGAGATTTTAGCCATTCGATTTCACCTTTTTTTCAACCTCTTGCAGCTCGTTTTTGATGCGGTTCGAGCGCCGCACAGACACCGCGATCAGCACCGCGATGAGCAGGATCGACACCGCATAAGACGACAGAACTGCCTCTGCGTATTTCCCCAAGTCCGGCATCATGCCCCCATCCTCTCACGTGCCAAGAGCGCCCGCATCCGCCGCGCGCGGATTTCCGTGCGCGTCCGCATCAACACCAAGGCTATGAAAAGAAAAACAAATCCTGCCATACAGACCAGCAGCGGATACCAGAAAACATCCGCAACATTCTCCTCCTTGTCGAGGCTGAGCGACGCCCCTTGATGCAGTCCCTGGTTCCAGAAATTGACCGCATAGCGGCTGAGCAGGGCGAAAACCGATCCGACAAGGCAGAGAATACTGGTCAGATCCGCCGCCGTGTCGTCATTCTCGATCGCTTCCCACAGGGCTATGTATCCGAGATAAAAGAGAAAAAGGATGAGAAAGCTGGTCAGCCGCGGGTCCCAGGCCCACCAAGTGCCCCACATCGGCTGCCCCCAAATTGCGCCTGTCACAAGCGCGATGACCGTCATCACCATGCCCACCGGTGCCGCCGCCCGCGCCGCCAGCGCGCTCACATGATGCCGCCGCACGATCCAGATCAGCGATGTGACCAGCATCATCAACCAGGCATTGATCGCCATAAGCGCGCTAGGCACATGTAAATAAATGATTTTTACCGTCGATCCCTGGCGGTAATCCTCTGGCGTAAAGAAGAAGCCCCAGATCAGCCCCCCCACCAACGTCACCGCCGCCAGCCCCGCGAACCAAGGCAAGAGCCGGTCCGTGGTCTGGATGAATTTCTTGGGATTGGCATATTCCCAGAATGCGTTCAGGTTCATCGTGTTTCCCGTGTCATCAGCGCAGGTTCACTCTCAATACCGCAGCCGAGGCAAAAGGCAAAAGCGCGATGGTGCCGCAGGTAATCCCCGCCAGCATCAAGAGCGGGGTCGTCACGTCAAACCCTTCCGCCCCACGCCGCGCCACCTCGGCCCCAAAGATCAATGTAGGCACATAGAGCGGCAGCACAAGCAGGCTGAGCAACAGCCCCCCTCGCTTGAGCCCAACGGTCAGCGCCGCCCCGAATGTGCCGATCACGCTGAGGGCGGGCGTTCCCAGAAAAAGTGATATTATCAACCACTTATAGCCCGCTTCTGAGAGGTTGAGCAGCAGGCCCAGCACCGGTGCCGCCGCCACCAGCGGCAGGCCCGTTGTCAGCCAATGCGCGAGCGCCTTGACGCTGACGATCCCCTCCATCGGCAAGGGCGAGGTGGCCAAGAGGTCGAGGCTCCCATCCTCCCAATCCAGCGCCAGAATGCGGTCGAGCGACAGCAGACACGCCAGCAGCGCCCCCAACCACAGGATACCGGGGGCAATCACCGTCAAAAGCGCGCTTTGCGGTCCGACCCCAAAGGGCACCAGCACCACGACGATCAGGAAAAACGACAACCCCAAACCAAAGCCACCGCCCGCGCGCATCGCCAGCCGAATATCCCGCAGGAGCAGCGCAATCATAGGAACGCCCCGTCAAAATCGTGATCTGCCAAAGGCTTGGCACGATATCCCGCGACGTCGAGCACCTGCGCTTCACCCAAGCCAAGGTCGATGTGCGTGGCCATGAGCGCCATGCCCCCCGCTGCCAGATGCCCGCGCACGGCGCGCACGAACATCGCCACCGCCTCGGTGTCGAGCGACACGGTCGGCTCATCCAGCACCCAGATTGCTCGCCCCGTCACCAAAAGCCGTGCCAATCCCAGACGCCGCTTTTGCCCAGCCGAGAGTGCGCCCGCCGGGCGGGTCGCCAGCGGGCCAAGGTTGAACGCCTCAATCGCCGTCAAATAGTCTTTATGGCCAAATACTTCCGCCCAGAACTTCAAGTTCTCGGTGACGGTCAGCGTGGCCTTGATCCCGTCCGAATGTCCGGCATAGACAAGGCTTTCGGGCGGCACCGCGATCCGCCCTGAGACGGGGGGTTGTAGCCCCGCCACCGTCCGCAAGAGCGTGGTCTTGCCGATCCCGTTCGGCCCCCGCACCACAAGCACCTGACCGGGGGCGAGCGTGAAACTCACCCCTTCCAGCACGGCAATTCCACCGCGCGCGATTGTCAGATCAGAGACTTCGAGCATCATGCGCCTTGCTTAACCCAATGCAATACCATCGAAAAGCGCCATAAGCGCGCGGATCGTCACACAGGCAACACCGCCGCCGCCACCCGGCGTCCCTCGGACAAGAGCACGTTATAGGTGCGACAGGCGGCGGGCGAGTTCATGCTCTCGACACCTAATCCTGCCGCTTCAAGTTCCGCCCGCAACCTGCTGGGAATATGTGCTATTTCCGCGCCTGTCCCGATAAAGACCACGTCAACCTCCGACACGAGGGCCAGCAGCGATGCCGCATCGTCATAGCCACCCCATGTGCGCGCGCCCTTGGGCGTGACCAGAATGGCCCCCTCCATCACCTGCCCGGCCACCCGAAAGAACCCCGGCCCATAGCCGTCAATCGGCGTCGCCCCGTCAAAGCTGATTTCCGTCATCCGCATCGCTTATCCTTCTGTCACCCAGATCGGCAAGCCGCTCACCACGGCAAGGCCGATCACCGCATAGGCCGCCCAACGATAGAGCCGCTCGTGACGCGGGTCAAAGAGCGATTGCCCGATCAGCGATGTGATGAAATAGGGCACCGCAAGTGTCAGTGCCAAAAGGAAAATCTGCCCGCTGATCGCCCCGCGCAAGAGCAGGTTGATCACAATCACAACATCCAGAGCCGCCAGAAACAGGATCGTATTGGCCCGCACCGATTGCGCCACCGATTGCCCGGCGAGGTAAAAGAGGATCACCACCGGGCCGGTCAGTCCCGTCAATCCACCAATCACCCCGGCCACCGCACCAATCGCCAGCAGCATCCCGCGCCCCACCTGCCCGGAGAACCGCCAGCCCGTGATCAGCGCCGCCAGCGTCAGCGCGCCAACTGCGGCCACCACCCAACGAATGCTGACCGGATCGAGCCGCGCCATGAGCCAGAGACCAATCGGCACGGTCACCAGTGCCGCGAGCGCCAGCACCCCCACTTCGCGGCGATCCGCCTGCGACCATGCCCTTGGCAACAGCGCCGAGGTGCTGGCAATGCCCGTCAGCGTGATCACCCCCACGATGATCTCGGGCGGCAGGAAGATCCCCGCCACCGGCACAAAGATCAGCGCCGTGCCGAACCCGGTAAACCCCCGCACGATCCCCGCCAGCCCGATCGCCAGCAAGAGCCAAGGAAGCCCCGGCGTGTCCCAGACCGCGCTCAGCGCCTCAGGCATCTATATTGGCAAACTGCGTTCCCGCATTGGCATCCGGTTTGGACCAGTCGCGCTTGATGCCCAGCCACATCAGCACCGTGCTGGCCACGAAGATCGACGAATAAGTGCCCACGATAACACCCCAGATCATCGCAAAGACAAAGCCCCGGATCACATCACCGCCAAGGAAATAGAGCGCCAAAAGCGCCAAAAGCGTCGTGACCGAGGTCATCATCGTCCGGCTCAGCGTCTCGTTGATCGACAAGTTCAAAACTTCGCGCAGCGGCACTTGCTTGTATTTGCGCAGGTTCTCGCGCACCCGGTCAAACACCACCACCGTGTCGTTCAGCGAATAGCCCACAAGCGTCAAGAGCGCCGCGATGATGGCCAGATCAAACTGGATCTGCAACTCCGAGAACACCCCCACCGTCAGCGCCACGTCATGCACAAGCGCAATCACCGCACCGACCGCGAATTGCCATTCGAACCGCATCCAGATGTAGATCAGCACCGCCCCAATGGCGAGCACGACCGCCAGGATCGCAGTCTGGATCAACTCGCCCGACACCTTCGGCCCAACGCTTTCGACGGATGTAAACTGAATATCCGGCACCGCCTGCTGCAACGCGGCCTCGACCGCCGCGATGGTTTCAGGCGACACGCTCTCGGTCTCGTCC
>NZ_JAGPVV010000100.1 GCF_018066915.1 Roseovarius sp.
GACACGGCTGTCGTCCGAGGGACGGCCACAGACCCTTCTCGCCTTTAGTCGCAGCCACCCCTGGAGCGGGGGGCTATCGATTCAGGCACTGCCGGGCGGGGGTATCGTCCTGATCGAGACACAGGCCGGGGATGTGCGCCACGCCACCCTGCCCTATCACGCCGACGACCGCACCGACACGCTGCGCCTCACCTATTCCTGGGATGCGCCCGCCCGGTGGGGTCGGCTCTCGCTCGAGCGGCCAGAGATGGACCGCGTTCACAGCATCGCGCTGCCGCCGCCCCATCCGATGCCGCTGGCAGACTTGCGCACGCTGCTGACCGATCCCCGGCAACGCCAGATGGACCCCGACGTCATCTTTGTCGCGCTGTCGAACCGGATCGAACCCATCGGGCCGATGCCCGGACTGACCGCGAATGTGCCGGTCTGCACGCCAAGCGGCTATATGCCCGCAGGTCAGCTCAAACGCGGGCATCTGGTGGATACCGACGAAGGACAGATCGTGCCGGTGCTTCAGACCGTCACGCGGCGTGTGCCCGCCATGGGCAGTTTCCGCCCGGTCCGCCTGCGCGCGCCCTATTTCGGCCTGCGCCGTGATATCACGGTGTCGCCACAGCAGCGCTTGGTGATCCGGGGCTCCGAGGTGGAGTATCTCTTTGGCTGCGAGGCAGTTCTGGTTCCGGCCCGCCATCTGGTGAACGGCTTTTCCGCGCTCTACGCCGAAACACCCGACATCGTGACTTATCATCACCTGCTCTTGCCTGGACATGAAGAAATCATCGTCGCGGGCACCCGCACCGAGAGCCTCTATATCGGGCGGCTGCGGCGCAATCCCGACCTGCTTGGGGCCAGCGTTCTGGCCGGGTTCGACCGCGCCCGCCTGCCGGAACATCCCCGGCCAATCTGGCCGGTGCTCAAACCCTATGAGGCCATAACGCTTGCAATGAACCGCGCGGCTTGAGCGGCAATCAGGCGGTGTTCTCTTCAAAAGCCGCGGGCAGTTCGATCCAGACCCGCGCGCCAATTGGCACGTCGAAATCTATGCCAACGCTGCCCGACATCGCTTCGGCCTTGATCCGCGCGATGGCCAACCCCATCCCTGCGCCAAAGGTCGTGCCCGTGGCGTGGGCCAGCCGCTCGAAGGGCGCGAAGGCCAGTGCCGGATCGACCGCGCCAAATCCGGGGCCGTTGTCGGATACCGTGATCCGGTGATATCCGGCCCGGATACTTCGGATCGCCACGGTGACGCGGCCGCCCGCGCCGCAATAGCGCACACCGTTTTCGACAAGTTGCTCCAACGCCTCTTCAAAGAGGGCCGCCTCGGCCAGAACAAGGGCATCGGTATCCTCTGCCTGCAAGGTGATGCCGCGCTGTGCTGCCTCGTCCCGGTAGGTCTTGACCACGCGCGCGACCACCTCTGCAACCGGTACAGGCACCGGCGTGACCGCCGACCGTCGCGCGGCGATATCGGCGAAATGCATGGTCTTTTCCACCGTTGCCAAAAGCGTCTCGCCCGACTGCATGATGCGGGCAGCAAAATCGGCCTGCTGGGCATCGCCTTTCTTCAAACCATCCTCGCGCAGAAGATCGGCCAGACCGATGACCGCATTCAAGGGCGTGCGCATCTCATGGCTGATGCCCGACAGCAGCACGGTCTTGGCACGGCTCGACTGTTCCGCATCTTGGCGCGCGCGCTTGATCTCGGTCGAATGCTGCGCCGAAACGATGGCGAAATAGAACACGGGATAGACGATGATACTGAAGGCCGTGAGGGCCGCCATCGGGGCATAGAAGCGCACGGCTGCTACCTCGTCGATGATCGGTACCCAGGTGTCATGCAGCACAAACCACGTGAACCACAGGATGATGGGCAGGGCCACCATCGCGGCAATGTGGAACCTGTCCCGATAGATCGAGAAAACCGCAAAGGGAAAGCCCACCATCGGAACCAGCATGATGTCGATATGCCCGTCGACATGCACGACACAAGCGCCCAGAAAGATCGCGACATTGGTCGATGTGAGCCAGCAGGTATTGACCCAAACCAGCGGCAAGTGGTTTTTGAACAGGCGCACAAAGGCAAAACCGCCAAAGGCAAGAAACCCGACAAGGAACACTTCAAGGTGGCCGCTCAGCCCGGTGATCACCATCCAGACAGAGGTGAACACAAGCCCCAGCCAGACAAAGGCAAAGGACAGCTTGCGGCGGCGCGCACTCGGCTCCATCCTGCTGTCGATCCTAGCCTTTTCGAGCATCAGACTGCTGCCTCTACGAAACTTTGCAAAACGGTCCCATGCACAGGTCGTGCCAGCCCTATCGCCTTTTACGATATGGTCCGGACCTAGGTGCGTTCAATCACGGTATTAATACGTTTGAAACGGCCCTTGTGAAATGGAATCTTATTTCAGATCACACGCTTGTCAGGAACACCGGCCAACTTGTGACCTCTCATTCCCCGATAGATTGCGCGCGCCTAACACAATCCCGAAATGGTGCGATCCAAGGTAGAGTTTACGCTGGGGAAAGCCCTCGGGCTTGCGCTGCTTGGTCGCAGGTGGGGCCGGTCAGAGATCAGTCAAAAAACGGCGTCATCTGCGCAACGATGACCGAATTTTCATCCAAGGCGCGCTGCATGAGGGCACGCTCTTCCTCGGAAATGTCATGGCCTTCCGCCTCACGCTCGGCCAAGGTGCCATAGCCTGACACATCAAGCGGCGCGCAATCGGCTTGTTTCAGGATTGCCACGGTTTCACGCACGGCTTCGGCCTCATCCACACCCGAGGCATAGATCATCAGGGCCGCGCCTGTTGCCTTGTCGGGCAGACCATCGCCACTCTTGCGCCCAATTTCGACCAAGAGCGTATAGACCTGTTGCCGATTGGGTTTCTTTTCCGTGTCGCTCATCCCCGGCCCTCCAACGGCCTTACATCTTGCGCAGACCTGAGCCAAGGCGCGTGCAAAGTCAAGCGCACCCACTTTTCTTTGCCCTGCGGCACAGATAGCCTGCACCGAACACAGGCGAAGGAGGGCATCAGATGAAACGGATCAAGGATATGGTGGCAGAGGCGAACGCGGTCGTCCCTCACGCCCCCGCAGAAGAGGTGCTGACGCTGCATGGGGCCGAGGACGTGATCTTTGTCGATCTGCGCGACCCGCGCGAGTTGGAGCGCGATGGCATGATCCCCGGTGCCTTTCATTGTCCGCGCGGGATGCTCGAGTTCTGGATCGACCCCGAAAGCCCCTATGCCAAACCGCAATTCCAGAGCGGCAAGCGCTTTGTATTCTATTGCGCCTCTGGCTGGCGCTCGGCCCTGTCGGCGCGCACCGCGCAGGACATGGGGCTAGAGGGCGTGAGCCATATCAGCGACGGGTTCAAAGGCTGGCAGGCGGCGGGCGGCCCAGTTGGGGAAAAGCCCGGCAAAGGCTGATCACACCCCTTGCATCCCCCACCCGCATTGCGCAACGTGGCGCCGCAATCCAGAGAGGGCGTGGCGCATGTCGAGCAGGATCATTGTCATCGGCGCGGGTATCTGCGGGCTGAGTGCCGCCATCTGGCTGCGCCGCGCAGGCCATGATGTCACTCTGCTGGACAAGGACGGGCCGGGGGCCGGTGCCTCGTTTGGCAATGCTGGCCTTTTGGCGCAATGGGCAATCGTGCCGGTCAACACGCCCGGCGTGATGGGGACAGGGCTGAAATACGCCCTCAATCCCAACAAGCCGCTCTTTATCCAATGGTCCTATTTTCCGCGTCTGATCCCGTGGCTTTTGAAATTCGCGGCCAATGCCAATGACCGTGACACCCGGCGGATGGTGGCGGGGATCACCGGCATTGTCGCGGATAGCCTCGATCAGCATTTGGCACTGACGCGGGGCACGCGGGCGGAAAGATGGGTGGCCTCCAGCGATTTCAGCTATGCCTACGCGAGCCGCGCCGATTTCGAGGCCGATGCCTACGGTTGGGCGCTGAAACGCGCGGCGGGTTACGTGCCAGAGCTGCTGGAAGGCGACGCGGTGCGAGAGGCAGAGCCGATGCTTGGCCCCGCAATACAGTGCCTTGCCACGCTCAAGGGCCAT
>NZ_JAGPVV010000016.1 GCF_018066915.1 Roseovarius sp.
TTTTCCGATTCCGCCCGATGTGCTGATGATCCCGATGATCCTCGCCCGCCCTTCACGGGCATGGTTGATCGCGACAGTGGCGCTCGTGTCGTCGGTTCTGGGTGGGCTTTTGGGCTATGCCATCGGTGCTTTTGCCTTTCAGGAGATCGGCCAGCCGATCCTCGCAGCGCTCGGCAAGGGCGATGCGATGACCGAATTCAGCGGGCGATTCAACGACTTCGGGTTCTGGGCGGTCTTGACCGCCGGCATCACGCCCTTTCCCTACAAGGTCATCACCATCATGTCGGGTTGGACCGCGATGCCGCTTGGCGTGTTCATCGCCAGTTCGATTCTGGCGCGGGGCATCAGGTTCTTTCTGGTTGCGGCCCTCTTGTGGAAATTCGGGGCACCAGTGCGCGATTTCATCGAGCGCCGTCTTGGCCTCGTGACCATCGCCTTTGTGGTCCTGCTCTTTGGCGGCTTTTACGCGACGAGGTTCTTTTGATGAAGCTGAGCCAGAAACACCTCATTCTCCTCGCCGCAGGCGGGTCCGCAGCGCTCATGCTGGGCGCGCTCGGGTTTCAGCATTTGGGCGGCATGGCGCCTTGCAAGCTCTGCATCTGGCAACGCTGGCCGCATGTCATCGCCATTGCGCTTGGTGCTGCTGCCCTCTTTGCCCTGCCCCGCCTTTTCAGCCTTGCAGGTTTCTTGGCGGCGCTCACTACTGCTGCTCTGGGTGGCTATCACACCGGGGTCGAGCGCGGCTGGTGGCAGGGTCCGACCAGTTGCTCGTCCTCCGGCACGGATGGGATCAGCACCGATGCGCTCTTTGAACAGATCATGGCGGCCCCCTTGGTCCGCTGCGATCAGGTGCCATGGGAAATGCTGGGCCTGTCGATGGCCAGTTGGAACATGCTCGCGTCGCTCGGGTTGGCCGCACTCTGGCTGATGGCCCTGCGCGCGCGCTGAACCTGCGTCAGGCCCCCGATTTCCAGGTATTGAGGAGCAGACTTGTCTCGGACTGGGCAATCCCCTCGAACCGCCGAATCTGCGCCAGAACCTTGTCCAACTCTTCGAGTGTCTCGGTCCCGATCTCGACGATCACATCCCACCGGCCATTGGTGGTATGGGTCGCGCGCACAGCACTCAGCCCGTTGAGTTGGCGCAAGATGCGGTCGGTGCCGCGCCCCTCGATCCCCAGCATCATGAGGCCCCGCACCGGATCGCGGGCGGCATCCCCGCGCAGGACCACGGTAAAGCCGACAATCGCCCCACTGGCCCGCAACCGCTCGATCCGAGATCGCACCGTGGTGCGCGACATGCCAAGCCCAATCGCCAGATCCGACAAGGAGGCGCGCGCGTCATGCCGCAGCATGGAAATCAATCTCTGGTCGGCATCGTCCATTTCGCAGAACCCTTGATCCAATTTGCGCAAATACTGCTCTATTTGTGCAAAACAACCGCTTCAAATCAACTCAATTCGGCAGCATCCTGAGACTTGATGATCCAAGACGCGAGCCTGCCATGACCTCTCGAACCATTCTTCTGATCGGTGCCCCGGTGGATAGCGGCAAGGACCGGCGCGGCTGCCTGATGGGTCCTGATGCCTATCGCACCGCCGGGCTGGCAGAGGCGCTTGGCGATCTCGGGCACAGTTTGCGCGACTTGGGCAATCTCTGCCCTGCCCCGGCCACGGTCGATCCTGCCCTGCCTGCGCACGTGCATGCCCCTGCGGAAACGGCGGGCTGGACGGCCACCTTGATGCAGGCAGCAGAGGACGCCATGCAGGACGGGCTGCCGATTTTTCTGGGGGGCGATCACAGCCTCTCGCTCGGGTCTGTCGCGGGCGTGGCCAAACATGCCGCCGCCATAGGGCGCCCGCAATTCGTGCTCTGGCTCGATGCCCATAGCGATTTTCACACACCGCAAACCACCGCGTCGGGCAATTTGCACGGCACACCGCTTGGTTATGTCACGGGTCGCGCCGGGTTTCACGGCTTTCCCCCGGTGGCCCATCCGGTGCCCGAGGAAAATATCTGCATCCTCGGTCTGCGCTCCGTGGACCGGGCCGAGCGCGAGGCGCTTCAGGCCAGCCGCATCCGCTATCACGACATGCGGGTGATCGACGAAGAGGGGATTTCCCGCCCGCTCGCGGCCTTTCTTGACCGCGTTGCCGCTGTGGGGGGCGCGCTGCATGTCAGCCTTGATGTCGATTTCATCGACCCGATCTTTGCCCCCGCCGTGGGCACCACCGTGCCCGGCGGCGTAACGATCCGCGAGGCGCATCTGACGATGGAGATGATCTGCGACAGCGGGCTCATGACCTCGCTCGACCTCGTGGAACTCAACCCCTTTCTCGACGAACGCGGGCGCACGGCGCAGGTGATGGTTGACCTCGCGGCCTCGGCCCTTGGCCGCCGCGTCTTTGACCGCCCGACCCAAGCCTATAGCTGAGGACTTCCACGATGACACTTGCCCCCTCCCACAAGGCTCTGGTGCCTTTTGTCTCTGTCGACAACATGATGAAGCTGGTGCATCACATCGGGATCGAGCCGATGCTGCGCGGTCTGGCCGACTATATCGAGGCCGATTTCCGCCGGTGGGAGTTGTTCGACAAGACCCCCCGCATCGCCAGCCATTCCGAAGAAGGCGTGATCGAGCTCATGCCCACCTCGGATGGCGAGGTTTACGGCTTCAAATATGTGAATGGCCACCCCAAGAATACCCGTGAGGGGCTCCAAACCGTCACCGCCTTTGGCCTCTTGGCCAATGTGGGCAACGGCTATCCGGTGCTCTTGTCCGAGATGACCGTGCTCACGGCGCTGCGCACGGCGGCCACCTCGGCGATGGTGGCCAAGTATCTGGCCCCCAAGGGTGCCGATACCATGGCGATGATCGGCAATGGTGCGCAATCAGAGTTTCAAACGCTGGCGATGAAGGCCATCTGCGGCCTCAAATCCGTGCGCCTCTATGACATCGACCCCGCCGCCACCGCCAAGGCCGCCCGCAACCTGCGCGGTCTGGGGCTGGAGGTGGTCAGTTGCTCCTCCCCCGAGGAAAGCATGGAAGGCGCGCAGATCATCACCACCTGCACCGCGGACAAGCAATATGCCACCATCCTGACCGACAACATGGTCGGCGCGGGTGTGCATATCAACGCCATCGGCGGCGACTGTCCGGGCAAGACGGAACTGGCCCCCGGCGTGCTGCGCCGCTCGACCATCTATGTCGAATATCCCGAACAGACCCGGATCGAGGGCGAAATCCAGCAGCTTGCCCCGGACCACCCCGTGACCGAGATGTGGCAGGTGATCAACGGCACCGCCAAGGGGCGCAGCAGCACAGATGAGATCACGCTCTTTGACAGCGTGGGCTTTGCCATCGAGGATTTCTCGGCCCTACGCTATGTGCGCGACCATATCGCGGGAACCGAGCTTTTCCTGGAACTCGACCTTTTGGCCGACCCGGACGATCCCCGCGACCTCTTTGGCATGCTGCAACGCGCGGCCAAACCCTGAGAGGGCGCGCCTCAGCGCCCCTTGAAGAGCCCGCCCAAGATGCCCCGCACGATGCGGCGTCCTGTGGTGCCGGTCAATTCCTTCATCACCGCCGAGGCAAGCGCCCCCCCGAGACTGTCGGGTTCGCGCACGCGGCGGCTCTGACCGGTCGAGGCACCGGGGGAATAGCGCCGCGCGGCCTTGAACTCGCGCTCGCGCGCGGCCTCTGCCTCTTCGGCGGCGGCCTCTGCGGCAATCTTTGCCTCGGCCTCTTCTGCCTCTTGCGCTGCGGCCTCGGCCCGTGCCGCCAATATCTCATGGGCGGACTGGCGATCAATCGCCACCTCGTATTTGCCCGCCACGGGTGATCCCGCAATCACCGCGCGGCGCCTGGCAGCATCGCAAGGCCCAAGCTGTGTCGCGGGTGGGCGAATGAGCGTGCGTTCCACCACACCCGGCACGCCCTTGTTTTGCAGCATCGAGGTCACAGCCTCGCCCACGCCCACATCCCGGATCGCCTCGACCGTGTCAAAGCGCGGATTGGGCCGATAGGTCTCGGCGGCACGGCTCAGCGCCTTTTGATCCCGCGCGGTAAAGGCGCGCAGCGCGTGCTGAAACCGGTTGCCAAGCTGGCCAAGGATATCCTCGGGCACGTCATCGGGGTTCTGGGTGATGAAATAAACCCCCACCCCCTTGGACCGAATGAGCCGCGCCACCTGCTCAACCTTGTCCACAAGCGCCTTGGGCGCGTCCTCGAACAAGAGATGCGCCTCGTCAAAGAAGAACACGAGCTTCGGCTTGTCGACATCGCCCACCTCAGGCAGCGTCTCGAACAGCTCGCTCAAGAGCCAGAGCAAGAAGGTCGCATAGAGGCGGGGCGAATTGATCAGCCGATCCGCAGCGAGAATATTGACATAGCCGCGCCCCTCGGGCGTCACGCGCATCAGGTCTTCAAGCGCCAGAGCAGGCTCTCCAAAGAAATGCGCGCCCCCTTGATTTTCCAGCACCAGAAGCGCGCGTTGAATGGCCCCGACCGAGGACACCCCGACATTGCCATAGCGCAGCGACAGATCGGCGCTGTTCTGGCCCACCCATGTCAGCAGCGCCTGCAGGTCCTTGAGGTCAAGTAGCGGCAGCCCCTCTTCGTCGGCCACGCGAAACGCGATGTTGAGCACGCCCTCTTGCGCGTCCGAGAGGCTCATCAGCCGCGACAGCAAAAGCGGCCCCATTTCGGACAGCGTCGTGCGCACGGGATGCCCCTGCTCGCCGAAAAGGTCCCAGAAGATCACCGGGAAGGCATCATAGCGAAACCCGTCAAAGCCGATTTTCTGCGCGCGTTCCATGAACGGCCCGTGCAATTTGGTGTCCGGGCTGCCCGCCACCGCCATGCCCGAGACATCGCCCTTGATATCCGACAGGATCACCGGCACGCCCGCGTCCGAAAACCCTTCGGCCAGCACTTGCAGCGTCACCGTCTTGCCGGTGCCCGTCGCGCCCGCGACGAGACCATGACGATTGCCGTATTTCAGCAAGAGTTCCTGAGGCTCGGCATAGTCCACGCCACCGCCGCCGACGAAAATCGAAGTCTGCACCCTCACACCCCCTGTCCAGAAAAGATCACGGGCTGACCATACTTATTTAACCCTTTCATGCCAGTGTGAATTCATCCCCGAAACCGATTGTCCTCTGGTTTTGGGTGACTTCCTCCCTGTCAGACTGGCCGCGCCCCTCGGGTGCGGCCTTTTTTCGCAATTTTGCGACCTTCCCTGTTGACGGGTGCGCGCATCTGTCCTAGCGTCCCGATCAATAACTAAGTCGGCCAGTCCGACGGGGAGAAACGCAGGAAGAGGCCGCAAGGCCTCTTTCTTTTTGTGCCTGCTGCAAATTCTGCCGCCCATATGCTCACGGCAGGTTACAAGATGGCGTAAAGCTGCTGGCGGCGTGCCAGAAATGCGGTTTTGATCCTGACTCTGCGCGCCCGCCATGCTAAAGCGCGGCGGAAACATAGACCGATATGGGGAAATGATGCTTAAACTACTGACCAGCTTTTCGATTGTGGCGTTTCTCGCAATGGGTGGCGCCCTGAGCGCACAAGAGGCGACCCAACCCGCGCCCGCAGCCCCGGCAGAGGCAGAGGCAGAGGCAGAGGCCGCACAGCCGGAAGCCGAGACCCCCAGCGTCGGCCTCGACACTGGACGCCCGGTGCAAGAAGACCCCGCCTATATCAAAGCCACCCATGACGATTGGCAGATCAAATGCTTTCGCACCGGCGTGGAAGGGCAAGACGATCTCTGCCAGATGTATCAACTGCTGACCGAGAGCGCCGGCAATCCGGTTGCCGAATTCACCATCTACCGCCTGCCGGAAGGCGGGCCGGTGGTCGCCGGGGCCACGATTGCGGCCCCTCTCGGCACGCTTCTGACCGAAGAGATCAAGCTTTCGGTCGATGGCGCCAATGCCAAGAGCTATGCTTATTCGTTCTGCACCATGGCGGGCTGTTTCGCGCGCATTGGCCTGACACAGCAGGATATCGACACCATGAAGCGCGGCGTGAAGGTGACAATTGAAATCGTCCCGGCACAAGCCCCCGATCAGAAGGTCAAGATCGACGCGTCGCTCAAGGGATTTACCGCCGCCTATGAAGAAGCCTCTGTGCTCCAGCAGTAAGCGCCTCGAACGGATCACCACCAACGCCGCCCCTCGGGGCGGCGTTTTGCGTCTCAGATCTCAGGCAAAACGCTTGAGCGCGAGCACCGCGTTGAGCCCGCCAAAGGCAAAGGCATTGCTCAGCGCCACGTTGACGCGCGCCTCACGCGCCACGTTGGGCACGACGTCAAGCGCACATTCCGGGTCCGGTTCCTCGTAGCCGATGGTAGGCGCGATGATCCCGTCGCGCAGCGCCATGATACAGGCGAGCAGTTCCACCGCCCCGGTGCCGCCGATCAAATGCGCATGCATGGATTTGGTCGAGGAAATCATCAGCCGATCGGCATGATGGCCGAACACATCCGCAACCGCCGCACTTTCGGTCTTGTCATTGGCCGCCGTGCCGGTGCCATGGGCATTGATATAGCCCACTTCCTCGCGGTTGATCTTGGCATCGTTGAGCGCGCCGGTGATGGCCCGCGCCGCCCCCTGCTTGGACGGCATGACGATGTCGGACGCATCCGACGTCATGGCAAAGCCCGCCACCTCGGCCATGATCTCGGCCCCGCGCCGCTTGGCGTGCTCCAGCTCCTCAAAGACAAAGATCGCCGCCCCCTCGCCCTGCACCATGCCGTTGCGATTGGCGGAAAACGGGCGGCAGGCATCGCGGCTCATGACGCGCAAGCCCTCCCACGCCTTGACCCCGCCAAAGCACAGCATCGACTCGGACCCGCCGGTGATCATCACCGGCGTGATGCCGCCATGCACCATCTGAAACGCCTGCGCCATTGCGTGATTGGACGAGGCACAGGCCGTGGACACGGTAAATGTCGGCCCCTTGAGATTGAACTCCATCGACAGATGCGAGGCCGCGGCATTATTCATGAGCTTGGGCACGACAAAGGGATGCACCCGGTTCTTGCCCTCTTCATAGACAGAGCGATAATTCTCATCGAGCGTGGTCATACCGCCGCCCGAATTGCCAAGAATCACCCCTGCCCGCGCCGCCAGTTCGCCGGAAAACTCCAATCCCGCCTGCGCCATCGCCTGCCGCGCCGCGATCAGGGTGAATTGGGTAAAGCGGTCATAGAGTGCCAGTTGCTGGCGGTTGAACTGGGCTTCGGGATCGTAATTCTTGACCTGTCCGCCGATGCGAATCGACAGACGCTCGACATCCTGAAATTCCAGATCGGTAATGCCACAACGCCCCTCGCGCATCGCTTCGAGCGTGCTGGGCACATCGGCGCCAAGCGCGTTGATCGTGCCCGCCCCGGTAATGACAACGCGTTTCACGATTGCTCCGCGACCAGCCGCTCGATCCCCGCGATGATCGTGCGCACCGAGGAAATGTCGAAATCGCTCTCGGCGGGATTGTTGGCATTGAAGGGCACGGAAATGTCGAACGCCTCTTCGATGGCGAAAATGCTCTCAACCAGCCCGAGGCTGTCGATCCCCAGATCCTCTGGCGTGCTGTCGAGGGTGACATCCGCAGGCTCAAGCACGGCCTGTTCGGCGATGATGGCGATGACACGGTCCTGAATGCTGCTCATGGTGAGGTCTTTCGTTCTGTCGCCCGGGGGCCGGGCGGATGCTGGTCTTCTGCGTCGGTTTTGTAACAGTTTATTTAAGATCGGTGCCGCGCGCAGACAATCTTTTCACGGCACACAGACGCGGCGTTGCGGCGCACGATCTGCGCTATCACAGGATGTCCCATAGAAAAAGGTCCGCGCCGAGCGACACGGACCCTCAAACTGCGTTGCCTCAGGCCTCAGCCCTGCGGCGCGTCCAGAGATACACCGGCCTTTTCCAGAGCACTCCAGATCCGGGCGTCGCGCCCATAGACATCACCCCGATACTGCGGCCGCCCCTGCGCCTGTGTAAAGGCGGTGCGATAGATGATGTGTACCGGCACATGCTCTTCCAGTTGCACATAGGTTTCACGCCCGGTGTCCAGCACGGATTGAAAGAACGCCTTGGGATCGCTTTCCTGCCGCGCCAAGAGCGCGTAGGCAAAATCGAACGGCTGGTGCAGGCGGATGCAGCCATGGCTGAAATCGCGCTTCTCCATATCGAACAGGGCCTTTTGCGGCGTGTCATGCAGATAGATGTTGTATTTGTTGGGGAACATGAACTTGACCAGCCCAAGCGCATTGCGCTCTGACGGCGGCTGCTTGATCGCAAAGGGGAAATTGCGCGCGTTATAGGCACCGAAATTGACCGCCCCCCGGCTCACCTCGCGCCCATTGCGATTGTAGAGCTTGAGATGCGATGCCGCCCCCGGATTGCGCTGCATCTGCGGCAGATACTCGTTGACCGCGATGGAATAGGGCACGTGCCAGGTCGGGTTGATGACCATATGCTCCATCTCGTCCGAGAATTCGGGGCTGCGGCGGTTCTGGTCATTCTTGCCGATGACGGCGCGGGTCGCGAATGTGACCGCGTCATTATCGAGAATGCGCGCGCTGAAATCCGTGAGATTGACGAGGATATGCCGCTGGCCCCGCTCTTCGCTCAGCCAGCGTTCGCGCTCCATCGCGACGATCACCGACTTGAGCCGCTCGGTCGCGGGCATGTTGAGCGCCGCAAGCGTCGTCGTCCCCGCAACACCATCGGGCTCAAGCCCGTGATCGGTCTGAAACGCCTGCACGGCCTGTTGCAGCCGCATGTCATAGGTTTGCGCCGCGCTGCGCGCGAGATAGCCCATCGCGATCAGCCGGTTGCGCAGAGAAATGACCGCAGGTCCACTGTCACCGGGGCGCAGTTTTTCCGCTGACACCGTGGGGCCCCACCCGCCTTCCGTTATCAGGTGCTCCAGCCGCAGCTTTTGCTTGAGGAGGCGCGCGTACTCATTGCTCTGCGGTGGCAGTTTGCGCATCGCGCGGGCTGGCTCATCCGTGAGGAGACCCGCCATCAGCGCGGCCGTATCACGGCGCACCACCTCGCGCTTGATGTCACCATCCACCTCAGAGGGTACCAGAACCCCAGATTGCACGTCGCGCGCATAGCGCAGATAGGCTTGGCTGAGGGCGACCTCGACCTGGCCCAGATCCCGCTGCGACCGCGCTTCGGCCATGGCCGACATCAACCCGTCAAGGTCATAGCGGTCCGCAGGCAGCCCATGCACCCCGACCCGCGCCAGAACCTGAACCAAGGCCTGACGCCGCGCGCGATGCTCGGCACTCTCGCCGGTCCAAACCGGGCGATAGGTCTGATCCTGATAGAACGTGGCAAGATCACGATCCTCGGCCGCCGCCTCTGCCACCGCCTGCCGAAATGCCGCCTCTTGCGCTGCGGCTGGCACGCTCCATGCAGGCAGAACGCACAAGACGCTCAGAACGACCGGCACAATTCGGAAAAGATCGCGGATACGCGGGTGGCCAAACGCCAAATTCATTCTTCCTACCTCTGGATCACGGGGTCAACTCAGGAAACTATATGCGCGATATCCTGCCCTTCTCAATTTTTTCCTAAGGATTCCCTGTCACATTCGACGACAAGCGCGTGACTGCGGCGAAAATGCTGCGCCGGATGCGCATTCTGGCCACATCGGAAAAATTATGCGCGAAATCTCGCCGAAAGGACTTGAAAGTTGAATGGCACAGAAAATCAGGGCTTGGTCATTGATTCCTGCTGTGCCATAAAAACGGCACATCGGGGGATGAACGGCAATGTTGCGGGACAGCAACAAAATGTAGGCTACGGGACAGGCGATTGAAACAATGACAGAAATCAGTGGAACTGGGATCTCGCGGCGTGGCGTATTGCTGGCGTTCGCCGCAACAGCGGTTGCTGCGGCACCGACCTTCTCCAACGCGGCCGGCTTCTTGCGCGGCGCGGGCGATATCCGCCGCATCCGACTGGTATCGCCCCGCACGGGTGAACGGCTCGATACAATCTACTGGATCGAGGGCGATTATCTCAAGGAAGCGGTGCGCGAGATTTCTCTGTTCATGCGCGACTGGCGCACCAATCAGATCCGCGACATCGACATTCGCACCATCGACATCATGGCTGCCAGCCACAATCTGCTCGATGCGTCCGAGCCCTATACTCTCCTGAGTGGCTACCGCAGCCCCCAGACCAATGCCATGCTGCGCAGCCGGTCGAGCGGCGTGGCGCGCAACTCTCTCCATATGGTCGGCGAAGCCGCCGATCTGCGTCTCGGCAGCCGTTCGGTCAGCCAGATTTACCGCGCGGGCGTGGCCTGCGGTGGCGGTGGCGTCGGGCGCTATTCCGGCAGCAATTTCGTGCATATGGATTGTGGTCCGGTCCGCACCTGGGGTCGTTGACCCTAAACTCCTGACATTCAGGCATAAGAAAACCGGCCCAGTGGCCGGTTCTTTTGTTTTCTAGTCCAGCGTGCCGCCCGACATCGCCCCTTCAGGCGAATTTCGCGTTTCGCGCCGCTTGCAACCGGGCAAAATCATCCCCCGCATGATAGCTCGACCGCGTGAGCGGACTGGCCGACACCATCAAAAAGCCTTTGCCATAGGCCGCCTTTTCATAGGCGGCGAATTCATCCGGATACACGAAACGGTCGACGGCATGATGCTTGGGCGTCGGTTGCAGATATTGGCCGATGGTCAGGAAATCGATTCCTGCGGCGCGCATATCGTCCATCACCTGATGCACAGATTGCCGATCCTCGCCAAGCCCCACCATGATCCCCGACTTGGTAAACATCGTCGGGTCCAACTCCTTGACCCTCTGCAAGAGACGCAAGGAATGGAAATACCGCGCACCTGGCCGCACCGTCGGATAGAGACCGGGCACGGTTTCGAGGTTGTGATTGAACACATCCGGCTTGGCCGCCACCACGGTTTCCAGCGCGCCCGCGTCGCAATGCAGGAAATCGGGCGTCAGAATCTCGATCGTCGTCCCCGGCGCCCGGTGGCGGATCGCGCGAATGGTCTGGGCAAAATGCTCGGCCCCGCCATCCGCAAGGTCGTCGCGGTCCACGCTGGTCACGACCACATGTTTCAAGCCCAGCTTGGACACGGCATCGGCCACGCGCCCTGGCTCGAACGCATCGAGGGTTTGCGGCTTGCCGGTGGCCACATTGCAAAAGGTGCAGCCGCGCGTGCAAATCTCGCCCATGATCATCATGGTCGCATGCCCCTGGCTCCAACATTCGCCGGCATTGGGACAGCCCGCCTCTTCACAAACCGTCACCAGCTTGTGTTCGCGCATGATCCGGTGCGTTTCGAAATAGGCTTTGCTGGTCGGTGCTTTGACCCGGATCCAGTCTGGTTTGCGCGGCTGGGCGTTATCGGGGCGATGCGCCTTTTCAGGATGGCGTTGGTCCGGAAGTTTGAGATCGCGCACGAATTTTTCCCCGCGAATGATTTGGTAAGGCTTGGATAGTATAAGCCATAGCGATGGAGAGTGCCAGTCACGCAGCGTTACATCCTGACGTCTGCACCATGGGTAACGAGTGTCCATCGCGCTTAGTGAGTGTCCCTGTAAATGTCGGCCTGCGCCCGTTGCGGCGCAGGCCGCGTTATAGCGGTGGTTTCCGGCACCTCCGCCCGCGCGAGCGCAATGAGCGCGGCACCGACGGTTTCCAGCACTTCGGCCAGTTTCTCGAACCAGACCTCGTCTTGCGTGCTCTGACGGCGCACCAGCACGATCTGGCGGGCGGGCTCTGGTGGATCAAACCGGCGCAGATGGATGCCCGGGGCCGCCCGCACCTCGGTCGCCGCGGCAATTTCGGGCATCAAGGTCAGGCCGAATCCCGCCGCCACCAGCCGTGACAACGTGCCAAGCGACGAGGCGCCCATGTCAATCTGCGCATGCCCGCGCCCGCGCCCACAGACTTCGAGCGCCTGATCGGTCAGGCAATGCCCCTCTTCCAGCAGCAAGAGCGGGCTATGCGCCAACGAGGTCGGACGCAGCGCCTCGGCCCCCTGCCCGAGCACGGCCAGCCGCACCGCCGTTCCCGCCAGCAAGAACCGATCCTCAAAGAGCAACCGCTCGCGCAGCCCCTCGGCCCCGACCGGCCGCGCCAGAATCGCGGCATCAAGCTGCCCACTCTGGATATCCGCGATCAACTGGTCGGTCTTGGCCTCGCGCACCTGCACATCAAGCGAGATGTCGCGACTGCGCAGCGCCTCCAGCACGCCGGGCAGGATATAGGGCGCGATGGTCGGAATGATCCCAAGCGACAGACGCCCCGCCAGCCCCCCCTGCCACCGCGCCGCTTCGCTCAGCGCCTGCATCTCGTCCAGAACCCGCTGCGCATGCGCCAGAATCAGGCGGCCAAAGGGGGTCAGCACCACATCCCGCGCACGCCGCTCCACCAGCTTTTGACCAAGTGTCGTCTCCAACTCCTTGATCTGCACCGAGAGTGCCGGTTGCGAGATGTTGACCACCTCCGCCGCACGCCCGAAATTGCGCTGTTCGGCAAGCGCCTTGAAATAGCTTAGCTGTCGCAGGGTGATGTTCATACGCTCAGCTTATGGTTCGTCGCCCCAAGAACAAGCCTGAATTATCGCATGACTGGCTTGCAGCCCGCGCGCGCCGAATGGTCCCTATTCAGCCGATCAGCCCGCCCGCCTCTCCCAGCCGCTCATAATGCCCCTTGAGCCGTTGCAGCGCGATGCGCAGCACGATCTTGCCTGACCGGGCCGACCAACCCATTTTCTTTTCGGCGCGCTCGAGACCCTCCATGTAGCAGCAGCAGCGCAGGACCACATCGCCCAACCCAGGCCCCAGATCGCGCAGCGCGGCCAATACGCGCAGGCGCGCCGCCTCGGCGTCATACCCGCGCGCCTCCGAGGGCCGCCCTTGCTCATCGACATGGCTGAGGAAATGATCCCAGTTCTGTGCGACGCGTGGGGCCATCTGGGCCAGTTCGAAATCCTCACGCAGGCGCTCGCCCGCACGCACCAGATCAGAGGTCAGAAACCGGCTTCCGTCCTTGTCGCGCCGCCGGGCAAGGGCTACGAGGGGCGACTCGATGACGCCGTAGCGCATCCGTCGACCGCCACTTTCCGACACCCCCGGCGACGATGTGCGCCCCGGCAAGACAACCGGCCCGTCGCCCATGCCGCTGGCGTGGTTTTCCGCCTCGGCCAGCATCAGGCTCAGCGCTGTGCGGCCCGCCCCGGTGATATGATAGCGCGCGATGCGGCCCGGACTGTCACAGGCAACCCAGCCTTTGAGGGCCATCGCCTCGGCCACTTCGCGCTCGACCACCGCCGTGCGCAGGGTCTGACCGCTGCCGGTGTCGCGCACCACAACGGCCTTGTCCATGTCGGCGGACACGGCCAGCAACGCGCCCGCCTCGCTGAGACGCCGCAAGACGCGCCGCGCCTCCGCTTTCAAGCGGTGTTCCGTCAACTCGAGCGTCTGATCGTGTCGCGGGATGGTCTGGGATGTCATCGGAGCCTCCTTGGCAGGAGAACCGGGCATCTTGTCATGGCTGACCCTTTGGCCAAGCCGCCGCAGCGCCTCGTCCACCAAGAGATCATCGCGGCGGGTCTCATAGGCGCGGATCTGGCGCATCACGGTCGAGGCATGGCGCCCCGCGTGCCGCGCCAACGCCCGAATGGGGGTGCCGGATTCGGTATGGGCCAGATAGTGCAGCGCCGCTTCCGGCACCCAGGATGGCACGTCATGCAAAATGGTCTTGAATGCATACCCCTCGTGCATCACCCGTCCCCCAAATTTTCGGCCATCCGGCACCAGATCGCAACCTGGCAACTTACCCACAGAGTTATCCACAACTTAAGAGTGCAAAGATTACCGGTTCGTTAATTGTTTCCAGAAATGCAACCTTCATTGACAAATCGTAAACAAATCCAAAGCCCTGCGCGCGGCGCAGCGCCCCAAAACGCAACAGCCACACAACCTGTGCGACGAAGCATCTGCACGATCACAGGAGCCTCTCATGCACGATATCCTTGGAACTCTCCGGGCGCTGCGCCGCCCCCCGCTGCTGATCCGCGCCGCGCGCATCGGCCTGCAAGATTATCGCCGCGAGGTGCATCTGCGCCGGTTGCTGCGCGATGGCCCCCTGCCCCCGAGCCCCACGGCGCTGATCCGGTTGCTGGAAACCGAGGCCGCACTGGATGAGGAACGCCGCCTTGCCGCCTCAGGCTATTCGCCCGCGCGCCATGTCGAGGTGCTGATCGCGATGATGGGCGAGGCGCGGGATATGCCCGTGGTGCCGTCCCTCGTCGAGACCTGACAAAAAGCGCGCCGCAATCGGATGCGGCGCGCTCTTTCAGGTCATATCTTTGTGATCTCAGCTAAACGCATCCGGCATTTCAGCCTTGCGCTTGGCAACATAGGCCGCGAGCGCCTCGGCGATGGCCGGATCAAGCGGCGGTTGCTGGTAATCCGCCAAAAGCTTGTGAACCCGCGCATTGGCCAGAACCATCGTGTCGCGCTCGCCCTCATCCGCCCAGGTCTCGAACGGTTTGTAGTCGAAGAGGTCAGAGCGCCAGAAGGCGGATTTGAAATTCGCCTGCGTGTGCGCGCAGCCAAGGTAATGTCCACCCGGCCCGACCTCGCGGATGGCATCCATCGCCTGCGCCTCTTCATCCATCTGAACACCGCGCGCCATATGGTGCAGCGTGCCCAACTGATCCGCATCCATCACGAATTTCTCGAACGAGGACACCAGCCCACCTTCGAGCCAACCACAGGCATGCAGCATGAAGTTGACGCCCGACAAGAGACCCACATTGAGACTGTTGGCGGTCTCATAGGCGGCCTGTGCATCCGGCAGTTTCGATCCGTTGAACGACCCCGACGACCGAAACGGCAGCCCCAGACGCCGCGCCAATTGCCCGGCACCATAGGTGATATGCGCAGCCTCCGGCGTGCCAAAGGTCGGCGCGCCCGAATTCATGTCGATCGAGGTGACAAATGCGCCAAAGATCATCGGCGCACCGGGGCGCACAAGCTGGCTATAGGCGATGCCCGCCAGAACCTCGGCCAACACTTGCGTCAGCGTGCCCGCCACCGAAACCGGTGCCATGGCCCCGCCCACGATAAAGGGCGACAGGATACAGGCCTGATTGTTGGCGGCATAGATCTCCAGCGAGCCCATCATCACATCGTCAAACGTCATCGGCGAGTTGACGTTGATAAGGCTGGTCATCACCGTGTTCTGCTGCACGAACTCCTCTCCAAAGAGGATGTTGCACATATCCACGCTGTCCTGCGCGCGGCTGGGTTCCGTCACCGAGCCCATGAAAGGCTTGTCCGACAGGGTCATATGCGCATGCAGCATATCCAGATGGCGCTTGTTCACCGGAATATCCGTGGGCTCGCAGACCGTGCCGCCGGAATGGTGCAACCATTTCGACATATAGCCCAGCTTCACGAATTTGCGGAAATCCTCCATCGTGGCATAGCGGCGGCCGCCTTCCATGTCGCGCACGAAGGGCGGGCCATAGACCGGTGCCAGAACCAGCGACTTGCCGCCAATTTCCACCGTGCGCTCGGGGTTGCGGGCGTGCTGGATGATCCGCGACGGGGCCGTCGCACAGAGTTGCCGCGCCAGACCGCGCGGAATACGCACCCGCTCGCCCTGCACATCGGCACCGGCCTTGCGCCAGCGGTCCAACGCCGCCGGATTTTGCACGAAATTCACGCCCACTTCGGCCAGCACTGTCTCGGCATTGGCCTCGATGATCTCGAGCGCCTCTTCGGTCAGAACCTCGAAGTTGGGAATGTTGCGCTCGATATAGCGCGCGGTCTCGATGCTGACGGCGGTGCGTTCAGCGCGGCGCGCGGCCCCGCCGCCGCCCCGGACCCGTTTGCTGCTCAGTGCTGCTTCTGACATGAAAATCCCCTTCTCCGAGTTGGACCCTGAGTCGCCACATGCCCGCTCACCGCAGGCTCGCGGCACGTTTAGCTTGTCACCATGGTCCCCCGCCCGCCGATTACGGCACGTGGGTCGTGAAAACGACATGTGGCTGAAACACCATGTCGGCCCACATATTCTATTTCGCCCTTACAAAAGAGAATGGAGCCACGCGCCACTCTGCCATAGACACAGGCGAAATAGAGCTGCCGTGCAAGAACACGGTCCGATCCGGGGACAGTCCATGACAGGTTTTCATACCGCCTTGCGCGCAAGTGCCGTCTTTGCGCTTGGCCTTCTTGCAAATCCCGCAATGGCCACCAACGGCTATTTCGCCAATGGCTACGGCGGACAGTCCAAGGCCATGGCGGGTGCCGGCGTGGCGGTGCCGACCGGCGTTTTGGGCATGGCACAGAACCCGGCGACGGGCGTCAAGGTGGGCAATCAGGCGGGCTTTTGCCTCACCACCTTTGCCCCCAACCGCGACGTGGAGATTGCCCCCGGCGGCCCGCTGACCCCCGGCACCCACAAGAGCCAGAATGATGTTTTCTTCATCCCCTGCGGCGGTGCCAACTGGAAACTGGATGACCGCTCGTCTCTTGGGGCCTTTGTCTTTGGCAATGGCGGCATGAACACCGAATTCGACACCAATTTCTTTGCCGGTCTCGGCGCAGGGTCCGCCCCTCTCGGGGTCAATCTCGAACAGGCGTTCATCACTCTGAACTATGCCCGCAAGGTAAATGATCGCCTGACCTTTGGCATCTCGCCCATTCTTGCGGTGCAACGGTTCAAGGCGCAGGGGCTACAGGCCTTCTCTGGCCTCTCGATCAGCCCCGGCGATGTCACCAACCGGGGCCACGACTGGTCGACCGGGTTCGGCGTGAACCTCGGCCTGCTCTACGAGGCCAGCCCGCAATGGACCTTGGGCGCGGCCTACCGCAATGAAATCCAGATGTCCAAGTTCAGCCGCTACAAGGGCCTCTTTGCAGACGGTGAATTCGACGTGCCCGCGATGCTGACGCTCGGTGCGGCCTATACCCCCGCCTCAGCGCCGCAATGGACGATCACGGGAGAATATCAGCGCATCTTCTACGGCAATGTGAAATCCATCGCCAATTCCAGCGCACCTCCAGGCGGCCCGCTGGGTGCGTCCAATGGCGTGGGCTTTGGCTGGCAGGATGTCGATGTCTGGCGTCTCGCGGCCATCTGGCGCCAGTCGGACAAGCTCACGCTGCGCACCGGGGTCAGCTATTCGACCGACTTCATCAAAAACGACGGCGATGTGGTGATCAACACCATCGCCCCCGGAACACCGCAATGGCACCTCTCGGCAGGCGGCACCTACGAGATCAACGACCGTTGGGCCGTCACCTTTTCCTACACCCATGCGTTCTCCAACAGTTTCTCCGGGGCCAACCCCGCGCTGACGGGCGTAGCGCAACCGGTGAAAATCCGCATGCACCAGCACGAGATCGCAACCGGCATCAGCTATCGCTGGTAAGGTGCGCTCTTTCTCTTGCGCAGGGGCGGGACGCCAATTACTAGGCGAGATATGAGCCAGATATCCCATGACCGCCTCCTGATCATCGACTTTGGCAGCCAGGTGACGCAGCTTATCGCGCGTCGCCTGCGCGAGCTGAATGTCTATTGCGAAATCCACCCCTATCAAAAGGTGACGGACGCCTTTCTGCAAGAGATGGCGCCGCGCGCGATCATCTTTTCCGGTGGTCCCGACAGCGTGATGCGCGACGGCAGCCCGCGCCCACCGCGCGCCGCCTATGATCTGGGCGTGCCGATCCTTGGCATCTGCTATGGCCAACAGGTGATGATGCAGGACCTCGGCGGCCGCGTCGAGGCGGGCGAACATGCCACCGCCGAATTCGGTCGCGCCTATGTGACCCCGACAGGGATCTCCAGCGGCTTTGTCGAGGGCTGGTTTGGCGCGGGCGCGCGCGAGCAGGTCTGGATGAGCCATGGCGATCATGTCTCTGAAATCGCTCCCGGATTCGAGGTTCTGGGCACCTCTCCCGGTGCCCCCTTTGCCATCACCGCCGACCGCACCCGCAATTTCTACGCCGTGCAGTTCCACCCCGAGGTGCATCACACCCCGAACGGTGCGCGCCTCTACGAAAACTTCGTGCGGCAGGCAGGGTTCAAGGGCGACTGGACCATGGGCGCCTACCGCGAAGAGGCGATTGCCAAAATCCGTGCCCAGGTGGGCGACAAACGCGTGATCTGCGGCCTCTCGGGCGGGGTCGACAGCTCGGTTGCCGCCGTTCTGATCCACGAGGCCATCGGCGATCAACTAACTTGCGTCTTTGTCGACCACGGTCTCCTGCGGCAGGGCGAGGCTGAAGAGGTCGTGGCGATGTTCCGCGACAATTACAACATCCCCCTCATCCATGCCGATGAGGCAGAGCTCTTCTTGGGTGAGCTTGAGGGCGTAAGTGACCCGGAAACCAAGAGAAAAACCATCGGCCGCCTCTTCATCGACGTGTTCCAGAAATACGCCGGGCAAATCGAGGGGGCCGAGTTTCTGGCCCAAGGCACGCTCTACCCCGATGTGATCGAAAGCGTCAGCTTTTCCGGCGGCCCCTCTGTCACCATCAAGTCGCATCACAATGTCGGCGGCCTCCCCGAGAAAATGGGCCTGAAACTGGTCGAGCCGCTGCGTGAGCTTTTCAAGGACGAGGTGCGCGCCTTGGGGCGCGAACTTGGCCTGCCCCAGAGCTTTATCGGGCGTCACCCCTTTCCCGGCCCCGGTCTGGCCATCCGCTGCCCCGGCGAGATCACCCGCGAAAAGCTCGAGATCCTGCGCAAGGCCGATGCCGTCTATATCGACCAGATTCGCAAACACGGGCTTTACGATGAAATCTGGCAGGCCTTTGTCGCCATCCTGCCGGTGCGCACCGTGGGCGTGATGGGCGACGGGCGCACCTATGATTTCGCCTGCGCCCTGCGCGCGGTGACGAGCGTGGACGGCATGACCGCCGATTACTACCCGTTCACCCACGAGTTTCTTGGCGAAACCGCAACGCGCATCATCAACGAGGTCAAGGGCATCAACCGCGTGACCTATGACATCACCTCGAAACCTCCGGGAACAATCGAGTGGGAGTGATCCGTCTGGAGGGTCGGCTCACTTGCCTGCCCGAGGACGCGGACCGCGTCCGTTTGGCGCTGCCCGAACACATCCGTCTCAGCCGCGCCGAGCCGGGTTGCCTCTCGTTTGACGTGACCGAAACCGCCCCGTGCGAATTTACCGTGGCCGAGCGCTTTGTCGACCGCGCCGCCTTTGACGCGCATCAGACCCGCACCCGCGCCAGCGACTGGTGGCGCGTCACCTCGCATATGCCACGCAGCTTCGAAGTGGTCGAGGAATGAGCCTTGCGGCGCCCGCCCCCGCCCCACAGGCCTTGCGCGCGGGGCTCTGGATGCTGGGCGCGGTCGCCTCTTTCTCGTCGATGGCGGTGGCGGGGCGCGCGGTCAGCTTGGAACTCGATACGTTCGAGATCATGATGTATCGCAGCATCGTGGGCTTTATCCTCGTGCTTGGCGTTGCCCGCCTGACCGGCCAGATCGGCACCATCACCACGCGCAGCCCCGGCACGCATGTCATTCGCAACCTCTGCCATTTCACCGGCCAGAACCTGTGGTTCTACGCCATCACCGTCATTCCACTGGCGCAGGTCTTTGCCCTCGAATTCACAGCACCACTCTGGGTTCTGATCCTGTCGCCGCTTGTCTTGGGCGAACGTCTGACCGGCACCCGTGCGCTTGCCGCCGTGATCGGCTTTGCCGGTATCCTCATCGTCGCGCGCCCCAGCCCCGAGACCCTCAACATGGGCACAATCGCCGCCGCCGCCGCGGCCATCGGTTTTGCCGGCTCGATCCTGATGACCAAGCGCCTGACCCGAACCGAGACCCTCACCTGCATCCTCTTCTGGATGACCCTCCTGCAAATCGGGCTTGGGCTGGCCTGCGCCGGGTATGACGGCGACATCGCCCTCCCGTCGCTCGCGTCGGCACCTTGGCTGGTCCTGATCGGCTGCGCGGGTCTCCTTGCGCATTTCTGTCTGACCACAGCACTTTCGCTTGCCCCCGCCACCTTGGTCACGCCGGTAGATTTTTTGCGACTGCCCGTGATCGCAATCATCGGCGTTTTGGTGTATGCTGAACCCGTTGACGCATTTGTGATCGTGGGTGCGCTTGTCATCTTTGGCGCGAATTACCTCAATCTATGGCGCGAAACGCGCAAAAGCGCCTGAAATCGCACTTTTTTCCCTTATAGAGTGTGTCTGTCGCGCCACCGGTCTCAGCCTCTCATTTTGTGACGCCGCGTCAAAGATTGACCCGTTGTGCCGTAACAGTAATGTGAGGCCAATAACTCTGGAGGAGAGGGACATCATGAAAAAAACTTGGCTCGCGGCGACAGTGATCGCCGCCACCGCATCAACAGCCTTTGGCGGCGAAATCGAACGTCGGGGCGATCCCTCGATGATCCTGTTCGAAAAGGGCAAGAACTATCTCGAGTTTTCCGCCGCGACTGTTGACCCCTCGGTTTCGGGTGTCGCACGTCCGGGCGTGCCCACGGCACCGACCGGCAATATCCAGAACCGCTATCAGTCCTTTGCAGGCGGCTACAAACACGAGCTGAATGACAAGATTTCGCTGGCGTTCGTCATCGACGAGCCGGTCGGCGCTTCGGTCAACTATCGCACGCCTCCGGCGGCCTTGGGCGGCGCGTTCTTCGGCGGCTCTAACGCGGACGTCAGTTCAGTTGCCTTCACGGCCCTTGCAAAATACAAGGCAACCGAGCGTTTCAGCATCTATGGTGGCCTGCGTTATGTCGGTCTGTCTGGCAATATCACCGTGATCTCGCCCGCAACCCTTGGCAGTGCGGTTCCAGCCCCCAACTCACCCTATACCCTGAACGTGAGCAAGGATTTCCAGGTCGGCTACCTGCTCGGTGCCGCCTATGAAATCCCGGACATCGCCCTGCGCGTTGCCCTGACCTACGAATCCAAGACGGAGCACGATTTCAAGGACAACACCGGCGCAGGTTTCAAAGTGGAACTGCCGCAGGCGTTCACCCTGCATGCCCAGTCTGGCATTGCCAAGGACACGCTGCTCTTTGGCTCTGTCAAATGGCGGGAATGGTCGAAATTTGCCGTGCAGCCGGGTGACTTCTTCTCGGTGGCCACAGGCGTTCCGGTCAACGTGCCCATCGCAAGCGGCCCGAGCGACATCTGGACCTACGAGTTGGGTATCGGTCGCCGGTTCACCGAGAACTGGAGCGGCGCGCTCATCCTTGGTTATGAAAAGGACGAGGGCGACGTTGTGGGCAACCTCTCGGGCAAGGACGGCTATTTCAGCTACGGTCTGGCCGCCACATACGAAACCGAAGCGTGGGAAATCACCGCAGGTGTCAAGTATTTCGAGATCGGCGACGCGAATTCCAACGTGACCGCCTTCTCGAACAGCGATGCCATCGCCATCGGCACCAAGGTCGCCTTCCGCTTCTGAGCGATCTGACCAAACAAATTCAAGCCCCGCCCCTCATCCGGGCGGGGCTTTTGCATGATAGCATTTGACCCCGCGCCACGCGCTTTGTACCAAGCCCGCGAGAGGGAGCGGTCATGATCTATACTTCAGCACAAGACTGGCGCGACGCCACACATAAACGGGTGCTGTTCTACGGCATGTCCGGGCTTGGCAAGACGCATCTCTCCAACATGCTGCGCGACGCCGGCCATTGGTTTCACTACTCGATAGATTACCGCATCGGCACCCGCTACATGGGCGAGCTGATTGCCGACAACGCCAAGGCACATGCCATGCAGGTGCCCTTCCTGCGTGATCTGCTGCTCTCGGACTCGATCTATATCGGCTCCAACATCACCTTTCACAATCTCACCCCGGTCTCGACCTATCTGGGCAAGCCGGGCAATCCGGCCAAGGGCGGCTTGCCAATCGCCGAATATCGCATCCGGCAGGAACAGTTCCGGCAGGCCGAGATTCACGCGCTGATGGATACGGCGTATTTCATCCGCCGCGCCGGTGCGCTCTATGGCTATCCGCATTTCATCTGCGACACCGGCGGCTCGATCTGCGAATGGGTGGACGGGAACAATCCCACCGATCCGATCCTGAGCGAGCTTTCGGCGCATTGCCTTCTGATCTATATCGAAGGCTCCGAGGCGCATACCGCCGAACTCATCCGCCGCTTTGACCGCGCGCCCAAGCCGATGGCCTATCAGCCCGCCTTCCTTGACGCCGCATGGGCGGAATATCTGAGCGATAACAAATGCCAAGAGGATGAAGTTGATCCAGACAGCTTTATTCGCTGGACCTATGCCCGCGCGCTCGCCCATCGTCAGCCACGCTATGAGGCGATGGTCAAATGGGGCGTGAGCGTGAGCGCCAACGAGGTGGCGGCGGTCAAGTCCGCGCAAGACTTCGAGGCGCTGATCGCCACCGCCCTTGAGCGCCGCGCCGCCACGCCTATCTAAGGCCCGACAGTCAAGGAACTCTGCCCGATGCCCATCAAGATCCCCGCCGACCTGCCCGCCTATGCCGTGCTGACGCGCGAGGGGGTGTCGGTGATGGACCCGGATCAGGCCGCGCGGCAGGATATCCGCCCGCTGCGCATCGGCCTCCTCAACCTCATGCCGAAAAAGATCCAGACCGAAAACCAATTCGCCCGGCTGATCGGGGCCACCCCGCTGCAGATCGACTTTGACCTGATCCGCATGAGCGAGCATCAGACCAAGAACACCGCCGCCGAGCATATGGAGAGCTTTTATCGCCCCTTCGAAGAGGTTGCGGCCTCTGGCGACAAATACGACGGCCTCATCATCACCGGCGCGCCGATCGAGCATCTCGATTTCGACGCCGTGACCTATTGGGCCGAGTTGGAGCGCGTCTTTGACTGGACCCAGACCCATGTGCATTCGACCTTTGGCGTCTGCTGGGGCGGGATGGCCATGATCAACCATTTCCACGGGGTCAAGAAACACATGCTGCCCGCCAAGGCCTTTGGCTGTTTCCGGCATCGCAACATGGCCCCTGCCTCGCCCTATCTGCGCGGGTTTTCCGACGATTGCGTGATCCCCGTCAGCCGATGGACGGAAATGAAGCGCGCCGAGATCGAGGCGGTCAAGGGGCTGACGATCCTGCTGGACAGCGACGAGGTTGGCCCCTGTCTGGTCGAGGATACCGCGCGCCGCGCGCTCTACATCTTCAACCACTTTGAATATGACAGCGACACGCTCAAACAGGAATATGACCGCGACGTGGCCAATGGCACGCCAATCAACGTGCCCTGCAACTACTATCCCGGCGACGATCCCGCGCGCCCGCCGCAAAACCGCTGGCGCAGCCATGCGCATCTTCTCTATGGCAACTGGGTGAACCAGATTTACCAGACCACCCCGTTCGAGCAGATGAACATTGGTCTTTAAGTCTCTGATTATAGTTATGATCGTTCTGGCCGCCTTTGGGGGCTGGAGCCACTATCGCGCCCGCGCTCACGAAGCCCGCGCCGAGGCGGCCTTTCCTCCCGAAGGTCAGATCATCATGGTCAACGGCCACCCGGTGCATGCGTTGGTGATGGGCACTGGCCCCGATCTCGTGCTCATTCACGGGGCGTCTGGCAACACCCGCGACATGACCTTTGATCTTGCGCCGCGTCTGGCGCAGCACTACCGCGTCATCATCCTCGACCGCCCCGGTCTGGGCTATACCCCGCGGATCAACCGCACCGGCGCCACGATCACCCAGCAAGCCGCCCTCTTGCAAGAGGCGGCGGCGCAATTGGGGGCCGACAAACCCATCGTGCTGGGCCATAGCTATGGGGGCGCTGTGGCGCTCGCTTGGGCGGTGACGCAGCCTGATCACATCGCGGCCCTTGTCGACGTCGCCGGCGCCGCGAAACCTTGGGATACGGGCCTCTCGACTTATTACCGCGTACTCTCTCACCCTGTGCTGGGCCCGCTGGTGATCCCGCTCCTCACGGCCTTTGTCCCCGACAGCCGCGTCGAAGAGGCGGTGCAAGAGATTTTCACGCCACAAGAGCCGCCCGCCGGTTATATGGATCATATCGGCGCGGGCCTGACACTGCGCCGCGATTCCCTGCGCGCCAACGCCCTGCAACGCGCCAACCTGCTGAGCGAAATCGAGGCGCTGCACCCGCGCTACGCCGAGATAACCGTTCCCGTTGAGATCGTGCATGGCACTGCTGATACCACCGTCGGGGTCTCGATCCACTCCGAACCGCTTGCGGCGCAGGTCAAAGGCGCGCATCTAACCGTTCTCGACGGCATTGGCCACATGCCACATCACAGCGCCCCCGAGGCGGTGATCGCCGCCATAAACCGCGCCGCCACCCGCGCCGGATTGCGCCCCGCCGATTGAGCGGCCATACTGGCCAAAACATTTGCGAGAGGCCCCATGGACCTGCCCTTTGACGGTGCGATCAGCGCCTTTTTCGAAACCGAAGCCCCCGAAGCCCTCCGCAAGGAAATCCGCCGCGCGGACAAGGATGACATTCTGGGCGGCACGTTCCCCTATTCCGAGGCATTGTCGAAAAAGACCTACGACAAGGAAATCACCAAGCTGCAAATCGAACTGGTCAAGCTCCAGCATTGGGCCAAGGAAAGCGGCGCGCGCATCGCCATCGTCTTTGAGGGGCGCGATGCGGCGGGCAAGGGCGGCACGATCACCCGCTTCACCCAGAACCTCAATCCGCGTGGCGCGCGGGTGGTGGCGCTCAGCAAACCCTCGGATGTCGAGGCGACGCAATGGTATTTCCAACGCTACATCGACCATCTGCCCGCCGGTGGTGAGATCGTGTTTTACGATCGAAGCTGGTATAACCGCGCCGTGGTGGAAAAGGTCTTTGGCTTTTGCACCGATGCGCAACGCGAGCATTTCTTTTCGCAGGTGCCGGATTTCGAGCGGATGATCGTCGATGAGGGCATCCATCTCTTCAAGATATGGCTCAATGTCGGCCGCGCCGAACAACTCCGCCGCTTTCTCGACCGCGAACAGGACCCGCTCAAGCAATGGAAACTGAGCTGGATCGACGTCGAGGGCCTCAAGAAATGGGACAGCTACACCGCCGCCATCGCCGAAACCCTCACCCGGAGCCATAGTGACCACGCGCCTTGGACCGTGGTGCGCTCGGATGACAAACGGCGCGCCCGGATCGAAACCATCCGCCATGTGCTGAGCCGTCTCGACTATGCCCGCAAGGATACGCGCGCGGTGGGCGCGTCCGATCCGGGGATCGTGGGCGGACCAGAAATCTGGCATGGGTAAACAGGGCTATCACCACGGCAACCTGCGCCAGGCCCTTGTTGACGCGACGCTCCGATTAATCGCCGAAAAGGGTCCGCAGGGCTTTACCATGGCCGAGGCAGCCAAGCTGGCCGAAGTCTCGACCGCCGCCCCCTACCGGCATTTTTCAGGCCGCGAGGCGCTGATTGCCGAGGCAGCACGTCAGGGATTCGAAATCTTTGTCACCCGAATAGAGGCGGCCTTTGACGCGGGCCGCCCCGATCCGCTGGCGGCCTTCATGGCCATCGCGCGGAGCTATCTGGCCTTTGCCCGCTCGAATGCCGGGCATTACGTGGCGATGTTCGAATCCGGCCTCACGCCCGGCACCAACCCCGAATTGGCCGATGCGGCGGGGCGTGCCCAAGCGGTCCTCACCCGCGCCGCCGCCGCTCTCTCGGCGCATCTGCCGGTCGAGCGCCGCCCGTCCGCGGTCCTGTTCGCCGCCCATGTCTGGGCGATGAGCCATGGCGTGGTCGAGCTTTACGCGCGCGGCGCACCGGCGGCCCGCGCGCCCATGCCCCCCGAAGACCTCCTCGAATCCGGCATCCGCGTATATCTGCGCGGTCTGGGCCTCATTCCGCCCGATAGCGCGCCCTGAGCCAAAGGTGCGCGCAAACGCAAAAGGGCCACCCATGGGGCGGCCCTTCGACGGTTTGATCTGAAAACGATCAGCGCTTCGAGAACTGGAAGCTGCGGCGCGCCTTGCGCTTGCCGTATTTCTTGCGTTCCACAACGCGGCTGTCGCGCGTCAGGAACCCGGCCGCCTTGAGCGCACCACGCAGGGTGGGATCATAGAGCTGAAGTGCCTTCGAGACGCCATGCTTGACCGCACCGGCCTGACCCGACAGACCACCACCGGCAACCGTCGCCATCACGTCGAACTGACCTTCGGTGCCCGACACGGTGAAGGGCTGCTTGAGGATCATCTGAAGCACGGGGCGCGCGAAATACTCGTTCATCGGCTTGCCGTTCACGACGACTTTGCCCGAACCGGGCTTGATCCAGACGCGGGCAACCGCATCTTTCCGCTTGCCTGTTGCATAGGACCGGCCAAGGGCATCGCGCACCGGCTCGCGCGGGGCTTCCATTGCCACGGCTGCGGCGCTCACACCGCCAGCGACGGCTTCGAGACCTTCGAGGGATTTGATTTCGTCAGCCATCAGTAAGCCACCCGCGTGTTCTTGGAGTTCATGGATTTGACGTCCAGCACCTCGGGGCTCTGGGCCTCGTGGGGGTGCTCGCCACCTGCATAGACGCGCAGGTTGGTCATCTGCGTGCGGCTCAGGCGGTTGCCCGGCAGCATACGCTTGACGGCCTGCATCACGACGCGCTCGGGGTATTTGCCCTCGAGGATCTCGCCGGTGGTGCGGGATTTGATGCCGCCCGGATGGCCAGTGTGCCAGTAGTTGGGCTTGTTGCGCTTGTTGCCCGTCAGCTGCACCTTGTCGGCATTGATGACGATCACGTTGTCACCCATGTCCATGTGGGGGGTAAAGCTGGGCTTGTGCTTGCCGCGCAGGCGCATGGCGATGATCGAGGCAAGACGGCCCAGAACAACGCCCTCGGCGTCGATCAGGATCCATTTCTTGTCGATATCTGCAGGCGTTGCAGAGAATGTTTTCATGTCAGGCAGAACCTTGTGCTTGGTCTTTATGCTTGGTCGTTGGGTTTGATCAGCCAATTCCACCCCTTGGGCGGCGCTGATGCGATGGGCGGGTTATAATCAGTTCAATGCGCAGGTCAACTGCCATATGTTCGAATTAAATGTTTAAAAACATTGTGTTAAAAAATAGGTATTATATTACCCCAAATTTCAGACCCAATTCCAGCCCTCTCGCCGTTCCCGACATACTCTCGGGGGGGGTCGGGCGGCAGACAGCCCCCTTCCGCGCCCTCATTTCGGCGGGATCGAATAGGTCAGGCTCGCCCGCGCCACCGGCGCGCTCATGCCATCAGAATAGATTAGAACATCCCCCACCGCCAGCACCCGCCCCAGCTTGAGCAATCGGCACTCGGCAATCAAATCCACGCCCGCCGCCGGTTTGCGCATGAAATCAATGCTGCAATTGGTCGTCACGGCCAGCCCCTGAGGCCCGATCATCGCCAGAATTCCCAAATAAACCGAGACATCCGCCAAGGC
Organism: Roseovarius sp.; assembly: GCF_018066915.1. Lineage (GTDB taxonomy): Bacteria > Pseudomonadota > Alphaproteobacteria > Rhodobacterales > Rhodobacteraceae > Roseovarius. The sequence continues at coordinate 27,419 of NZ_JAGPVV010000016.1, forward strand.
AAAGATCGACGGTCCCGACACCGTCCCACCGGGGCGCAAATGCCGCTCTGCGACCAGAAGGCGCGTGCGGATGTGCATATCCCCCACCTCTTCAATCGCAAACTCGCCCGAGACCTGTGGAAACTCCCGGTCCAGAAACACCATCAGCTCTTCGGCGGTCATCTTGACGCTCATGCTTTGCTCCTTGCCTCGTTCCGCGTTAGAATGGCCCCAACGCACAAAGGGTTACAAGATGGCAATTCTCGACCGCATCGACGAGGGCGCAATCGCCCGTCTCACGCTCAACTCGCCCGGCAATCTCAACGCGCTCTCGGATGCGATGCTGGCGGCCCTTCAGGCCGAATTCGACCGGCTGGCACAGGATCGCAGCATCCGCGTCATCACGATCATGGGCGCAGGCAAGGCGTTTTGCGCCGGTCACGATCTCAAGGAAATGACAGCCGGACGGCAGGCCGAGGATGGCGGGCGCGCCTATTTCGCTGACCTCTTTGCGCGCTGCGCCCGGATGATGACCACGATCCGCACCCTGCCCCAGCCCGTCATTGCCGCCCCGCATGGCATCGCCACGGCGGCTGGGTGCCAGTTGGTGGCAAGCTGCGACATGGCGGTGGCGGCGCATGGCACGCGCTTTGGCGTCAACGGGGTCAATATCGGCCTTTTCTGCTCCACCCCGATGGTGGCGCTCAGCCGCAATATCCCGCGCAAACAGGCGTTTGAGATGCTGACCACGGGGGCCTTCATCGACGCCACCCGCGCCGCAGAGCTTGGCCTCATCAACCGCGCCGTCCCGCCCGAGGATCTGGAGTCTGAGACCATGGCCCTCGCCCAGACCGTCGCGGCCAAACTCGGCTCTGCCGTGCGTATCGGCAAACGCGCCTTTTATGAACAACTCGAACTGGGACTGGACGCCGCCTATGCCCATACCAGCGCGGTGATGGTCGAGAACATGCTCGACCGCGACACCGCCGAAGGCATCGCCGCCTTCATCGACAAACGCACCCCCAATTGGGACCAGTGACGCCCCTTTCCAAACGCCCCGCAATGGCCTAGATCGCAGCCCATGGACAAGACATTGCATATCATCGGCGGCGGCATGGCCGGGTCAGAGGCGGCGTGGCAAGCGGCCAACAAGGGCGTGGACGTGGTCATCCACGAAATGCGCCCAAGGGTCAAAACCTTCGCGCATCGCACTGGCGATCTGGCGGAAATGGTCTGCTCCAACTCTTTTCGCTCGGATGATGACGAGCAGAACGCCGTGGGCCTTCTGCACTGGGAAATGCGCGCGGCGGATGGGTTGATCATGGCCATGGCCCATGAAAACCGCCTGCCTGCCGGTGGGGCCTTGGCGGTGGACCGGGATCGCTTTGCCCAATCGGTCACGGCGCGGCTCTTGGATCACCCGAGGATCACCGTGCAACATGATGAAATCACGGAACTTCCTCAAAACGGCCATTGGATCATCGCCACCGGCCCGCTAACCTCCGAAGGCTTGGGCCGCGCAATTGCCGCAGAGACTGGCACCGAGGCGCTCGCCTTTTTCGACGCCATCGCGCCGATTGTCTATCACGAGAGCATCGACATGTCGCGCGCCTGGATGCAGTCGCGCTATGACAAGGGCGAGACCGAGGCAGAGCGCACCGCCTATCTCAACTGCCCGATGGACCGCGACCAATACGAGGCCTTCATCGACGCGCTGCTGGCCGCCGACAAGACCGAGTTCCATGAGGGGGAAACGGCAGGGTATTTCGACGGCTGCCTGCCCATTGAGGTCATGGCCGAACGCGGCCGCGAGACCCTGCGCCACGGCCCGATGAAGCCCGTTGGCCTGACCAATCCACACGCGCCAGACGTCAAACCACATGCCGTGGTGCAACTGCGCCGCGACAACGCGCTTGGCACGCTCTACAACATCGTGGGCTTCCA
>NZ_JAGPVV010000022.1 GCF_018066915.1 Roseovarius sp.
GACAGCGCCATGGGCGCGCTCATCCACCACATCACCGGCGGGGCCGAGGCCAAGACCTTTCAGCCGATGAACGTGAATTTCGGCCTCTTTCGCCCGATTGATGGTTTCAAAGGCGGGCGGCGTGGGCGCATTGACCGCTACAAGGGCTATACCGACCGCGCCAAGGCGGCATGGGGCGAATGGCTGGCCGCTCAGAACATGAGCATTGCCTCATAACCCATTGAACAGATGTTCATAACACGCTTTGCCCCCTCGCCGACCGGCCCGCTGCATCTTGGGCACGCTTATTCCGCGATGCTGGCCCATGACCGGGCGCGGGCTGCGGGCGGCACCTTTCTTCTGCGCATCGACGATCTGGATCAGACCCGCTGTCGCCCGGAGTGGGAGGCGCAGATTTTCGACGATCTGGCGTGGCTTGGGCTCGATTGGCCCCGCCCCGTGCTGCGCCAGTCCTCCCGCCTACCCCGCTATCGTGCGGCGCTGAAATCGCTTTGGGATCAGGGCCTTCTCTACCAATGCTCCTGCAGTCGCGCCGATATTCGCGCCGCCGCCTCTGCCCCGCAAGAGGGCGCGCCGCTCTTGGGGCCCGATGGCGTGATCTATCCCGGCACCTGCCGTCCTGTGACCCCGCCGCAGGACCCGATGCCCGAAGATTGCGCCCTGCGCCTCGACATGGCCCATGCCTGCGAAATGCTAGATATGCCTTTGTCTTACAGAGAAAAAGACGAGACCATCTCACCGCGTGACCTGCCTCACACCGTCGGCGACGTGGTGCTGGCGCGGCGTGAGATGGGGGCGTCTTATCACCTCTCTGTGGTGGTGGACGATGTCGATCAGGGCATTACCCATGTGATCCGGGGCGAGGACCTGCAAGAGGCGACGCAAATCCATGTGCTCTTGCAGCGCCTGCTGGGCCTGCCCACGCCCGCCTATCACCATCACGCGCTGATCCGCGATGACGCGGGCAAGCGGTTGGCCAAACGCGACGACGCGCGCGCCATCGCCACCTACCGCGCCCAAGGGGCCAGCCACAGCGACATTCGCGCGATGGTCGGGATTTAATCTTTCAGCGTTCCGGAAATACTCATTCCGCGCCCGCCATCGGCACCATGATCTCGGTCTCTTCCCCCTCCCGGACTGCCGTGTAGAAACACGAGCGCCGGTTGGTGTGACAGGCGGGGCCACTCTGGCGCACCTGCACCAACAGGCAATCCCGGTCACAGTCGACGCGCATCTCGACCAGCTCCTGCACATGCCCCGAGGTTTCGCCCTTGATCCAGAACGCCTGCCGTGAGCGGCTCCAATAGGTCACGCGCCCGGTCTCCAGCGTACGGGCCACGGCGTCCGCGTTCATCCACGCCATCATCAGCACTTCGCCGGTCTCGGCCTCTTGGGCGATGGCGGGGATCAACCCGTTTGCATCATACTTTAGTGTCGCCGGATCGAAGGGCATGGCGGATTTCCTTTTGCATCTGCGCGCTCCCCGCCTATTTATGGGGCAACACACGAAAGGGAAAGCCATGAGCGGCGAAACCGACCTGATCAAGCTTTATTCCGCGCGGATATTGGAACTGGCCTCTGACATTCCGCATCATGGGCGGCTGGCCAACCCACAGGCGAGCGTCAAGCGCCGCGCGCCGCTCTGCGGCTCTACTGTGACCGTGGATATCCGCTGCGACGGCGGGCGCATCGCGGACTACGCCGCCGAGGTCAAGGCCTGCGCCCTTGGTCAGGCGGCGGCAAGCGTGGTCGGGCGCGTGATCATCGGCTGCAATCTGGCACAGGTGACGGCCGCGCGCGACGCGCTGCGCGAAATGCTGAAATCCGACGGGCCGACCCCGCCCGCACCCTTTGACGGGCTTGAAGTGCTGCGCCCCGCACGCGATTACAAGAACCGTCACGCCTCGATCCTCCTCACGCTCGAGGCGGTGGTCGAGGCGATGGAAACGGTGAGCGCGCAAACCACCTGCGCTTGACACTCCCGTCGCGCCAAAGCGATCCTTTGTGATCAAACCGCCCCTTACTTTTCGCAAAATACGCTCTACGTCCTCGGGATAAACCCCGGGGACAGCGCCATGACAGGGCAGAAACTCGACCAGAACAGCCCGCTGATCGGGCGATTTGATCAGTCCTTCCTGATCCATATGATCCGCGACTTCTTCATCATCCTGTTGATGGTGACGGTTCTCGAATTCGCGCTCAAGGCCGGAATGGTCTATTACAAATTCCGGGTGCATGGCCCCTCGGACGCCCAAGAGGCGGCGCAGGATCTCGCTGATAATGTCCGCTCGATCATGCGCAACGAGGGCGGGCCAGTGGCCGCGCGCACGGTCTATCCGATCCTCAAGGACAATTGGGACGGGCTGGGCTATCGCATCGCGATCATTCCCTCGGATGTGACGATACGCTCCATCGAAGAGGGGTTCGAGTTCACACCCGAAGGCTTGCCGCGCGGCGACTGGCCCGACACCGCCCATGCGAGCGCCACACTCGCCATCACGGCAGAGCCCTTTTGTCTGGCCTGCCATACCGAGGCGGCGGTGGGCGATGTGCTGGGCGAAGTCACCGTGCGGCGCGAT
>NZ_JAGPVV010000025.1 GCF_018066915.1 Roseovarius sp.
GGCCATAATGACGCGGATGACCTCTCTGGCGGCGCGGGCGATGACAGCCTTGTGGGCAGCGCCGGGCATGATCTCTTGCACGGGGATACGGGCGACGATGCCGTGCATGGCGATATCGGCGATGACACGCTTCATGGCGGGTTTGGGCGCGATACGCTGTTTGGCGGGTGGGGCGATGATGTCATTGTGGGGCTGGTCGATGATCCGGCGACGGTGATTTTCGATGACCTCGACAGCGGTGATTTTCTCAATGGCGGGCCGGGGAATGATCTCATCCTCGCCGGTCAAGGCGATCTGGTGGATACCGGAGAGGGTGCCGATACGGTGATGATCGGCGATTGGATATCCGAGGGCAATGCGGTCGAAATCGTGGATTTCCATCCTGAAGAGGATCGGCTGATCGTGTTTTACAACGCGTTGAAGGGCAACGACGCCAATCTCAGCCTCGAGCCCGGAGCAGAAGACACCAACGCGCAGACCCTGCTGCTGAACGGTGTGCCAATCGCAAGCATTGCCAATGCAGAGGGCCTCACGCTGGATCACATCGCGCTCTTGCCGCAAGAGGCGCTGCCGGTGATCCGCGGTCTCTAGCCGCAGACGTACGGGCCGCCGAGATTCGCGCTTTCCATTTCAGGGATTTTCCCCTATACGCGCGTATCCTTTGGACACGGTTCCAAGGGATTTCCATGGACCTTGCTGGACGACATCCCGGCTTGTGCCCGACACTTTTATGCAAGGAGACCCCGATGTCGATTACTGCTGCAGAAAAAGAACGCGTTATCAAGGAATTCGCAACCAAAGAAGGCGACACCGGTTCGCCCGAAGTGCAGATTGCGATCCTGACCTCGCGGATCACCACGCTGACCGAGCATTTCAAGACCCACAAGAAAGACAACCACGGTCGTCGTGGTCTCTTGATGATGGTCGCACAGCGCCGCAAGCTGCTGGATTACCTCAAGGGCAAGAACGAGGGCCGTTATCAGGACCTCATCAAGCGCCTCGGCATCCGCCGCTAAGACAAAATACCGCGCCTCCAAAAGGGCGCGGTTTTCGTATGATCCGATTGCTGTCCCGGTCCGGCTTTGCCGGGAATGCAGGATGAAGAACCAAAAGCCGCGGGGCAATGCGGCCCCGGATGCAAATGGGCCCGACGGGATACGCCTGGACCGGCCAACTTAGGAAACGTGATGTTCAAAGAGACGAAAAAATCGATGCAGTGGGGGGAGGAAACCCTCACTCTGGAAACTGGCAAAATCGCCCGTCAAGCGGACGGGACAGTGATTGCCACCCTTGGCGAGACTTCGGTCATGGCCAACGTGACCTTTGCCAAAGAGGCAAAGCCCGGTCAGGATTTCTTTCCGCTGACCGTTCATTACCAAGAGAGATACTATGCCGCAGGCAAGGTTCCCGGCGGCTTTTTCAAGCGTGAGGCACGGCCCTCCGAAAAGGAAACGCTGACCGCGCGCCTGATCGACCGTCCGATCCGCCCGCTGTTCGTACCCGGCTTCAAGCATGAAACGCTGGTGATGTGCACCGTGCTCAGCCACGATCTGGTCAATGACCCCGATATCGTGGCGATGATCGCAACCTCTGCGGCGCTGACCATTTCGGGCGCACCGTTCATGGGGCCGATCGCAGGCTGCCGCGTGGGTTTTGTGGACGGGGAATATATCCTCAACCCCGAGATCGACGACATGCACGATCTGCGCAACAACCCCGAGCAGCGGCTCGATCTGGTTGTGGCGGGCACCAAAGACGCCGTGATGATGGTGGAATCCGAAGCCTATGAGCTGACCGAAGAGGAAATGCTGGGCGCCGTCACCTTTGCGCATGAGCAGATCAAACCGGTTTGTGACCTGATCATCTCCTTGGCCGAAGATTGCGCCAAAGAGCCGTTCCATTTCACCCCGCCGGATTACTCGGATCTTTATGCGGCTGTGAAAGCGGCCGGTGAAGAGCAGATGCACGCCGCCTTTGCCATTCGCGACAAGCAGGAACGCACCCATGCGATTTCCGCAGCCCGCGAAGCCATCAAGGCCAAGCTGAGCGAAGAGCAACTGGCCGATGAAAACCTCGGCTCGGCGTTCAAGAAGCTCGAGTCCGCAGTTCTGCGTGGCGATGTGGTCAAGAATGGCAACCGGATCGACGGGCGTCGTCTGGATGAGATTCGCCCCATCGTGTGCGAAACCGGTCTCTTGCCGCGCACCCATGGATCGTCGCTGTTCACGCGCGGCGAAACGCAGGCGCTGGTCGTGACCACGCTTGGCACCGGCGATGACGAACAGTTCATCGATGCGCTGCACGGGAATTTCAAATCCAACTTCCTGCTGCATTACAACTTCCCCCCGTATTCGGTGGGTGAAGCTGGGCGCGTTGGCCCTCCGGGTCGTCGTGAAATCGGCCATGGCAAGCTGGCTTGGCGTGCGCTTCAGGCGGTTCTGCCGCCCGCAACCGATTTCCCCTACACGGTCCGTCTGGTGTCCGAGATCACCGAATCGAACGGCTCTTCGTCCATGGCTTCGGTCTGTGGCGGGTCGCTGTCGATGATGGATGCGGGCGTGCCGCTCAAGACCTCTGTGGCCGGTGTGGCCATGGGTCTGGTGCTGGAAGAAGACGGCTCTTTTGCGATCCTGTCGGATATTCTGGGCGATGAAGATCACCTGGGCGACATGGATTTCAAAGTGGCGGGCACCGCCGATGGCATCACCTCGCTTCAGATGGATATCAAGGTCGCAGGCATCACGCCCGAGATCATGAAGAAAGCTCTGGAGCAGGCCAAAGCCGGTCGTTTGCACATCCTCGGCGAGATGAACAAGGCGCTGTCGGGTGCGGCAGAGTTCAGCGTTCACGCTCCGCGCATCGAGACGATGCAGATTCCCACCGACAAGATCCGCGAAGTCATCGGGTCTGGCGGCAAGGTGATCCGCGAGATCGTCGAAGTGTCGGGGGCCAAGGTCGATATCAACGACGAGGGCATCATCAAGATTGCCTCGCCGAATGGTGAGTCGATCAAGAAGGCCTATGACATGATCTGGTCGATCGTGGCAGAGCCGGAAGAGGGCAAGATCTATGATGGCAAGGTCGTCAAGCTTGTGGATTTTGGCGCTTTCGTCAATTTCTTTGGCAAGCGGGATGGTCTGGTGCATGTCAGCCAGATCGAGAACCGCCGTCTGAACCATCCGAGCGACGTGCTCAAGGAAGGTCAGGACGTGAAGGTCAAGCTCTTGGGCTTTGACGATCGCGGCAAGGTCCGTCTGTCCATGAAGGTGGTCGATCAGGTAACTGGTGAAGAGATCGCGCCCGAGAAGGGCGACAAAGACGCCGAATAAGGCATCTGACATCTCGACAAGAGGCCCCGGTGGAAACGCCGGGGCCTTTTTCATGCGCGTGGGCGGGAAATGTCTGACAGGTAAGGTTTTCCATACGGGCCACGATTGGTGGTTATTCCCCATGAAAACAGCCGCAGCTTCTGCCACATCTATCCATGCGGATAGGTATACTTAGGCGCCAAGTTTTGGTTTCTAAGAAATTGGCTGTGCCATCACTCACGTTCTTGCACGCCAATGCGCGCCCCGGTGGAAACACCGGGGTTTTGCATTTCCGGACCATTAAACTCTGCCTTGCGAAGCAAGACGCGATTACTTGAGCATCGCCTCGATTTTCTTGGTGATCTGGCCCGCATTCGGTCGGGTGGTGGACCCCCAGGTTCCCGCAACCCGACCATCCGGTGTGATCAGAACCTTGTTGAAGTTCCAAGTTGGCGCAAATCCGGTCTCAGCCAGCACAGACGCGTAAAACGGATGCACCGCATCGCCGCGCACCGATGTGATCGTGGTCATCGGAATATCGAGACCAAAGTTGACCTCGCAGAATTCCTTGACCTCGGCCTCGGTCGAAAGTTCTTGGCGGAAATCATCCGAGGGCACGGCGAGCACCACGAGACCCCTGTCGCGATATTGATCATAGAGCGCCTGAAGCCCGTCATATTGCGGGGTAAAGCCGCAGCGCGAGGCGGTATTGACCACGAGCACAGGCTGTCCTGCCCAATCCGAGAGCCGGATTTCGCCGCCGTCGATATTGCCAAAGGGCGCATCAAGATCGAGCGCCATGGCGGGCAGCGAAAAAAGGGATGCAAGTATGATGGCGAATATACGCATGGTATCCTCCTGCTATGTCCGGAATACGCAGACCGTTCCGCTGCGGATCACAGCAACCGCTATTTGATTTTCGCGTCCGAGATCCATCTGATAGCATGGAACCATCACAGGAGGCGCAGACGTGACCCAATATCGCAAGTCGCCGGAAAAAATCGCGGCCCTCAGCCCCGAGGAATTCCGGGTAACACAGAAGAACGGAACAGAGCATCCGGGCACCGGCAAATACCTGCACAACAAGCAGCCGGGGATTTACGTGGATGTCGTGAGCGGCGAGCCGCTCTTTGCCAGTTCGGACAAATACGAGTCGGGCTGTGGCTGGCCCAGCTTCACCAAACCGCTGGAGCCTGCGCATGTGAAGGAGGTGCACGATTTCACATTGGGCATGATCCGGACCGAAGTGCGCAGCGCGCATGGCGATAGCCATCTGGGGCATGTTTTCCCGGACGGACCGCGTGATCGGGGCGGGTTGCGCTATTGCATCAATTCGGCGAGCCTGCGATTCATACATCGTGACGACATGGAAGCAGAGGGATACGGGGCGTATCTCGATCAGGTGGAGGATGTGACATGAGCGAACGTGCCGTTCTGGCGGGGGGCTGTTTTTGGGGCATGCAGGATTTGATCCGCAAGCTGCCCGGCGTGATCTCGACCCGTGTTGGGTATACGGGCGGCGATGTGGCGCATGCGACCTATCGCAATCATGGGACGCATGCGGAGGGGATCGAGATTTTCTTTGATCCGGCGCGTATCACCTATCGTCGGCTGCTCGAGTTCTTTTTCCAGATCCATGATCCGACGACGGTGAATCGGCAGGGCAACGATCTCGGGCTCAGCTATCGCTCGGCGATCTACTATTGCAACGACGCGCAAAAGGCCGAGGCGCTGCGCACGATCGCCGATGTCGAGGCGAGTGGGCTGTGGCCCGGCAAGGTTGTGACAGAGGTGGAGCCGGTCGGCGAGTTCTGGGAGGCAGAGCCGGAGCATCAGGATTATCTCAAGCGGTTCCCACAGGGCTATACCTGTCACTTCCCGCGTGCTGATTGGGTGCTGCCGCGCAAGGCGGCGGAAACCGACGCCTGAGACGGAACAGAGACTGAGTTGACAGACAATAGGGCGATGGACCCAAGAACATGCGCCCTCTGACTGGAATCTCGCTCAAGCTCATTTCGGTGATGCTCTTCATCACCATGTCATCGCTGATCAAGGCCACGGCGGCGCATGTGCCGCCGGGCGAAGCGGTGTTTTTCCGCTCGTTCTTTGCCATTCCGGTGATCCTCTTGTGGCTGACGCTGCGGGGGGATCTGCGAACGGGGCTCAAGGCCACCTCGCCGCTCAATCATTTCTGGCGGGGATTTGTGGGCACGGCGGCGATGGGGCTTGGCTTTGCCGCCTTAGGCATGCTGCCGCTGCCCGAGGTGACGGCGCTCGGCTATGCCGCGCCGCTCTTGGTTGTGATCTTTGCCGCGATGTTCCTGAATGAGCAGGTGGGCGTTGTCCGCATCGGCGCGGTGGCGCTAGGCCTTGGTGGGGTCCTGATTGTTTTGGCCCCGCGCCTGACGGCGCTGAGCGGTCCAACGGTAGAGACCATGCAAGCGGTGGGCGCGATGCTGGCGCTGACGGGGGCGATTTGTGCAGCACTTGCGCAGATCTACGTGCGCAAGCTGGTTCAGACCGAGGAAACCAGTGCGATCGTGTTCTATTTCTCGGTCACGTCAACGCTCTTGTCGTTTCTGACGATCCCGTTCGGCTGGGTCATACCCTCGGGGCCCGAATTCGGGCTGCTTGTCATGGCTGGGCTCTTGGGTGGGCTTGGGCAGATTTTCCTGACCTCGTCCTATCGCTTTGCCGATGCCAGCGTGGTGGCACCGTTCGATTATGCCTCGATCCTCTTTGCGCTTGGTATCGGCTATTTCATCTTTGACGAGGTGCCGACGCAGGCCATGCTGACGGGGGCATCGCTGGTTATTCTGGCGGGGATTCTCATAATCTGGCGCGAGCGGCAATTGGGCATAAGGCGGAACAAGGCGCGCTCTGCCCGGACGCCGGAATAGGATCAGCCGCCGGTCAGCGTGGCCAAGGCATAGGGCGGCCAGAGCATCGCACGCCGGAACCGCCCCAGAGGCCATTTGCGCGGCGGTTTGCGCATGATCTCGGGGTAGAGGGTGCGCGGGGTCCGGTCCAGCGCCAGGTCGGCAAGGATCGCACCGGCATAGCTCGCCATCGCCACGCCATTGCCGTGATAGGAAAGGCCGGTAAATGCACCCGGCATATCGGGGATGGGCCCGGCATAGGGGGTCAAATCCGGGGCAAGGGACAAGAGGCCATTCCAGCTATGCGGTGTCTCGACATGGCGCCACGCCGGAAACATCGCCTCGAAATGCCGCCGGATAGTGCGGTGCATGCGGGCATCGAAGCCGGGCGAACTGAAGAGTCCGCCGCGCATGCCAAAGAGCATGCGATTGTTTGGCATCAGGCGGAAATAATGCAGGAAGAAGCGGTCGTCATAGCACATCTGCCGCGTGGTCCAGCCTTGGGCCGCCAGTTCATCTTCGGTCAGGGGGCGCGTGACGATGACGTTGGATTGCGTGGGGATATAGCGCGCACGCATCCAACCCGGCAGATCATCCGAGGAATACCCGTTGGTGGCCACGATCAGGCGGCGGGCAGTGATGCGTGCATTCGGAGTTGTGAGGGTAAAGCCGCCGGTCTGGCTGATGCCGGTGACGGGTGAGTGGGCGTAAATGCGCGCGCCGGCCCGGCTTGCGGCCTGTGCCAGACCCAGCGTGTATTTGAACGGGTTGAGGGCCACCCCGAGGGGCGTGGTGAGCGCCGCGTAAAACGGCCCCTTCATCCCCATCTGGGTCAGTTCAGAGCCGGGGATGAGCGTGGGCGTGACCCCGTAATCGGCCTTGATCCGGGCGGCGCGGTCGGCAAAGCCTGCG
>NZ_JAGPVV010000058.1 GCF_018066915.1 Roseovarius sp.
CGCCAGTCCGTGAGCGCACAGTTTTAGGGAAGCTGAGCTGTGACGCGCATCTGGTGCTTGAGATCAGCTCTGGGCTGTGAAGACGGCCCAGTCTTTTAGATTGCGATAGCTTCGGCGATACCCGAAACCGTCATTCAGGAACAAAGCCGAGCGCTTGGTGCCGATGTTGTCGTGATGGGACCAGTGGCCAGAACCGGCCTGAGTGGGGTGTTCATCGGCAATACCGCCGAAAACAGCATCAATACGCTCGAATGCCCCGATCTTGCGGTGAAGCCTGATGGCTTCATAAGCCCTCTCGACCAACCGTGTGGAACGGCAGAGACCTAAAAACTCCCGAACGCCATGCCAAGCGCGATAATCAAGGAGCAAGCGATGGTCGGCACAACAACTGCCACCACAAAGATATCGCCATAGGCCTGCCTGTGCGTCATGCCACAAATGCCCAGAAGGGTGACGACAGCGCCATTGTGCGGCAGCGTATCCAACCCCCCGGTGGCCACCGCAATGACACGATGCAACAAGGCGGGATCAACGCCCTGTAGGGTTGCCTGCGCTATAATTGATGGCCCCAGCACGTCCAGCGCAATTGACATGCCCCCCGATGCGGACCCTGTAATCCCGGCAAGGGCCGCCGATGATAGCGCCGCTGAGATGAGCGCATTGCCACCTGCCAATCCGTCAAGGCTTTGCCGGAAGACGTCAAACCCCGGCAGGGTGGCTATGACGGCGCCGAACCCTACAAGACTTGCTGTGTTGAACAGGGGAAGCAGGGCAGACTCCGCGCCGTCGTTCAGGGACTGCATAACCCGTGGCGGGCGGCTGAGGATCAAGGCCAAGATCAGTGCCACAGCAAGCGCCGTAATGACTGACCAAAGCCCTCGCAAACGAGACAAATCGGTCGCGCCATAGGCGGCATCGGCCAGATATCCGGTATCCAGCAGGGGTAACACGACGCTGCCCATGATCAGCGTAACGACCCCGACCGACAGGATCGGTGCGGCGGCTCTCCAGAGCGGCAATGCTCCAGAGGTTGTCGGCGTATTGGTTACGGCAGCCACGTGGTGACCGGCAAGCTTGCGCACCCGCCATTGCAGCCAGACCAAACCGAGCACCAACATTACCGCACCGGCAATCAGCCCCAGTCCGGGGGCCGCAAAGGCCGTGGTCCCGAAGGTCGCCATGGGGATCGCGTTCTGGATGGACGGCGTGCCGGGCAAGGCGGTCATGGTGAACGTGAAGGCACCCAAGGCTATGGAAGCGGGGATCAATCTTTGCGGAAGACCAGTTTGCACAAAAAGCGCGTGGGCCAGCGGCCAAGCTGCGAAGGCCACTACGAACAGCGATACACCGCCATAGGTCAGCAGGGCACAGGCCAGAACAACCGCGAGGATCGCGTTTTTCGCACCCAGGGCCGATGCAATCGCACTGGCCAAACGCGCTGCGGCACCTGATGCTTCCATCACCTTTCCAAAAAGCGCACCTAGTAAGAACAACGGAAAGAAGGCGATCACAAACGCCCCCGCTGCTTGCATGAAGATCTGCGTATAGCCCGCAAGAACGGGTGCGCCTGATGCGAATGCAGCAAGCGTCGCGAGCACTGGTGCAAGGACCAGCACAGATATACCGCGCCATGCCCCTGCGATCAGTAGAGTCAGCGCCAAAAAGATCAGGATAACACTCATGCCTACGCCTCTTGCTGCGATGCAGCATAAGCGAACAACAGGAAGTCGTGAAGGAATTTAAAGATTGGTTTGTGCGCTGACTGACGATTCAGTCGATGAAATGCTGCGCGATGTACGAGTGGCCGCTTCGACGGGCCGCACCACAGCATTGGAGCGGCATGGTAAATGGCAGCAAAGGGCCGAACACGATGCCGCACCTGCGAAAGAGGCTTCCATGCTGCGATGTGCGTGACTGTCTGCAATGGTGAAGGTTTCGACATTGGCAAGCCCCGCAAGCGGGGCCGGGCTGCTGAGGCTCCGCCCTGAATTCTGACCTTGCTGTCTTCCTGTGCCAATACGTCTTGGTCTGTCTCATCCTGAGCCACCCCAAGCCGTTTGTCACATGGTCGCCATCACGATCCGCTTTCAGCTCTGACGGGTCTGCATCCCTGTTGCAAGGCGGACGCTGCCGCCAGGCGAAGCCGAGGGGCTCTAGTGTTCGCCACCTGGCATAAGATTCCGAAGGGCTATGCGTCTGGCTTCTGGTCGAACAGAATAACGTGCGCGCCTTCGTGACTGTCAGGGTTGCCTACCAGCACGAACGGCATATCCGACCCGTCTTTCTCGTAGAGACAGCGGTATTTCATCTGGCCGCTGAGCGGATCGCGCACTTGGTCGTGGCGAAAGCTGTGCTGAACGCCGTCTTCGATCCAGGCCTTGACGCCATCGGGGGTCACCAGCGCAAGCGGCGCGCCGTTCAGCAAGATTGTCTCGCCAACGTTGAAAATCTCTTTCATCTCATGGGTCTCCTATCGGTCTTCTTTGGCAGCGTTGCAAACCGTCGTCGCATTTGCAACGATCCCTGCCCCGCGTGTTCTCTCTCTCGGTGTTATTGCCCCCGGATCACAATCGTGTCCTGCTCAGCTCGCTCACGAGCATCGTAGCGCTGATCGCGGTCTAGCCCGCGTCATCATAAGGCACGTACCTCAAGTTTGCGCCGTCCGTCTGATCGAAGCCGTCGGACCATCTAGTACGGCGCATACCGCAGCGCCATTGGAACACGACGCCGACCTCGACATCTTCACCATCTACTGTCGCCAAAATAATTTCGACCGGGTAACCCGCATAATTCTTCATGCTCAACTCCTGACCTCCATTTGGTCGGAGCCGCAGTTATCAGGTGGCAGGTATATGCCTGTACCTATATATGCTTGGCCAACACAAAACGGAGTTTACAAACTTGCTTTACAGGCCTCTACATATTGCGCTCTTTCTGGGCGCGGCTTCATCGGCTGTCGCTGCCGAGTGGGAGCTCGGCTTGTCGCGAGGTCTGGAGACCTATGCTGCGACTGCAAACGACGGAACTTTGCTCTTAGTTTGCGATCCTGACCGTGTCTACAACCCAAACGTGAGCCATGCGTACTTTTTGTCGCATTTTGACGATGACCAATTCCCGCAACAAGTTGTTCTTCTCGCGGCGACCGGAGAGCAGGCTGCCTTTTCTGTGCAAGACGGGATCGCAACGCAACGCGATGCTGATCCTGCCGAATGGGCACAGCTCATCGACATGATCGAGGCGGGCGGTCAGATCGCTGTCGTGACCGCACGCGATGCCTTTACGCTGGATCAGGACGCGCTGCCCGGGCTTCGATGCCGCTGATCTTTTGAGCGAGCTCTTCGATCTCGGAGTTCAGCAACACCTTGCCGAAGGCGGATAGCAGTTGCGTCACCCCATAGACGTTGAGCGGGTCATCAATGCTCGTCTGCAGCGCTGCCACATGGGCGACGTCGAGCCTGATCATCGATTTCATGAAGGGGGCACCAGTGCCTTTGGGCTCGGCCAGGCGTGGTCGTGCAGCGGAGGCAACCTCATGCCAGGTCGCGGTGTCGCGCAGGTTTTGCATGCGGGCGCGAACCGCTTTGATCAAGGCACGCCGAACGTAGTCCGGATCAAGGCCAGATCGTTCTGCCAGCGCCTCAATCCGTGCCTGATCCTCAGCTCCGATGCGCACGTAATAGGTTCGAGACTGCCCTTCGGTGCGAGTGCTGCAAGCATCATCCGCCACCGGCTGGGTGGATACCCCCGAGTTGATGCGCGCCGTTTCAGCCGCGGCTGCCTTTTCCCCTTTCCGGGGTTCTTTCTTGTCCACTGAATTTACCGCTGGGCCTTCTGTCGCGACCGCTGCCGCCGCACTCTGATTAAATGCGGCATATTTCGTGGCGCTCGTGGCGAACTGCCGCGATTGCGCCAGCCTGTCTTCGTTCGAGACAGCGGTCCCGGACCGGCTTGGAATCTTCCTAGCCATTGGCAGCGTCCACCATGGCCTCGATGTCGCAAAGGACATCGCCGCACAGTGTCAGGGCTGAGGAAAGATGCCCCGCCTGCAACCGATGACGAAGATCCTGTTCATAAATGTCCCGCACGTATCCCAGCGGCCCGGTCAGCGGCATGCGCTGGATCGCAGTGAGATGGGGCACCGGCGTTGGTAGGAGCGGCAGGGTTGAAATCACCTCGAAGACCTCGAGGTCCTGCCGGTGAACCTTGCGTCTTGCCGCGTCACGCTCGAGATCATCGCCTGCGGTCACGAAATCGATCGCGCGTTTGTCCGCATTCATCAATACAGCGGAAAACAGCGGGGCCGGGTCGTCTGGCCCGAGGGTCTCGATCATGCGCATAACCCATGTCAGGGTTTTCAGGACCGCCACGAAATCCGATTGGACCGGCACGGCCGGCACCAGGATCATGTCGCAGGCCAGCGCCAGTGTTTCGGTGTCGGGGTGCTCGCCTGGGCGGGTGTCGATCAGAACCAGATCCACACCTTCAGCCTCAAATCCGTCTAGCGCGTGGTAAAGGCCTTCAACGGTCTCGGGGGCATCGGCCACGGTCAAGCCTGTGGGCCATGGAAGGCGTGGCAGATCACCAAAGTCGGCGCGCGCGCTTTTTGATCCCCATTCGAGGATCTGCTTGTCAGCATCCGCATCCATGACATGCACACGGCGGCCGCGTGCCAGCATGGCGGACGCAAGCATCTGTATGAGGGTTGTCTTTCCCGAACCGCCCTTGGCGGAGATCGCCGTCACAACAAGCATTCACTGTCTCCATAACGTATATCTTGATCTGTTATGGCGATGCCTCGGGATGGCGTCCACACCTTGCGCGATACAGGCGGTCAACTTTTGGGGCAGAACAATCTGTAGCTGCTGAGGCGATCTACTGTTGCTGCAATCATCGGCGTACGCGTTTGGGCAATCGAGCATGCGTGCAAAGAAGCGTTATGTCATGCATCACTTGCGCCATCGCGCCGATGCAGCAATGCCCTAGCAATGCCCGAAGCCTTCGAGGTGTTGGCTCTCAGGGGCCTTATGGCCTCTGGCAATTGATCCTCGATCATCCGTGTCACTACCAACGGCATAAGCACTGCGCCGCGCAGGCGGTCCAATCCCACAAGGTCTTCTTCTCCTTCCGGGAAAACCCCTCTGAGCATTCAACGCCAATGAAGGGATATCGTGTCGGCTGCGCCGACGTCATTCCCGCGCCTGTTCAGGATCCGGGCCAATGTCCCGGATCGCGGCGCGGGGGAGGCGGTGTCCCTTCGGTCTGTTCATTGTCGCGCGGGGTTTGCAGCAGGCATGGCCAAGGCCCTGCCTGCTGATCACCGAAGGTGCGACAACGGACCAAAGGGACGTTGACAGGAACGGTATTGTGTATGACAAAACTTGTGCGGCGACTCATTAGAGTTTTCGTGTTTACAAAAACTATCTAATGATAAATCTTGCCGCCCATGTCCAAACGCCTCTCCACCATAGCCCGACAAGAGGTTCTCCGGCTTGCCGCGCAAGGGCTTGGCGATGGGGAGATCGCCGTGCGTGTTGGCTGCTCCCGGCCCACTGTCGCCCGCGTGCGGGCGCGCGGCGTGGTGGCGGATCGAACCACAAAGGGCCGCGTGCTGCAGGTTCGGGTGTCCGCCCGTGAGGCCGAAGCATTCGAGGCGCTTGTGGCCGAGACGGGCATGACCACGTCGGGTCTGCTCCGGCACATGATCCGTCTGTCATCCGGCATTGTCGCGTTTCGCCGGGACGAGGTCACGGCGCTCAAGGCGTCGGCCAATCAGCTCAATGCCTTGGCGCGCAATCTTGTGCAGATGCTGAAGCTTGCCCATGCGGGCAAGCTGCGGTGGAACGCGCGCGACGCGGCAATAGTCGGTCGGCTTGCGGATCGGGCTGAAGAGGTTGCCCGGGCTGTGCAGGCTTTACGCGCGGCCTCGCTGCGCGGATCCTTCGTCCGGGTGTCCGATCTTCGGGACGTTGGGGAGGGGCAGCGCGATGGCTGAAACACGCACCCTCCAGCAGGCGGTCTTGGGCGAGATTCTGCCTCATGTGGGGCGGCGGTCTGCAGCCATGGCAGGCGAGGCGCGCGTATCGTCGGTCCGTCGGCGTGGCGCGTCCGGCGGGGCTGTTGCGGTGATGTCCTGGAACGCGCTGCGCGTGCCGCAAAGCGTGGTGAAGCGGGTCGGCACGGGCGGGTGTCATTCACCCAAAGAGTTGCGCCGACAGATGAAATACATTCTGCGCGACGAGGCGCGGGTCGCAGCCTGGTCGAACCAGATCGGCATCGATCGTGTCTTTAGCGAGCGCGGCATGGAAAATGTCATTGCCGATTGGAGTGCATCCTGGTGCGGGGCGCCGAAACGGGGTCACACCGATCACATCATCCTGTCCTTTCCCAAGGGAACCGAGGCGGAGTTGGCGGAAGCCATCTCGCGCGAATGGGCGCAGGAGGTGTTCGGCGGGGATTACCGGGATCGATTTCGGTATGTGGCGGCCCTTCATTGCAACACAGAACATGTGCATGCCCATGTTCTTGTCGACAAGGTCGGGATGGAGGACGGCAAGTTCCTCTCGATCAGCCGCCATTCCGAGATCAGCTATGACATGATGCGTGAGCTGCATGCGCAGATCGCGGGCGAGCACGGGCTGGTGCTGAACGCCTCTTCCCGTCTGTCGCGTGGCATCATGGAAAACGCCCCGCGGGACACTGATTTGCAGGCGGCCCGCAAGGAGGGACGGGAGCCAGTGGTTGCCCCGCTGGATCCTGAAAGCCGCGCTCTGCGAGAGGCCGAGATACGCAGGCACGCCGAGGGGTATCGGCAGCTGGCGCAACTTGCCGGGATGGGCCTGGAGGCCGACACCCCTCCGGATGGATGGATGGGGCGCATCGCGGAAAGCGCAGCGCTTGCCGCCAACAACTTGATGAAAGGAATGCCGGTGAAAGAAGGGTTTGCCGAAGGGGTTGATATCCCCGCTGCCGGAGCGGATGTGATCGGTCGTCTGATCGCCGCCCGCGAGACATTGCAGGCGGAAGCCGACAGCGCCTGGAGCGCCATTCAGGACATGGCGCCCGGTGCCGAAAAGGTCGAACTGGAACAGCTCTTTGCCGGGCAGGCCCGCGAAATGGGCACGCTTCTGGGCCGCGACTTTCTTGCGGATCATTCTTCATCGGTGTCGCCCGAGCGCGATCCCTACAGTGTGCAGGGGATTGCGGGGCTGGCTGCACGGGCAGCAGAGGAGGGCAATCCGCTCGTCGCCGAGGCCGATGCTGCACTGGGTCGTTTCAGAGCGGAATTGGCGCGGGTTCTGGCACCGATGGAGTCACGGCTCGAGGAGGCGGGCAGCAGCGTCGAAGAAGTCGCTGCCCGTTTCACCGCACGCCATCGCAGCGAGGCGCAACTCGAAGCCTCACGCCCAGTGGACGCACAGGAGCGCTCGGACTGGCTTGGGCTCGAACGCGACCTGCAGGCGCGCGCGCGTGATGTCTTTGCGGGGCTGCACATGGATCGTGATCTTTTGGCGGATCTGGCGCGTCAGGACATTCTCGACGCGGGGCAGGGCAGCCGCCTTGCCGACATCGCCACGCTGGACAAGCTGATCTCCGACGTGCGGCAAGACCTGCGCGACGGGGATATGGATCAGCTGGCAGCGGGCCGGATCGATCCGCTCATGGACCGCATCGAAGACCCTGGTCTGCGACAAGCCGTGTTCTCGGAGCTAAAGGCCATCGCCGCAGTGGATGCGGGTGATGAAATTACCGGCCGCGACAGCGAACCCGCCGCCACCTACCGGACCCGGATCGAGGCTTTCGAGCGCGCCGAGGAGCGGGGGCGCGACCGGGACGATACCAGCGGCGACTACGGCCTCTAGAGGATTCAAAACATGCTGCATGCAATGGAAAGCCGTTGGCGGTATCCGATCGCCATCCTGCTCGGTCTCGGTGTTGGCATCTGGATCGGTGCCGCTATCGCCACGCTCTATCTGATCGTGCGATTTGGCGAAGACCTGGGTGGGTTCGATATTTTCGAACTTTGGCTGCTCAATCTGTCTGATCCACGGATCAAGGCAAACCCTGCGGTGGAACATACTGCCTGGCTCATCACGGCACTTCCTGCCCTGCTTCTGGCGGCGACAGGAGCGACATCCGTTCATCGCGGGTCGCTCACCGATTATGATGATGCGCATTTCCAGTCGCGTCCCGAGCTCCGCCGCAACCGTATGTCGGCGTCTCTTTCCCAGAACGGCTTTCTGTTCGGCAAGCTCGGGTCACCTGCGTCCCGCGCGCCTTTCGTGTCTGCCACGCCAGATCGCTTCCCGCACGCAATGATGATCGCGCCGACGGGCCGGGGCAAAGGGGTAGGCTTCGTTTTGCCGAACCTTTTGCACTTCCAGGGCAGTGCCGTGATCCTCGACGTCAAGGGCGAGAATTTCGAGAAGACATCCATCCACCGCCAAAAGGCGCTGAACAATCAGGTCTGGTACTTTTCGCCCTATGACTACGTTCAGCCCGAGGGCAAGAACGGGCCCGTCCTGACCCGCACGCACCGGTTCAATCCTCTCCAGCGCATTGCCGATCTGCCCAGCCCCGAGCAGCAATACACCGCCGTCAACACCATGGCGGATTTGTTCCTCATCGTCGAAAGCGTGAACGCGCAGAGCTTTTTCCAGGCCGGACGCAGCCTGTTCGTGGCGTCTTGCCTCTACGCCATCGAGACCGGCAAGCCGACGATCGGTGAGGCGCTGCGGATCATGACTGGCGGCGGCAATAAAAAGGAATTCTACAAACGGGCCGCGATGCAGACCGCAAACCCGGTGGTGGCAGAGATTTTCCTGAGCATGGCCGACGAAGTGGACAAGATTCTCGATTCCTATGTCAGTGTGATCCGCGGGGCCGGATTGGAGCTCTGGCTCGATCCGGCGGTGGACCGGGCAACACAGGCAAGCGATTTCGACTTCGGGACGTTCCGACGAGAGCCACAGTCGCTCTATATTGTTGTGCAGCCGGAGCACCTGAAAACACTGGCCCCCCTGATCCGGCTCCTGTTCGCCGATGCCATCGCATGTCTGCAGCGCGCGCATCCCGGACCGGACGAGCCACATCCCGTCATGTTTCTGATGGATGAATTCGACCAACTGGGCAAACAACCCCTGGTCTTGCAAAGCATCAAGACGATCCGCTCCTATGGCGGGCGGCTGTTTATCATCTCGCAGTCGATCCCCGGTCTTGAGGGCATCTACGGCGAAACCGACCGCCGCGCTCTGCAGGCCGGCGCTGGTGTGCAGATTTACATGACCCCGCAGGATGATCGCACCGCAGACGTGCTGTCCGCAGCCCTCGGCAAGCGCACGATCGTGGGCAAGACCAGATCACAGGCAACCGTGCGCAAGCTCTCGGAAAGCGCAAATATCAGCCGTCGCTCGGAAGAACGGGCGCTGGTATCCCCCGCTGAATTGCTGCGTTTCCCTCTCGACAAGGTCCTTGTCCTGCCTGAGGGGCAATATCCCATCAAGGCGGATCACATCCGCTACTATGCGGACCGGCATTTTGAGGAGATCGACAAAGCACGGCAAGGGCATGCCTTGCCATATCCTCCTGCTGCAGCGCCAATCTCGAACAGGCCGAAGAAAATCACCCTCGAGAAACCAGAACCCGCGGCACCCGCGGCGATCTCCATGGGCGACAAGGAATTCGAGACTGCGATCCAGACCTATACAGGAGCGCTACAGGGATACGCAGAAGCCGCGAGGGCAAAGCCAAAGAAAACACGTTTCGGTGGTCGGGCGCGCTCTTCGGACGCAAAGGCGAGGGGATGATCTGGAAATCGAATGTGGCTGTGCTGTTCTGCCATGCGCCAGCTATGAGACAGATACCAATCGCGCCTGTTTCGGGTCATAGACATAGCCCGAAATCGTCCCGTCCTTGATCCGTTCAACTGCATCCTTTATCGCGAATATTGGCACAAGAAACCACTCCCTCGGAATCACGGGCCTACCAAAGCGATCCATGATTTCGATCTCGAGCCGCGCGGGCTCGAAGATGCGATGGATCAGGTTCTCCAGTTTTGTCCGGTTGATGTTGTAGAGTTCATAAGTCGCAACCACCTCGACGTTCGCCATCAGAAACGTTGGTTGCAGATGTGCGCCAGCGATCCGCTTTTCAACGCTCATATTGGTGACGCCGATCTTGTGTACGAGGTCGCGATTTTCGGCCACAAGTGGATGATCGGACTTGCTGCGAAGCACATAAATTGTCCCGCTCGCCTCGTCACCATCGATTGTCTGATCGGAAAAAAGTGGCCCTGCCGATTGGTCGGTGATCCGCCGTCCGGCGTCGTCCTTGTTCAACGCGCGCTGAAGCGAGCGCATCAGCATGTTGCTCTCGGTCCCGTTGTCGAAAATCACCCGCAGACGCGCATCCGTGCGACCTTGCTCGTTGGTGATGGTCTCGCCCTTGTCGGCGACATAGGCTTTTTGACCACTGACAATGAAGAAGCGTCCCTTCTCGATCTCGGCTTTCATCTCGAACGGGCGAGTTTCGCGCAAGCCGCTATCCAGTTCTTTCTGGACCTGCTCAAACAAGGGTTTGAACGTCGCGAAATCCTCGCATTTCTCGCGGTTTGCGACTTCATCGGCAGCCTTTTTCTCGGCTGTTGACCGGACATGCTTCAATTCCGTGAGGGGTGATTTAGCAACTTCCACGCCCAGTTCGGCGAGGAGGGCATCGTCATCGAGGTCATCGGAGTCTGATGCTGAGGGCGTAGGGGTGTTTGCTAGGAGACCCTGCTCGTCAAGTGGGGCAAGGAGGTCGCGGCATTCCTGCAAGTCGCGGATCCGATCAAGACGCACGGCGTAGAGGCGTTCAAAGATATCACGATCCTCCCCGTGCTGGGGAGGCAGTCCATGCTCATCTGCAAATCGCAAGATTTCCTCAAAACCTGCGATGATGCGCTCTTCGCGTGGTGTGCGGCTGAGCTGCTTCTTGACCTCGACCTCGACGCCAAGCTCAGCAAGGAGGGCATCATCTTCGTCGGTGAAACTCTTAGCCATTGGCAGCCTCCTGCTTCATGCGCGCGAGATAAGCCACACCTTCGGCCATTTTCTTTTCCCACGGGTCCGGTGAAGTAATCGACGGCAGGCGGCCTCGCTCTTGCTTGAACTTAACGGCTCGCTTCGCAAGATCGCGCGCCTCATCCGGTGACAGCTGCACTTTTTTCGCCGAGATGACGGCCTGGACCTGCCGAAGGCTTTCCTCGCTCATAGTCTTTGCCAGAATCGAGTAGGCTTCGCCGAACGGGTTGATGCGATCAATCAGGTCGATGTCGAGTTCGCGCACGTCCATTGCGAATTTGCGCACGCCGTCGATCAAGGCGGTATTGCCGGTTGTTTCTGTATCATCGCGGTTCGACAGCGCGATCTCTTTCGCCTTCTGGGTGAGGTTCAGTGCAGCAACTGCATGTTGGCGCACCGCTTCCTGATCCTCTGCATCTAGCTCTGGGAACCTCGCACCGACGATCTTGCCCATGCGGACCTGCGTCAGTTCCTCCGGCACCAGCTCTTCGTCGAAGAG
>NZ_JAGPVV010000108.1 GCF_018066915.1 Roseovarius sp.
GCAAAGAAGAGCCCCAGAAACGCCGGCAACATCGCCAGAAACGTAAGCCCCGCCACCAACGCCGCCCAGACCAGCATCGGCACCGGGTTTTCGATCACCACCCGCAGGCTCGTGAGCATCGCAGTCACAAAATCGACCTCCCGATCCAGCAAGAGCGGCAACGACACAACCGTCAGACTATAGAGCAGCAGGGCAAAGACCGCGCCGACGCCTGTTCCCACCGCCAACATGCTCAGCCCCTCTGGCGTGAAATAGACCTCGAGCGAAGAGGAGACATTGGTCATCGTCGACAGCCCCAGAAAGAGCGCAAAGATCATATGCGCAAGGAAAAACCAGAACAGAAACACCATGATGATGATGGCGCAGATCGAGGGCAATTGCCGCCGCCTCTGATGCGCGATGACGCCAAAGATTTCAGAGGCCACGAGTGCGCGGCCCGTGCTTAACCGGTGGCTCACCTCATAGAGCCCCACCGCCGCGAACGGCCCCACCAAGGGGAATCCCACGGCGGCAAAGATCAGCCAGTAACTCTTGCCCGTAGCCCATGTGATCCACGCAAGGATCAGACCGATGACCACATAGACCCCGGCAAAGATCACCGCAAAGCCCGGCGCGCGGCGCATGTCCGCCCAGCCCCGGCGCAACGCCTCTGCCAGCATGTCAAAGCGGACCTCGCCCATCTCCGGCACGCCCAGCGGCTTGACCTCGTTCTGCGGCATGGTGCCCGTCCTCCCCTTTTTGGGGGAGCCTAGAGCAATTTCGAAGCAAGAGGATAGAGTCTTTCTGCAATGACCCGGTCTGTATGGCGCGCCGCGCCTTACCGCGCCGCATCCGGGTTGAGCCGCAGCACCGCGAGGTTGAGCATGCCCGCCACGCTGACCCACGTCAGATACGGCACAAACAGAAGCCCCGCGATCCAGTCCACCGACCAGAGCGCCACCAGCGTCACCGCCACCGAGGCCCAGAGCGCACACAGCACGATCAGCCCCAGTTTCATCCGCTGCAGCCCGAAAAAGACCGGCGTCCACAGACCATTGAGCGCGATTTGCAAGGACCAGAGCGCCATCGCAATGCCGTTGCCGGGGCTCACCGCCACCCGCGCCCCAGCCGCCGCCATGCAGATATAAAGCGTGGTCCACGCCACCGGAAACAGCCAGTTGGGCGGTGTCCACCACGGCTTTTTCAGCCGCGCATACCAGTCACCCGGCGGAAAGAGCCCGCCGGTCGAGCCTGCCGCGAAACAAGCCGCCAGAAAAATCCCGAAGGTAATCCATATCATGCAGTCTCTCTAACCCGCCCGGCATCCCGGCTCAAGCCTGACTCGCGCTCGATGTCCTGCGCCTTGAGGCGTGCCAGCGCCTCATAGAGCGTATCGCTCCAGTCGGCGGCGCGGGGGGCATCCTGTGCCGCGGCGCGGACCAGAAATTCGGTCTCGGGCAGCGACCGGGCATAGATCACAGGCGAACCGGGCAGGATCATACTGCCCCCCGCCCGCAACATGGCCAGCATCAGCCAACCCATTTTCTGCGTGCCATTGGTGCGGGCACGGCGCGTGATGCTGTCATGGCCTGCGCCGCGCACCTGCGCCCCGATGCCAGCATAGATAAAGCGCGCGGCATAAATTCCCGGACGCGCCGACAGCGGCAGCGCGGCAATCCCCGCCTCGGACCGGGCATAGAGCGTGTCGGCCTCCATCAGCAGGCGGCGCACCATGCGCCGCACCTCAGCCGAGGGGGAGGGTGCCTGCAGAAATTCCGCCGGGGTCATCCCCGCCTCGGCCAGCCAATCAAGCGGCAGGTAAAGCCGCCCTTCACGGGCATCCTCGCCCACATCGCGGGCAATATTGGTCAGTTGCATCGCCACGCCCAGATCACAGGCCCGCGCCAGCGCATCGCGCTCGCGCACCCGCATGAGCACGCACATCATCGCGCCCACCGCAGAGGCCACGCGCGCCGAATACCCGCGCAACTCTGACAGGGTCTCATAGCGGCGCTCTTCGGCGTCCCATGCCAGCCCCTCCAGCAACGCTTCGGGCAGGGCGCGCGGCATGTCGAACTCTTCGATGATGGCGGCAAAGGCGCGGTCAGCGGGCGCATTACGCGGCCGCCCGGCATAGGCCAGATCGAGCCGCTCATGCAGCGCAAGAACCGCCGCCGCCTTTTCGCGGTTCTCGTCCACCGCGTCATCCGCCAGTCGGCAAAACGCATAGAGCGCCAATGCCGGATCACGCACGCTGCGTGGCAAGAGCTTGGACGCGGCATGGAACGAGCGCGACCCGTGACGGATCGCCTCGGTGCAATGCGCCAGATCCTGCGGCGCGATCATCGCAGCCCCCCGACCGGCGCGCCAACCGGCACCGCGTCAGGCACCAGTTGCGCCAGCACTTCGGCGCTGGAAATCACCCCTGGCAGCCCCGCGCCCGGATGCGTGCCCGCCCCCACCAGATAGAGGCCACGCACCTCTTCGCTGACATTATGAGGCCGGAACCACGCGCTTTGCAGAATACGCGGCTCGATGGAGAAACCAGCGCCATGCGGGCTCAGGTAACGATCCCGAAAGGTCTCGGGCGTGAACACCTCAGAGGCGCTCAAATGCGCCCCAAGCCCCGGAAGCAATTGATCCTCCAGCACCTTTTGCACCTTTTGGCGATAGGGCTCGGCCTCGGCCGCCCAATCCACCGGATTGGCATGGCCCAGATGCGGCACCGGGCTGAGCGCGTAGAACGTATCACCCCCCGCAGGGGCCACGCCCGGATCGGTGACAGAGGGGCGATGCACATAAAGGCTCATGTCGTCCGCCAGAACACCGCGCCGAAAGATGTCGCGCACCAGCCCCTTGTAACGGGGACCGTTGAGAATGGTGTGATGGCCCGCATCCGGCCACATCTCGCGCGTGCCTTGCGTGCCGAAATACCAAACAAAGAGGCTCATCGACCAGCGCGACCGCTTGAGCCGCGCCGTGGTCCAGCGCCGTTTGGAGTGATTGCGCAAGAGGTGATCATAGGTATGGCCCGCGTCCGCGTTGGAGATCACGATATCGGCGCTGATCCCCTCGCCGCCGGTCAGGCGCACGCCCTTGGCCCGCCCGTCTTTGATCACGATTTCATCGACCTCGGCCCCTTGCCGGATCACACCGCCCTGCCCTTCGACCACCCGGACCATGGCGCGGGCGATGGCATCGACACCGCCGATGGCATAATGCACGCCAAACGCCGCCTCGAGATGGCTCACGAGCGCATACATCGACGTCACATTGAACGGATCACCGCCGATAAAGAGCGGGTGAAACGACAGCGCCATACGCAGGCGTTCGTCCTTCATCCGGCCTGCGGCATGGGCATAAACCGACCGATCCGCCCGCAACCATGCAAATTTCGGCAAGACCTTGATCAGATCCACCAGCCGGTGCATCGACCGCCGCCCAAGATCCTCGAACCCGAACCAATACCGCGCCTCGCTGTCCTTGACGAAGCGGTCATAGCCCGCCAGATCACCCGGCGAGAGACGAGAGACTTCGGCGCGCATTGCGTCCCGGTCTTGTCGCGCGGTAAAGGTAGAACCATCCGGCCAGCGAATTTCGTAAAAGGGATCAAGCGCGCGCAGATCAACATCTGCGTCGAAATCCCGCCCACAGGCCGCCCATAATTCGCGAAAGAGCTGCGGCACGGTCACGATGGTCGGCCCAAGATCGAACCGGTGCCCGTCCCGCGTGATGCTAGAGCCGCGCCCACCGGGGCTGTCCAGCCGGTCCAGAACCGTGACCCGGTATCCCTTGGCACCCAGACGCATGGCCGAGGCCAGACCGCCCAAACCTGCCCCAATGACCAGCGCATGCGGGGCATCGGCGCGTGTGGCCTGTTCAATCAGGCGCGGATCGACTCTTGTCAACATAGGTTTAGACTACATGTGTCTAGTTTAATTGACAATCCTTTCTCGCACCTCTTTTCTTGGGGGAAAATCCATGTCAAACTTGCCTGACAGTCCCTCAAGGAGCGGTGCCATTCAGACCGTCAGCCTCAGTTTCTTTCGCTTCTCCCGCGGTATCGACCGGCTTTGGGCGCTGACGATGATGGGGGCTGCGCGCTTGATGCTGCCGCGTGTGCCGGGGATCGGCTTTTGGAAACTGCTGGGGTCCGGCACCGGCGAGGGCTTTACCCCTATCCCCAACACCGGGGTTTATGCCATTCTGGCGGTCTGGCCCGATGCTGCCACGGCGCGCGCGCAGACCAAAGGGGCCCGCGTCTTTCGCCGCTATCTCGCCCGCGCCAGCGAAAGCTGGACGCTCTTTCTGTCGCCCACATCGGTGCGCGGGCAATGGTCAGGGGCCACGCCCTTCGAGATCACAACCCCCGCCGACAAAGGCCCCCTTGCCGCGCTTACCCGCGCCACCGTGCGCCCGCGCAAGGCGCTGCAATTCTGGCGCCGCGTGCCGGATATCAGCGCCGTGATCGGCGCCGACCGCAATGTCGCGTTCAAGACCGGTCTGGGCGAGGTGCCGCTCCTGCATCAGGTGACATTCTCGATCTGGCCTGACAGCCAAAGTATGGCAGAATTCGCCCGCCGGGACGGCCCGCATGCCCGCGCCATCGCCGCCGTACGCGATGGCGATTGGTTCCGCGAAGAACTCTACGCCCGATTTCGCGTCATCGGCGAACAGGGCACATGGGGCGGGACCAGCCCGCTCGACCACATCAAGGAAGAACAATGACCGCAGCCTTTCCGTTTTCCGCCATCGTCGGTCAGGACGACATGAAACGCGCCATGATCCTCACGGCGATCGAGCCGGGGCTTGGTGGCGTGCTGGTGTTCGGCGACCGCGGCACCGGCAAATCCACCGCCGTGCGCGCGCTGGCCGCCCTCTTGCCCCCCATCCGCATGGTCGAGGGCAGCCCGATCAACGCCGAACGCCCCGAGGATACGCCCGACTGGTCGACCGCCCCTTTGGGCGAGATGGTCGAGCGACCGACGCCTGTGGTCGATCTGCCACTTGGCGTGACCGAAGACCGCGTGACCGGCGCGCTCGATATCGAGCGGGCGCTGACCTTGGGCGAAAAGGCGTTTCAACCCGGCCTTCTGGCGCGGGCCAACCGGGGCTATCTCTATATCGACGAGGTCAACCTGCTCGAGGATCACATCGTCGATCTCTTGCTTGACGTCGCCCAATCCGGCGAGAACGTGGTTGAACGCGAAGGGCTCTCGATCCGCCACGCGGCCCGCTTTGTGCTGGTGGGCTCGGGCAACCCGGAAGAAGGCGAATTGCGCCCGCAACTCCTCGATCGCTTCGGCCTCTCGGTCGAAGTGCGCTCGCCCCAGAACATCGAAGAACGCATCGAAGTCATCCGCCGCCGCGATGCCTATGAGCGCGATACCGACGCGTTCATGGCGACATGGCAGGCCGAGGATGCCCTGATCCGCGACCGGATTCTGGCGGCGCGCAGCGCGCTGCGAACGGTTCAGTCCCCCGACGACGTCTTGCGCGACTGCGCCACGCTCTGCATCGCCATCGGCGCAGACGGGCTGCGCGGCGAGTTGACCCTGCTGCGCGCCGCCCGCGCGCTTGCGGCCTATGAGGGGGATGACGCCGTCACCCGCGCGCATCTGCGCCAAGTGGCCCCGCTGGCCCTCAGCCACCGGCTGCGCCGCGATCCATTGGATGAAGCAGGCAGCGCTGCGCGCATCGCCCGCGCCATGACCGAGGTCTGGGGATGACGCCCAGCCCCGCATGGGCGCGCGCCCTTCGGGCGCTCACCCTTTTGGCGATTGATCCCGAGGGCCTGCGCGGCCTGACCCTGCGCGCGCGCGCAGGCCCGGTGCGCCAAGCCTTCGATGCAGCACTCGCGCACCTACCCGGCCCTGCCCGGCGCATCCACCCCGATCTCAGCGACACGCAGCTTTTTGGCGGCGCGGACATTGCCGCCACCCTCTCTGCCGGGCGACTGATCCGCAGCGCCGGACTGGCTGAAACCCCTGCGCGGCTGGTTCTGACCATGGCCGAGCGCACGCCGCCTGCACTCGCGGCGCGACTGGCACAACTGCTGGACCAGAGCCAGAAGCATACGCTCGTGCTCTTTGACGAGGGGATCGACGCCGAGGAATCGGCCCCGCAGACCCTCTGCGAACGGCTGGCGCTCCATGTCACGCTCGACGACATCCGCCATGACGCGGCCCCCGCCCTCATGCCCGCCGCCGCCGATCTTGAAGAGGCGCGCGCGCGCCTGCCCAACATCCAGCACAGCCCTGAGGACATCGCCAAGCTCACGGCGCTGGCCGCCAGTTTCGGCATCGACAGCCTGCGCGCGCCCTGGCTCGCGCTGCGCGCGGCGCGCGCACTTGCGGCGCTCGCGGCCCATGCGCAGGTGACGCAAGACGATCTGCGCGAGGCGGCAGAGCTGGTCTATCCCGCCCGCGCCACGCAACTGCCGCAAGAGCCGGAGCCAGAGCAGCCCGACGCCACGCCCGAACCCGAAGAGCAGCGTCAGAGTGAGACGCCGGATATCCCCGACGAATTGCTCATCGCGGCGGTGGCCGCTCTGCTGCCCCCCGCGCTGCTGGATCAACTGACGCAACGCGGTGCCACGCGGCGTGCCGCTGGTTCAGGGGCCGGTGCCCGGCGCAAGGCGCATCAGCGCGGCCGCCCCCTGCCCGCGCGGCCCGGTGCCCCGGACGGGCGCGGGCGCATCGACCTCATCGCCACCCTGCGCGCCGCCGCCCCGTGGCAACCGCTGCGCCGCAGCACCCGCCCTGATAAACCGGGCGTGATCATCCACGCCGCCGATATTCACCTCAAACGCTACGAGGATCGCGCCGACCGGCTGGTCATCTTCGCGGTCGATGCCTCTGGCTCATCAGCACTGGCACGGCTGGCCGAGACCAAGGGCGCCGTCGAGCTTTTGCTGGCCGAGGCCTATTCCCGGCGGGATCAGGTGGCGCTCATCGCCTTTCGCGGCATGGGCGCCGATCTTATCCTGCCCCCCACCCGCGCGCTGGTGCAGGCCAAGCGGCGTCTGGGCGGTCTGCCCGGTGGCGGCGGCACCCCGCTTGCGGCGGCCCTTGGCGCGGCACTCACCCTCGCGCAGCAATCGCAGGCGCACGGGCTCAGCCCTACGCTGGCACTCCTGACCGATGCGCGGGCCAATATCACGCTCGACGGGCGCGGCGACCGCGCCGAGGCGGCCAAGGACACCACCACCATGGCGCGGCTCTGGCGCGCGCAAAACCTGCCCGCGATCGTGATCGACATTTCCGCCCGTCCGGGGCCGGAACCAGCCCAACTTGCCGCAGAAATGAACGCTCGCCACCTGCCCTTGCCGCGTGCCGACGCGCGGCGGATTTCGACGGCAGTCACCTCCGCCCTCGGGGGCTGAGCGATGGATTGGCAGCGCGATCTGGTGACATGGCCGCTCAATGCCCAGTCACGCCGCATCCATCACCCCCCCCACCAATGGCATGTGCAAGAGATGGGGCACGGGCCCTTGGCACTCTTGCTGCACGGGGCCGGGGCCTCGACCCATAGCTGGCGCGAGGTGATGCCGCTTCTGGCGCAGAGCCACCGAGTCATTGCCCTTGATCTCCCCGGTCAGGGATTTTCCCGCGCCGGAAACCGGCGGCGTCTGGGCTTGCCCGGCATGGCCGGGGATATTGCCGCGCTCTGCACCGCCCAAGGCTGGCAGCCTGATCTCATCCTTGGCCATTCGGCCGGCGGGGCCATCGCGCTGGATCTGGCCACGCGGCTGGTGACGCCCACAGGCCACCCGCCCGATATCGCCTGCGTCAACGCCGCCCTCGGCCCGTTCGAAGGCGTGGCAGGCTGGCTCTTTCCGGTTCTGGCCAAGGTTCTGGCGCTCAACCCGCTCACCCCCACGCTCTTTACCCTTGGGGCGGACAAGGTCTCTCGCGCGCGCCGCCTGATCGAGAGCACCGGATCGCGCCTCACGCCCGAAGGTCTCGCGCTCTATGCGCGGCTGATCGGGGACCGCGCGCATGTCGATGGCACCTTGCAGATGATGGCGCAATGGGATGTGGCCCCGCTTCTGACCCGGCTGGACGCGATCCCAAATCGCTGCCTCTTGATCACTGGTAGCGGCGATCTGGCGGTGCCGCCCGAAACATCGGCGCGCGCCGCCACCCAGATGCCGCGCGCGCGCACGCTGTCGCTAGACGGTCTGGGCCATGTGGCGCAGGAGGAGGATGCCGCGCGCGTTCTGGCCGCGATCCTAGATCCCAAAAACTGGCCCGATTGAGACCTCAGGCAAGACCGCGCACCGGGTCCACGCGCGCGACCTCCACCTCGTGAAAGATCGCACAGCCCCGCCCCTGCGCCTTGGCGGCATAGAGCGCCAGATCGGCATCGGCCATCATCCGCGCCGCTTCGGGGTTGTCATAGGCGCAGCTGAGCGTGATGCCGACGCTGCCGGAAATCCGACACATCTGCGCGCCGTAAGGCACCGGCTCTTCCAATCGGGCGATCATGCGACGGGCCAA
>NZ_JAGPVV010000109.1 GCF_018066915.1 Roseovarius sp.
TTGGCCAGATCGCTTTGCGGGCGCAGGGTGCTGCCGGTGATCGTCAGGCGACGCATCATCACCTGAGAGAAATTCAATTCGATCTTGGGGCCTTGCAGAAAGGCGATCTGCACGAGGCGCCCGTCATCGGCGAGCGCCTGAACATTGCGCGGCAGATACCCGCCACCGACCATGTCGAGGATGAGATTGGCCCCGCCTTGGGCGCGCAACACCTCCACGAAATCCTCCTCGCGGTAGTTGATGGCGTGCTCAGCCCCGAGATCCACGCAGGCCTTGCATTTCTCGGCGCTGCCGGCGGTGGCAAAAACCCGCGCGCCAAAGCTATGGGCGAGTTGAATGGCGGTCGTACCAATGCCGGAAGAGCCGCCATGCACGAGAAAACGCTCGCCCGCCTTGAGCGCGCCGCGCTGAAAGACATTGGACCAGACCGTAAAGAACGTCTCGGGCAGACAGGCAGCCTGTTTGAGGCTGAGGCCATGCGGCACGGGCAGGCAATGCGTAGCAGGGGTGGCGACGTATTCGGCATAGCCGCCGCCGGGCAGAAGCGCGCAGACCTGATCGCCAAGCGCCCAACCGCTGACGCCCGCCCCAAGCGCCACGATCTCCCCCGCTCCTTCGAGCCCCGGTAGGTCAGAGGCGGTCGGCGGCGGCGCATAGAGCCCGGCGCGCTGGAGGGCATCGGGGCGGTTGACGCCCGCATAGGCCAGCCGGATCACCACCTCGCCCGCGCGCGGCGCAGGCATGGGACGCGTGGTGGGCTGCAACACCTCGGGGCCGCCAGCCTGTGTGATTTCGACGGCCTGCATGGTCTTGGTCATTCGTCTTTCCTTGTGTTCAGTTCGGGCCATTCCAGCGGCCCGGCATGCCGGTCTGCACCCGCGCTTGTGGCGCGCGGATGCGGCTGATCAAGCTGAGCGGGCCTGCCATGAGACCCGACACGAACCGGTTATCGCGGGCCTGCGCCTTGAGCTTTTCGATCTGCATCACCCCCTCGATGCGACGATCCAGAAACTCCCAAGTGCGGCTCTGCCCGTCGCTGTCATCGCCCACCCAATAGAGCACGGTCGCACCATAGACGCCGGAAAGCGTGGCGCGTTTGGTGTACCAGTTCACATCCTCAGAGGTATCGCCAAGAGCGGTCCAGATATGATCGGCGGTCTGCCAGAGGGCGCGCGCGCCATCGGCGGCATAGGGCGGCAGGGAAAAGAGCGTCATGCCCCGGCGGACGAGCTCGCGATCCTCGACCGCTTCCAGCCGGGCACGCACGGCAAAGGCCACGCGGTCGCGAAACCGCAAGCTGCTCAGATCGGTTTCGGCCAGTCGCTTGAGCATCGCGGCATCGCCCGCCGCATGATACGCAAGCGCCAGGTCCACCGCGCCACGAGGGCAGATGGCAGCCACGAGGCCGGACGCAATCCCGGCATCCTCGGCAGCGAGGCGCAGGGTGGTTTCGCTCCAGCCGTCAAAGGGCACATGCAGCGCTGCGGCCGCGAGCAGACGGGTCATGAGATCGGGTTCGGACATCGGCGTTTCTCCTTGCGGCGCACCCTAGACAAATCCGGGACGCTTTGCTATACGGCGCCTTCCTGCAATCTATTGCAACTTTAACTTAGGAAGGTGGTGACACCACATGCAGGTTAGTGTTCGCGACAACAATGTCGATCAGGCGCTCCGCGCTCTGAAGAAAAAACTGCAGCGCGAAGGCGTTTTTCGTGAAATGAAGCTCAAGCAACATTTCGAAAAGCCGTCCGAGAAAAAAGCGCGCGAGAAGGCCGAAGCGATTCGCCGTGCCCGGAAACTGGCGCGCAAGAAAGCGCAGCGCGAAGGCATGCTCTAAGAGCGCTCTCCGCAGTTTTTTGCGGCACGTTTGACGACCCCCGGGCAGATGCTTCGGGGGTTTGTCGTTTTTAGGGGTTTGGCCCCCGTCGCCCGACAGGGCACCCCCCAGAGTATTTCCGGCAGGAGAAGCTGCGCTCAGCTCAGTTGGCAGAGCGGTGCGTCCTGACGGATCGAGGTGACAAAGCGGCCCTCTGCGGTGTCGCGGATCGCGTAGCCATAGCCGCGCAGGCGGTGTTTCCATTCGCGCTCGGACACGGCAAGGTGACGCTCGCGCAGGACGAGGTTGCGGATTTCGATGGTGCTGTCGGTCTGGTTCAGGTTCATTGTTTCTATCCCTGTTAAAATTTGCCTCTGATCTTAGGGATAGGTGACGGATGTGGCGGCAATCGCACCGGATTATGGCAGGGCCGGGGAATTGTCAGGGCAAGATCAACGTGCCGCAGCATCCACGCCGGGCAATTGCGCGGCATCGTCGCGGCGCGCAGATGCGGCGGCCATGAGCGCACGAAAGATGCCCATTTGCCGATGCGCATAAAAGAGATGCTCGGGGTGCCATTGCACGCCTAGGGCAAAGGGCTCGGTCATGCGTTCGATGGCCTGGATCATGCCGCCACTGTCGCGCGCGGCAATGCGCAAGCCGTCACCCAAGCGATCCACCGCTTGCGTGTGCAGGGCGTTCACCTTCATCGGTTGAGTGCCGGCAAGTTTGGCCAGACGAGTGCCGGATTCTATGTGCACGGTCTTTCGCGGGAGCACGGTGCGGATGTGGTCGCTGGCCTTGTAGGTTGCATAGGCATCCTGATGCAGCGTGCCGCCAAGAGCGATGTTGAGCATCTGGCTACCGCGACAGATGCCCAAGACAGGCTTGAAATGCTCGAAAGCTGCGAGCACCAGCTTGCGCTCCAACGCATCCCGGTCAGGATCAAGGCGCGCTGATTTCACAAGCCGCCCGCCGTAGAGGTCCGGCGAAATGTCATCCCCGCCACCGATGATAAGCCCGTCTACGGTGGTGATGTCAGCGGCGCGTCCGGTTTGCCAACGCAGGGCACGCCCACCAGCCAGCCAGACATTGAGGGCAATGAGCGGAAAGATACGCCAACCCGAGCGGCGCGAGACAGTGACCCCGATCACCGGGCGGCGAGAGGTCATGCGCGGTCCAGCCCCGCCGATTGCAGGATGCGTCCCGCGCGGGTGGCCCAACTCTGACGCGAAAGCGTCAGCAGGCCGTGATCGTCGAGCCATGCCTGAGACAAGCGGGTAAGCAGGGCGGTATCGGCGGCCACCCGTTCGACCGTGAGCCAGCGTTGCCACTCATCGGCAATGGACCAGTCGGCCTCGTCGATCCGGCAATCGGGCAGACGGAAATGAAAGGTCGGACGCGCAGAGGTCTTGTCGGTGATGGCCGCCCTGATCCGCGCTGCATCGAAATGCGCAAAGAGCGGCAGCATGTCGAGACCACGATTTCGGCTGGGGGTGAGTTCGAGATAGAGACCTGTCACATGGTCGCGGCTGGCATCCGGTCCGGCCTTGATCAGCGCGCGGGTGAAATCTATCGGGTAGGGATCGGTGAAGGGCAAGAGGCGTCGGGACTCGTCGATCGGGTTGGCGGCGCGCAGCCAATCTTCGATCAGCGCATAGGCCAGCAAGGGGCGGATCGTATCCGCGTCGGCGTCGCTGGCCATCTCGATGTTGAGATGCAGGCCAAAGCCAAAGAACCAACCGGCACCGCTGCCCAAGGCCCCCGCGTCGCGCAGGACATTGCGCAGATCGTCAAGGCGGCCGAGACCATCCCTGTCGAGCGGTGCAGTGACAATTTCGACCGGCACCACATCGCGCCCCAGATCAAGCGCCAGATCGCGCAGTTTGCTCTGCTGGGCATTGCGCAGAAAGATGTCGAGATAGATGTCGATCTGGCCGATCTGACTGTTCTCGACACGCCAGATATGGCTGTCGACTTGAGACGCGGTGCCATCCAGCGTTTCCGCACAGAGGCGCGCCACTTGCGCGACGGGCAAGCCACCAAGCTCGATCTCGACCCCCACAAGGCGGGGATCACCCTTGGCGTTCAGCGGTTGCGGCAGAGGGGAAAAGGCGGTCATGGGCCTAATGCCCCGCCTCAGCCTCGATCTGAGCGCGCGATTTGCGGGCGCGTTCCGTGGCGGATTTGAGTTGGCCACAGGCGGCCATGATATCCTCGCCGCGTGGGGTGCGGATGGGACTTGCGTAACCGGCCTTGTAGATGATGTCGGCAAAGCGCTCGATCCGGTCCCAATCGCTGCGCTGATAAGGGCTACCGGGCCATTCGTTGAAGGGGATGAGATTTATCTTGGCCGGAATACCCTTGATCAGTTGCACGAGGCGGCGGGCGTCGGCATCGCTGTCATTCACATCCTTGAGCATCACATATTCAAAGGTGATCCGCTCGGAGTTCGAGAGGCGGGGATACTCGCGCAGCGTATCGAGCAGCGTCGCGATGTTCCATTTCTTGTTGATCGGCACCAGCGTGTCGCGCACCGCGTCGGTTGTGGCGTGAAAGCTGACCGCAAGCAGACAGCCGATTTCCTGCGCCGTCTTGGCAATTTCGGGCACAACACCAGAGGTCGAGAGCGTGATGCGGCGGCGCGACAGGGAAATCCCCTCACCATCCATGGCGATCTTCATCGCGTCGCGCACATTGTCGAAATTATAGAGCGGCTCGCCCATGCCCATGAGGACAATATTGCTGATGAGGCGCGGACGCTCGCCCGCAGGCTCGCCCGGTCTGGGCCATTCGTTCAGATCGTCGCGCGCCAGCATCACCTGACCGATGATCTCGCCCGCTGTCAGGTTGCGGACCAGTTTCTGCGTGCCGGTGTGGCAAAATGAACAGGTGAGCGTGCAGCCCACCTGAGAGGAAATGCAGAGCGTGCCGCGATCGGTTTCGGGGATATAGACCACCTCGACCTCATGCCCGCCTGCAATGCGGACGAGATATTTGCGGGTGCCATCGGCGCTGACCTGTTTGTTGACCACCTCGGGGATAGACACCACGAAGTTTTCGGCCAGTTGGGCGCGATAGGCCTTGGCCAGATTGGTCATCGCGTGGAAATCGCGCACGCCCCATTGATAGATCCATTGCCAGATCTGGTTGACACGCATCTTGGCCTGCTTTTCAGGCGTGCCATGCGCGATCAACACCTCGCGCAGCGCATCACGGGTGAGACCGACAAGGTTCACCGGGCCGTCGGGCAGCTTGCGGGGGATGGTCAGAACATCCTGTGTGATCGGGGCGGTTTGGGTCATGGGCCTGTCGCGGTTCGGGCTGGGATATAATCCCATATAGGATTCGCGCACGGATTCCAAAGGGTTTGGCGGAAGGGGCCGCCAAACCCAGCGTCATAGGTTGCACACAGGCGTATCACCCTTTGGCGTGCAACCGTGCCATGACACAAAGGAGCTCAAACATGATCGACGCCCCAAGGAATGCCGTACCACCCGAGGCGTCAAACGGCGGCGACACTTCGACCAGATCAGCGCCGATGATATTCACCCCTTCCAGCCCGCGCACCACCTGCAACGCTTGATAGCTGTTGGGGCCGCCCACCTCGGGCGTGCCGGTGCCGGGGGCAAAGGTGGGGTCAACAAAGT
>NZ_JAGPVV010000070.1 GCF_018066915.1 Roseovarius sp.
AACTGCTGGGCATCCCCGACGACTATCTGATCGGCATCGTTCCCGGCTCCGATACCGGAGCTGTTGAGCTGGCGATGTGGAATATGCTGGGCGCTCGCCCGGTGACGGTCGCTGCATGGGAAAGCTTCGGTAATGTCTGGATCCAGGACGCCGTAAAACAGCTCAAGCCTGCCAATCTGACGGTTCTTGAAGCCGATTATGGTGATATTCCTGATCTGACCACGATCGACAAGGGCGACGATATTGTCTTCACCTGGAACGGAACAACTTCAGGCGCGAAAATTCCCGATACCGACTGGATTGCCGACGACCGTGAAGGTGTGACGATCAACGATGCGACCAGCGCCGTCTTTGCCCAGCCGATGGATTGGTCAAAGCTCGATGCCACGACCTATAGCTGGCAAAAGGTGATGGGATCGGAAGCCGCGCATGGCATGCTGATCCTGAGCCCGCGCGCGGTGGAACGGCTCGAAAGCTATACCCCCGCATGGCCCCTGCCCAAGATTTTCCGCCTGACCAAGGGCGGCAAGCTGATTGACGGCATATTCGTGGGCGAGACGATCAACACCCCCTCGATGCTGGCGGTCGAGGATTACCTTGTTGCGCTCGATTGGGCGTCGTCTGTGGGCGGTCTGACGGGCCTGCAAGCGCGCGCCAATGCCAATCTGGCGGCGGTCGAGGAATTCGTGGCGCAAAACGATTGGCTTGCGTTTCTGGCGGCTGATCCGGCGATCCGCTCTAACACCTCGGTGTGCCTCACGTTCAAAGATGCACGGATCACCGATGGCGCGGTGTTTGCCAAGGCAGTTGCCAAGCGGCTGGAAACAGCGGGTGTTGCCTATGACATCGGCGCCTATCGCGACGCACCTGCCGGTCTGCGGATCTGGTGCGGTGGCACGGTCGAGACCGCCGATGTGGCGGCGCTGATGCCGTGGATCAAATGGGCGTTCGAGACCGAGATCGCAGCACTGTCCGTATCGGCGTGATCCCGATTTCTTGAAAAGAAATCGATCCGGACTCTGTATCAAGAGTCCGGGTCTCCCCCTCAAGATTTTCATTCAAGGAGCCCTGCAATGGCCCCCAAGGTTCTCGTCTCTGACAAACTCTCTGAAACCGCCGTCCAGATCTTTCGCGATCGGGGCATCGAGGTGGATTTCCGCCCCGAACTGGGCAAGGACAAGGATAAACTCGCCGAGGTCATCGGCGAGTATGATGGCCTCGCCATCCGCTCCGCGACCAAGGTCACGGAGAAAATCCTTGCCAATGCGCACAAACTCAAGGTGATCGCGCGCGCGGGTATCGGCACCGACAATATCGACAAGGAAGCCGCCTCCAAGAAAGGCGTGATCGTGATGAACACGCCCTTTGGCAACATGATCACGACCGCCGAGCATGCGATTGCAATGATGTTCGCCGTGGCGCGGCAAATCCCCGAAGCCTCTGCCTCGACCCATGCGGGCAAATGGGAGAAGAACGGCTTTATGGGGGTCGAGCTCTTCAACAAGACCCTTGGCGTGATTGGCGCGGGCAATATCGGTGGCATCGTCTGTGACCGGGCGCGTGGCCTCAAGATGAAGGTGATCGCCTATGATCCTTTCTTGGGTCAGGAAAAGGCCGACAAGATGGGTGTGGAAAAGGTCGATCTTGACGCGTTGCTCAAGCGGTCCGATTTCATCACGCTGCATGTGCCGCTGACCGATCAGACCCGCAACATCCTCAGCCGCGAGAACCTCGAGAAAACCAAGAAGGGCGTGCGTATCATCAACTGCGCGCGTGGCGGTCTGGTGGATGAGCAGGCCTTGGCGGATCTGCTGAAATCCGGCCATGTCGCGGGTGCCGGCTTTGACGTCTTCGCCGAGGAACCGGCGGTTGAAAATCCGCTCTTTGGCCTGCCCAATGTGGTCTGCACGCCGCATCTTGGGGCGGCCACCACAGAGGCGCAGGAAAACGTGGCCCTGCAAGTGGCGGAACAGATGTCGGACTATCTCCTGACCGGGGCTGTCACCAACGCGCTCAACATGCCGTCGGTGACGGCAGAAGAGGCCAAGGTGATGGGGCCTTGGATCAAGCTGGCGGATCATTTGGGCAATTTCATCGGTCAGATGACCGACGAGCCGATCAAGGCGATCAACATTCTCTATGACGGTGTCGTCTCCGAGATGAACCTTGGCGCGCTCACCTCTGCCGCTGTGGCGGGGATCATGAAATCGGTGAACCCCGAGGTCAACATGGTCTCGGCCCCCGTTGTGGCCAAGGAGCGCGGTGTCAAGATCAGCACCACCAAGCAGGACAAATCCGGCGCTTTTGAGGGATATATCAAGATCACCGTGGTCACGGACAAGCGCGAGCGGTCGATTGGTGGCACGGTGTTCAGCGACGGCAAGCCGCGCTTTATCCAGATCAAGGGCATCAATATCGACGCCGAAATTGGGCGTCACATGCTCTATACCACCAACGAGGATGTGCCGGGGATCATCGGCACATTGGGGATGACCATGGGCGACCACGGCGTCAACATCGCCAACTTTACCCTTGGCCGCGCCGATGCGGGTGGCGAGGCGATTGCGCTCCTCTATGTCGATGCCCCGGTGCCCGAGGCCGCGATCAAGGCGTTGCATGCCACAGGCAAGTTCCAGCAAATCCGTGAGTTGAAGTTCGACGTGAGCTGAGCGCCATTCAGGCGGCAAAAGCCGCATCGTTCCATACGTCTGACCGCCGCCTCGCATCCGCCGGGCGGCGGTTTTCTGTCTTGCTGAATCTTTGGGCAAAAATTTCTTGAAAGCGCCTTTCGCCGATCTAAAACCACTCGATGCTTGCCCGTTTTCTTGGCGCGGGCGGCTCTACGATCAGGATAATCTGCCAGACATGCTGTCTTGAACCCGATGGATTTTGCAAAGTTTGACATGAACCTTTTGCGCGTTCTTGACGCGCTGCTTATTACCCGTTCCACGACCCTTGCGGCGCAACAGGTGGGTCTGTCCCAGCCCGCTGTGTCTTCTGCGCTTGGGCGTTTGCGGCAGGCGTTGAACGATCCACTTTTTCTGCGCGAGGGGCGGCATCTTGTGCCCACGGATTATGCGCAGTCTCTCGCACAACCCGTGCGCGCCATTCTGGCCGAAGCCGAGGCGCTTCTGGCGCGACCAACGAGCTTTGATTCCGCGCGGTCAGAGCGGCATTTTCATATCTTGGGGGCGGAGTTCTGGGGCGCGCATCTCTTGCCAGAGGTGATGGCGCATCTGGCCTCCGAGGCGCCCGGTGTCACCCTCTTTTGTGCCGCCATGCCCGGTGCGGACCCCACGGAGGCGCTCTTGCTCAAACGGGCGGATCTGGCACTTTGCCCGATGTGCGATCTACCGGATTGGGCGGCTGCACAGCCGCTCTATCGTGCGGGTCCGGTGCTACTGGCGCGGCCTGATCATCCGCGCTTGGCCGAGGCAGGGATTGCCCCCGGTGATACGGTCCCCCTAGGCTTGATGGCAGACCTGCCGCGCGCGGATTGTGCTGCCGCCCCCGGAAATGGACACGGGCGGGCGGTGATCACGCTGCCTGATCTGCACACGCTGGCGACCCTCTTGGGGCGCACGCCGCTGGTGTCGATCCTGCCCCGGCCCTTGGCCGAGCATCTGGCCGCGCGGCAGGGTCTGGCCGTCTATGCCCTGCCTGATCCATCCCCCGCGACCGAGGTTGCGATGATCTGGCATGTGCGGTCGCAAAATGATCCGGCTCACCGCTGGCTGCGCGAGCGTTTGGCGCATAGGCACTGAAGGGCGCGGGAATCGCTGGACATCCGGCGTTCGCAGGGGTTCAACGGGGCCATGACCGATCCAATCTATGCCATTCCCGATATTCATGGGCAGGATGCCTTGCTCGATGCCGCGCTTGACCTTGTGGCGCGCGACGGCGGTGCAGACGCGCGCATTGTCTTTCTGGGCGATCTGGTGGACCGGGGACCGAATAGCCGGGCCGTGATCGACCGGCTGATGACCGGACAGGCCATGGGCCGCCCCTGGACCGTGCTGCGCGGCAATCACGACCAGATGTTTGTCGATTTTCTCGATACGGGCGTGATCCACTCGGATCATATCCGCTCTGGCTTGTCGTGGCTACATCACCGCTTGGGTGGCGCCACGACGCTGGCCTCGTATGGGCTCGACGTGACC
Organism: Roseovarius sp.; assembly: GCF_018066915.1. Lineage (GTDB taxonomy): Bacteria > Pseudomonadota > Alphaproteobacteria > Rhodobacterales > Rhodobacteraceae > Roseovarius. The sequence continues at coordinate 4,161 of NZ_JAGPVV010000070.1, forward strand.
GAAGACGTGACCAAGTGGGAAGCCGCCCGTCGTGCCGTGCCGCAGGCGCATCGCGACTGGCTGGCGGGCCTGCCGCTCTGGCAAGAGGTGGGCGAGGTGCTCTTTGTCCATGCCGGTATCCGCCCCGGTCTCAGCTTGCCCGCCCAAGACCCCGCGGATCTGATGTGGATCAGAGATGGGTTTCTGGATCACGAGGCCCCGCATCCTTGGCTTGTCATCCATGGTCACACCGCGCTCGAGATGCCCACCCATTTCGGCAACCGCATCGACCTTGATGGTGGCGCTGCCTATGGTCGCCCGCTCTGGCCGGCGGTGTTTGAAGGGCGTGAAGCGTGGCTATTGACGGAAACGGGCCGAATTGCGCTCTGTCCCTGAGAAACAAGTGCTCTGACCGCACGTCTCCGTTGCTAATCCAGCCGCCCTGCCGCTAGGTTCATGCCAAAGCAACCCGGGGGGAGGATACCCATGACAGACATCGTGATTCTGGACGGCTGCCGCACGGCGATTGGCACTTTTGGTGGCGCGCTTGCGGGCACACCACCCACAGCCCTCGGGGCCATCGTGGCGCGCGAGGCACTGGCGCGTTCTGGTGTCGAGGGTGGGCAGATCGGTCACGTGGTCTTTGGCCATGTCATCAACACCGAACCGCGTGACATGTATGTCAGCCGTGTGGCGGCGATGGAGGCGGGAATTCCGGATACGGCACCGGCGATGAACGTCAACCGCCTCTGCGGCTCTGGCGCGCAGGCGATTGTTTCGGTCGTTCAATCCCTGATGTTGGGCGATGCCGATTTCGGCCTTGCGGGCGGGTCCGAGAATATGAGCCGCTCGCCCTTTATCATCCCCGACCAACGTTGGGGTGCCAAGATGGGCGATGTGAAAACGCTCGACATGATGCTGGGCGCGCTCAACTGTCCCTTTGGCACCGGGCATATGGGCGTCACCGCCGAGAATGTCGCGGCGGAACACGGGATCAGCCGCGCGGATCAGGATGCCTTTGCACTCGAGAGTCAGCGGCGCGCCGGTGTGGCGATCAGCGAGGGGCGCTTCAAATCCCAGATCGTGCCGGTCGAAGTGCGCATAAAGCGCGACATGGTGGCGTTTGACACCGACGAGCATCCCAAGGCGACCACCGCCGAGGCGCTAGCCGGTCTCAAGACCGTGTTCCAGAAGGACGGCACCGTGACGGCCGGTAATGCCAGCGGCATCAACGATGGCGCCGCCGCCCTAGTGCTGGCGCGTGCCGATGCCGCAGAGGCGGCAGGTCTCAAGCCGCGTGCGCGTATCCTTGGCTATGCCCATGCCGGCGTGCGCCCTCAGGTGATGGGCATTGGCCCGGTGCCTGCGGTGGAAATGCTGCTCAAGCGGATCGGCCTGACAGCGGCGGATTTCGATGTGGTGGAATCGAACGAGGCCTTTGCCGCGCAGGCGCTTGCGGTCAACAAGGGGCTCGGTCTTGATCCTGCCCGTGTCAATCCCAATGGCGGGGCCATCGCGCTTGGCCATCCGGTTGGGGCGACGGGGGCGATCCTCACTGTCAAGGCGCTCTACGAGTTGGAGCGGACCGGGGGCAAGCGTGCGATCATCACCATGTGCATCGGTGGCGGTCAGGGGATTGCCCTGGCGATCGAGCGTCTCTGAGCAGGTATTTTCAGCGGCCTTAACCGCTTGTTCACGACGATGCCGGATGGTGAGGCGATCACGATCCGGCATGTCGGAGAACGGGCATGAGCCTTGCGAACAAACTGGCAGAGGAACGGCGCGCCAGACTGGCCGCCGAACGCCTGTTGGAACAGAAACAGGCCGAATTGCAGGCCGCAAATCGCAAGCTGGGCAAGCATGCCTTGGCCCTCTCGCATGAGATTCATGAGACACGGGCAGAGGTTCAAACCGTCCGTGACGAAAATCAGCGAGTCAAATCCGATCTGAATGACGCCTATCAAAAGGTCGAGATTGCCGAACGCCGCCTTTGGCATTCGATCGAGACGATCCAAGACGGGTTCGCCTTTTTTGACGCCGACAGCCGGATGATTGCCGCCAACAATGCCTATCTTGCGGTTTTTGACGGGTTAGAGGCGGTCAAACCTGGCGTGAGCTATATCGAAATCCTGCAATTCATCACCGAAGAGGGGATCGTCAACATTGGCGGGCTGAAACCGCATGAATGGCGCGAAAAGATGCTGGATCGCTGGCAGAGCGCACAGCCCGAACCAGAGGTGATCCGCCTTTGGAATGGCCAGTATATCAAGCTGATTGATCAGCGCGGACATGGCGGCGATGTCGTTAGCCTTGCGCTCAACATCACCGACACGATCCGGTATGAAAAGGAACTCAAGGATGCCCGCCGTCGGGCAGAGGCAGCGAACCGGGCGAAATCATCTTTTCTCGCCAATATGAGCCACGAAATCCGCACGCCAATGAACGGGGTTGTCGGCATGGCAGAGCTCTTGATGGAAACCGAGCTGACCGAAGAGCAGCGGCTCTTTACCTCGACGATCAAGAACTCTGGCGAGGCGCTCTTGGTGATCATCAACGATGTGCTGGATTACTCCAAGATCGAGGCTGAAAAGCTGGTTCTGCACGCCGAACCCTTTGATCTTGAACGCTGCATCCACGAGCTAGTGACGCTGATGCAGGTCCATGCCCGCGACAAGGGGCTGGATATTCTGGTGGATTACGATCTCTTTCTGCCGACGCGGTTCGTGGGTGATCCGGGACGTATCCGCCAGATCATGACCAACCTTCTGGGCAATGCCGTGAAGTTCACGGAAACGGGTCATGTTCTGGTGCGGGTGACGGGCCTGCATCCCGATGCCGAGGGGCGGGCGAACATTCATGTCACGGTCGAGGATACCGGGATCGGGATTCCGCCGGACAAGATCGACCATATCTTTGGCGAGTTCAATCAGGTCGATGACGAGCGCAATCGCAAGTTCGAGGGCACGGGCCTTGGCCTTGCCATCTCGCAAAAGCTGATCCGGATGATGGGCGGTAAGATCTGGGTCGAGTCCGAGCCGGGCAAAGGGTCGATCTTTGGCTTTTCGGTGTCCCTGCCCATGGCGGAGATTGGTGACACAGACGTGCCCAACCTGATCAACGGTCCGTACCGGGCGCTGATCGTCGAGCCGCAGGCAACCAGCCGCGCCATTCTGGAGCGGCAATTGGGCCAGTTGGGGATCACGGCGGTCACTTGCCAGAGCGCGGCAGAGGCCTTGGCGCAGGTGGGTGCGGGGTTTGCTCTGGTGGTGAGCGATCACAACATGGTCGGGATGGACGGGTTGGAGCTTGCCGAGGCGCTGCGCGAGGCGGGGTATGGCATGCCCTTTCTGCTGCTCAGTCCCAACACCGGCTATGCAGAACAGGACCCGGCGCGCGTCCATGTGCAGGCGGTGCTGCAAAAGCCTGTGGCGCGGCAGGACCTCTTTGCTGCCTTGGCCGCGCTGATGCCCCCTGCCACCGCACCCAACCGCGCGATGCGGGTGCTGGCGGCTGAGGATAACCGCACCAATCGGCTAGTCTTTTCCAACATGGTCAAGGGGTTGGATATCGAGCTGACCTTTGCCGAGAATGGTCGCGAGGCGGTTGATCTCTTTCGTACTCTGGCACCAGACGTGATTTTCATGGATATCTCGATGCCTGAGATGGACGGCAAAGAGGCCACGCGCGCCATTCGCGCGCTCGAGGCAGAGGGCGGCGGCCATGTGCCCATCGTGGCGATGACCGCCCATGCAATGACCGGGGATGACACGGATATTCTAGCGGCAGGCCTTGATCATTACCTGACCAAGCCGCTGCGCAAGGAGATGATCCTTGGCCATATCCGGGCCGCATGCCCCAAGGGCGTGCGTGCGCCCGAGGGTGCGGCAGAGCCGGTTCAGGCGGCCGGATGATCGCGCAGGAACACCGGCTGATCGGGTTTCGAGAGGCTGGCCTCATGGCGATAGCCGCCGCTGTCGAATTCAAGGATTGCGTCGGGGTCTGTCAGCCGGTGCTGGATGATGAAGCGCGCCATCGCCCCGCGCGCCCGTTTGGCATAAAAGCTGACGATCTTTGGCGTGTCCGCCTTGTCCTCCATGAACACCGGCGTGACCACCCGCAGGCGCAGCGCAGCGCGGTCAACCGCCCCGAAATATTCCTCGCTTGCGCAATTGATCAGCGTGTCGGTGCCAAGCGTTTGGGCCTGTGTATTCAGAGCCTCGGAAATCCGCGCACCCCAATAGTCATAGAGCGTTTTGCCACGCGCGGTCTTCAACCTGCTGCCCATTTCAAGGCGGTAGGGCTGGATCGCATCGAGCGGGCGCAAAAGCCCGTAAAGCCCGGAAAGAATACGGAAATGATCCTGCGCCCAAGCCATTTCGTCCGGGTCCAGTGAACCCGCCTCGAGCCCCTGATAGGTGTCCCCGGCAAAGGCGAGCGCGGCGGGCTTTTCCTCCATCTGGCCGAACTCGGCAAAGCGGTCGGCATTGAGGCGCGCCAGATTCTCGCTGATATCCATCAGCTTTTGCAGATCACCCACGTTCAGCCCCTGTGCAACCCGCGCCAGATCCTCGGCCTCTTGGGCAAAGGCGGGGCGGGTGGGCGTGATCCCCTCGACCGGGGTCATGTCCAGTTTCTTGGCGGGGGAGACAACGACAAGCATGCAATGATCCTTTGGGTAACGCAGGCTGTGATCTAGGACGCGGCGTGCAGAACGTCCAGAAAGGCGGCGCCAAAACGGTCGGCATATTTCTCGCCCAAGAGGCGCTGCATTTCTTGCGCGGTGCGGGGTCTCTGGCTGGCCACCTTGGCAAGGAGAGCGGCAGAGCAACTGAGCGGGCGGTCAATGCCCGTTTCGCCCCGGCTCAGATCGGCCTGCACCTGCATCAGCCGATCGTAAACCTCGCCTGCGGTGCTGCCTGCCAGCTTGCGTCGGGTCGGATGCACGGTCGCGCTTGCTCCGGTGATCACTTCGAGGAATTCTGCGCCGTAGCGTTCCAGCTTCTTGGCTCCGACGCCGCTGATCCGGGCCATCTGATCCAGCGTTTCAGGCCGTGTTTCGGCCATTTCGATCAGGGTCCGGTCGTTGAAGACGATATAGGCCGGGACGCTCGCCGCCTCTGCCAGTGCGCGGCGCTTGGCCTTGAGCGCCGAGAGGAGCGGCGCATCCTCGTCAGACACGAGCGCGCGCACGGCGGGGCGGGGGATATGGTCGATCGTGTCGCGGCGCAGGGTCACGCCCTCTTCACCGCGCAGGATCGGGCGGGCGGTTTCGGTCATCACCAACGCGCCATGCCGTTCGCGATCCGGGCGAATGAGGTCGCGGCCCATCATCTGGCGAAACACGCCCTGCCAGCCGCGCTTGTCCATGTCGCGCCCCACGCCAAAGGTGGGCAGCGTCTCATGCCCGCGTTGGCGCACCTTGTCGGTCGCGGTGCCGGTCAGAATGTCGATGAGGTGGCCAGAGCCAAAGCTCTCGCCGGTGCGCAGGATCGCCGAGAGCGCCTTGCGCACCGCCTCTGTCCCATCAAACGTCTCGGGTGGGGTGTCGCAGAGATCGCAATTGCCACAAGGCGTCGCACTCTCTCCGAAATAACGCAGGAGCGTGGCGCGGCGACATTCCAGCGCCTCGGCCAGACCCAAGAGTGCGTTGAGACGCCCATGATCAGCCATGCGCCGGTCTGGCGGGGCCAAGCCTTCGTCGATTTGGGTGCGGCGCAGGCGGATGTCGTCGGGGCCAAACAGCGTGAGCGTTTCGGCGGGGGCACCATCGCGCCCGGCGCGGCCGATTTCCTGATAATAGCCTTCGATGGATTTGGGCAGGTCGGCATGCGCGACCCAGCGGATATCGGGCTTGTCCACGCCCATGCCAAAGGCGACAGTGGCCACGACGATCAGCCCATCCTCGCTGCTGAAGCGCCCTTCGACGATGCGCCTCGCCTCGGCCTCCATCCCGCCATGATAGGCGCAGGCGGAATGCCCGGCGTCCAAGAGCGCCCGTGCGAGGGTTTCGGTCTTGGCGCGGGTGCCGCAGTAGACGATGCCCGACTGCCCCTTGCGGGCGGCGGCAAACTCCATGATCTGCGCGCGCGGATTGTCCTTGGCGGCAAAGGCCATGTGGATATTGGGCCGGTCAAATCCCTGCAAGAAGGTCTGCGGCGGCTGTCCATCAAAGAGCTTTTCGACAATCTCGTCGCGGGTTTCGGCATCGGCGGTGGCGGTAAAGGCGGCAAGCGGCACGTTGAGCGCGCGCCTGAGTTCCCCGATGCGCAGGTAATCGGGGCGGAAATCATGGCCCCATTGGCTGACGCAATGGGCCTCGTCCACGGCGATGAGGCCCACACCGATGCGGCGCAACATACCGAGCGATGATCCTGCCGCCAGCCGTTCGGGGGCGATATAGAGCAGGCGCAGACGCCCCGCCTCCAGTGCCTGCCAAACCTCGGCGGTCTCTTCGTCGGTGTTGCCAGAGGTGAGCGCACCCGCCTCGACCCCCGCCGCCTTGAGCGCGCGGACTTGATCGCGCATGAGAGCAATCAGAGGTGAGATGACCACGGTCACGCCCTCGCGCATCAGCGCAGGGATTTGAAAACACAGGGATTTGCCACCCCCAGTGGGCATGATGGCCAGCGTGTTACAGCCGGTGGCGACGGTGTGAATGATCTCTTCCTGCCCCGGACGAAAGGCATCGAATCCGAACACATCGCGCAAAAGCATGGCGGCGCTTGGCATGAAACCCCTGCAAGTTTTGACTATATCTGCTCTTACAAGAGGTTTTTCATACTAAGATTAGGTGAACAAGCCCCGGTGATCAGTAAAACGCCGCGGCGTTGTTGATCAGCACGATCCGCAAGGCATAAACCGCCACCAGCACCACCAGTGGGGCCAGATCAATCCCGGACATGGGCGGAAGGATGCGGCGCACACGGCTATAAATCGGCTCGAGCAGACGATTAAGACCATACCAGACCTGCGCCACGAATTGCTGACGCAGGTTCAGAACCTGAAAATTGATCAACCAAGACATGATCACATGCGCGATGATGAAGAACCACAGGATGTCGAGAATGAGCATCAGGATCTGGAAAAGCGATTGCATGGGCGAATGTCCTCTGGGTCTGGCCGCCTATGACCTATGCAAGCGCGCGCCAAAGCGCAAGTCTGACGCGTGGTCGCGGTTGACGCGCCCCGACGCGGATGCCAAGCCGCCTGCGAAGGAGACCGAGCATGTATCCCGTACTGCGCCTGATGTGGCAATTCTACCTGCACCGCAAATCCCCGCGCCTGCCGCTGACGGGGACGCATGTGTCGCACCATATCTGCATGCCCTGGGACATCGACCTGTGGCGAGAGCTGAACAATGGGCGGACGCTCACGATCTTTGATCTTGGGCGGATACCACTGGCGGGGCGTGTGGGGCTGATTGGGGCGCTCAAGCGCAATCGCTGGGGTTTGGCGATTGCCGGGGCGAGTGTGCGCTATCGCCGCCGGATCACCATGTTCGAGCGGATCGAGATGCGGTCTCGGCTGCTGTC
>NZ_JAGPVV010000081.1 GCF_018066915.1 Roseovarius sp.
ACGTGCTCAGGCATATACCCAAGCCTCAAGGACTATGCCCAATTGCCCGGTCAGGAGGGGGATCATCTCACAGGATTGCCTCAATCATGGATTTGTGATATCGCATACGTAGTGTTTGTAAATTTATTACGACTTTTTGAGCTTGATATTTCTGGGGAAAGTCTGGGGTACTGGGGTATAATATGCCAACGATTTCTGTGGCATTCGTTGATGATCATCCGGTTTTCTTGACCGGAGTGTGTCAGCTTTTTTCTGCCCTTGAGGGCTTTAGTGTTGTTGCCTCTGGCAAGACAGCGCAGGATATTGTCAAGATCGCAAGATAAATCAAGCCTGACATCATCGTAATCGACTTGAATATGCCTGGTGTCATCATCGAGGCGATTGCAAAGGTTGCGACAGAATATTCCCATACAAAAATGGTGGCCTTCACAGCATCAAGCAGCAAGGACACAGCAATCTCTGCGTTAGAGGCGGGCGTTCTCGGATATGTTTTGAAGGGCAGCACTCTCGAAGAATTGGCCGATGCCATCCAACAGGTTCATATGGGGGATACGTATCTATCGCCAAGCGTCTCCGCGAATGTCGTAGCTGGGCTTAGACAACAAGCCCGCTATCGCACCATGGAGCGGGTCCGGTTCAGCAAGCGAGAGGAAGATGTCCTTCGACTACTGCTACGGGGCTCGACAAACCGCGAGATCGCCGATGCACTGTCGCTGCAAGAGAAGACGGTCAAACACTACATGTCCGTGCTGATCCAAAAGCTTGATGTCCGCAACCGGGTTGAAGTCGTTCTTGCCGCGCAACAGCTTGAAAGCAGTGGGGCACTTGTTCGCACATCCCAAATGAACTGACGGTCTCCAAGGTCGATTTTGAGACGGCTCGACCGGCTCTGCTGGATCAAATCTGCTGTACGTCATATCGCTCGAGCGTGTTGGTGCATCAAAAGCGACTTAAACGGTCCAAGATTTGTCATCCGGCGAATGTACTGGCAAAGTGACATGAAGCGTGGATGAATCCTCCGCGATGGCGAGGTCAATACGGCCTCCGAATGCGTCGAGCCGACGTCGCATGCCTTGCAATCCCAAATGCCAAGGCGTGACGGATGATGTAGTGTTTGCGCCCTGCGATTTGCCGCCACAGATGACGACGTCCAAGATCGCGCCCGTCTGGTGAACGATGACCAGAGGAATTCGGCCCTGACCATGCCGAACGGCATTACTGAGCCCCTCGCACACCACTCGGTAGAGGCAAATCTTGCGTGGAAGATCCAAATTCGCCAAAGGCTCCACGATCTCCATCTCCACATCGCCAAACATCAAGGCTTTATGCCGCTCGACGGCCAGCGCAACCACTCCCTTGGCGTCCAGATCCTCAAGCTCGGGGAGGATCAAGCCAGCGGAAATTGACCGCAATTCTGTCATCACCTGACTGATCAGCCCGCGCACCGAAGTCCCATCCGGCATTTCGGTTTGAGGATGTTGGTCCTTCATAAGGGAAACCAGTCCGAGCAACTGAATGGGCCCATCATGCAGCTCGGCACCGACGACATTGAGGACCTGCTCGTTGGCTTGTGCGGCGTCAAGCCGTGCGCGGTTGGCTGCGCGACGCAGTTGGTCATTATGCTTGACCATCTTTCGCTCGGCCGCCAACAGCTCTTCCAACCGCGAGCTTTGGCTGAAGGTGAGCGCCAGCATTGCCAACATGCTCAGGGCAGCAAGGATCACTGCGGCCCAGGTTGCCCGTTCGACGAAGGACCGGTCACGCAAAAGCTCGGACGCATCGAGATAGATTTCGCCAACTGCGATCAACATGCCGTTCTCTGGATCGTGGATCGGCGCATAAACTTCGAAATACGGGTAAGCGAGAGGAAATTCAGGATCAATCGTGCCGGATGTCTCTAGGTTCACGACGAATTCGCCCTGCATCGCAACTTTGAGATGCTCCGCCTCGTGATGATCAGCGGAGTCGTCTTGAAGCGTCGAGTACAGAAGTGCGCCCTCAAGCGTCCAGACACGCATTACCAGATTTGGATTCTTCTGAGCCACATAGCTGAACGCCTGATTGGAGTTGCGGTCTGTGTTGCCGAGGATCTCGAAATGATCCAACGCCAGCGGCGCGAGCAGGTTGTCGATATAGGCGCTTCCAACCCGACCATGCGATTGCACCTGTAGCGAGCGGTACTCGAACATGATGAAGGCCCCAAGCGCAAACATGACAGCAATAACCATCACGGTGAAAATCGCCGCCAGAGGGCTGGGTGCCACATGGAACCTGCTCAGGATGGCCTTTGATGACCCTCTTGGATGATTCGGCGGTCGTTTCTTGCTTTGGGGCATAAGGACCTCTGAGTAGGTTCGTGGCCACTTCGTGGCACACCTCGCACAACAGCAAAAAGGTCACTCAAGTAAGGCTACGCGCGCTTCAGGCAATTACCAATAATTAATCCATAGTTAACCAATACCTACGCCACAAGCGGCCTCTCAAACAATGGACTTTGAGCCCAAGTTCACATGGCCTTTGGTCTGAAAGTTTCTTCGGCCTTGGTCCAACTCATTCTGCGGGCTTTCGTGCAGGCGAAGCGGCAGACCTCTGCCCGTGGCGACATTTTGGAATCGGTGAGACCCTTAAGGGGATACCTGGGGGGTATTGCCAACAATTTGAGCATACACATTCCGGCGCCATTGGCCGGAACCCAAGGCATTGAGAAAAAACCAAAATCTGCTCGCGCATACAATGCGGCGGGCCACATGGGGAGATGTGTCATGGCTGTAAAACTGAATATCGCGGACCTCGAGTTCTTTCTTCGGCAGGTCAAGATCAGCGAAGCGCATGCGAGCGGGACACCGCTGACGGAAATCTACGTCGACGTTGACGGCAATGTCGTACCAGAAGGGACACCCGGCGCAGTTCTCGCTATTCCAGACCCCCTTGTGCCCAACGGCCTGCGCACGGTCGACGGCAGATACAACAATCTGGTTGAGGGGCGCGAGGAATGGGGCGCGGCGGATACTCCGATGCCGCGACTTCTGAGCCAAAACTTCTTGAACGACCAAGATGGCGATGTGATGCCGCTCGGCGCACCTGGTGGGCCGATTGTCACCAACACGGATTATGGCGTGATCGGCACACCGTCGGGCACCAATGGCGGGCATACCGGTAACGTAGCAGACGCCGATCCGCGCATCATCTCCAACCTCGTTGTCGACCAAGGCACGGCGAACCCCGCCGCAGTCGAGGCCTGGTTCTCGAATGACGCCGCGCTTGCTGCGTTCCACGAGCGCTACGGCGAAGATGCCATTCCAATTCGCCCCGGCGAAGGCCCTGAGGCCCTGGAACTCTTGAACGCAAGTTTCGAAGACCAACCGCTCCTTGACGGTGCGCCCGGTGTTACATCGAACCCGCTTGGCAATTTCACCACGACTGCGCCCAGCGACTGGACCATTACTGGGGGTTCCGGCGGCCTCTTTGCGCCGGTGGACAGCGTAAGCGCAACCGCTGGACATCCTGGGCCAAACGTGGCCTGGCTTATTGGCGGCGCTACACTGTCTCAGGACAGCGGCACTCTGACCGAAGGTGCAAGCTATCAACTGAGCTTGAGTGTCGGTGATCGCACCGATCAGATATGGTCCGGCGGCACAGCGCGGCTGATTGCTGTCGGCGCGGGTGGTGTCACCACGGTTCTTTCATCCATTCCCCTGCCAGAGCCCGCAGATGGGCAATGGGCCGATGTGTCCCTTGATACCGGTCCGATCGCTGCTGGGCTTGCGGGCCAGACGCTGCGTGTCGAGATCCAGCAAACCGGCGGTTCGCAGGTGTTGGTGGATAATGTTTCGCTGTCGACCTCCAACGGCAACAAGATCGAGATCGACGACATCGACCTTGCGACGATTCCCAACATTGCGCCCGACGACGGCATCTCTGCCCCGTTCAATGCTTGGATGACCTTCTTTGGCCAGTTCTTCGATCATGGTCTCGACCTGATCACCAAGGGTAACAACGGGACAATATTCATTCCGTTGGAGGCGGATGATCCGCTTGTTCTGGGGGCAGACGGCATCGCTGGCACCGCCGACGATCTTCCGAACCATCTACGCTTCATGGCCCTGACACGGTCGACGCCCGTTGACGGACCCGGTGCCGATGGCGTGCTGGGGACAGCCGATGACACGCAACATGAGGGGCAGAACACCACCACGCCTTTTGTCGATCAGAACCAGACCTACACGTCGCACGCCTCGCATCAGGTGTTTATGCGTGAGTACGCGTTTGATACCAATGGCAACCCGGTCTCGACCGGCAAGCTTTTGGACGGCGCAAATGGCGGATTGCCGACTTGGGCGGAAATCAAGGCACAAGCGCGCAATCTGCTTGGGATCGAGCTGACCGATGGCGACGTCCTGAACATCCCGCTTTTGCGGACAGATGACTATGGCGAGTTCATACGCGGTCCCAACGGCCTGCCTCAGATCGTGGTGGGTATTGGCGCGGATGGCATTCCGAATACCGCTGACGATGATGTGGTCGAAGGGAACCTGACGACCCCTGTCAACACATTCACGGTGGGCGCGATCCGCATCGGGCATGCGTTCCTGGATGACATCGCACATGCCGCAAACCCGTTCGACTCGCAGACCGGTCTGCTCAAAACCGCGGACGACGACGCAGCGGTGGGTCTCTCCGATAGTGTCAGTACCGCCGGGACCTATGACAATGAACTGCTGGACCGTCATTTCATCACCGGCGATGGCCGGGGCAATGAGAATATCGGCCTGACAGCAGTTCACCATGTCTTTCACTCGGAGCACAACCGGCAGGTGGAGGCGCAAAAGAAGACCATTCTGGACTCAGGCGATATTGATTTCATCAACGAATGGCTTCTCGTCGATCTCGCGGCGGGCGATCCAATTCCAACCGACCCCGCTGCGTTGACCTGGGATGGTGAACGGTTGTTCCAAGCTGGGCGTTTTGCGACCGAAATGCAGTATCAGCACCTTGTCTTCGAAGAGTTCGGACGCAAGATCCATCCGAACATCGATCCCTTCGTTTTCAACGCGGTCACGGACATCAATCCGTCGATCTTTGCCGAATTTGCCAATGTCGTCTATCGGTTCGGGCACTCGATGCTGACCGAGAACATGCCGCGTGTCTTGGTTGACGAGGTGACAGGAGAGGTGACCACGGACAACATGGGCCTCATTGCGGCCTTCCTCAATCCCATTGCCTACGACAACGATGGCACAATGAGTGCAGATGAAGCCGCCGCCGCTGTGATCCGCGGGATGACAACCGAGCGTGGCAGTCAAATCGACGAATTCGTCGTTCCGGCCCTGCGCAGCAACCTGCTTGGTCTGCCGCTCGATCTTGCTGCGATCAACATTGCACGCGGCCGCGACACTGGCATTCCGTCGTTCAACGAGGCACGGGCGGAGCTTTTCCAACAGACCAATTCCGTCTGGCTGAAGCCATATGAGAATTGGGTCGAGTTGGCGGCAAACCTGAAGACGCCAATGACCGTCGTGAACCTGCTTGCGGCCTATGGAACGCATGCGACTATCCTTGCCGCAACCACGCTTGAAGAGAAACGTGATGCCGCCTTTGATCTCGTTTTCGGTGGCGGGGCCGTTTCGGATGCCGATCGCTTTGACTTTCTGCTTGGGCGCAATGGTTGGACGTCTGACACCAATGGTCTCAATACGATAGATCTCTGGGTCGGTGGTCTGAGCGAGAGGATCATGCCGTTCGGCGGCATGCTTGGGTCGACGTTCACCGCAATTTTCGAAGCGCAGATGGAGGCGCTTCAGGACGGAGACAGGTTCTATTATCTGACACGGACCCAAGGTCAGAACTTCCTCAACGAACTCGAAGAGAACTCCTTCTCGAAGATGCTTCTGGCCAATACCAACTTGGCTGATCCGGGAGCGGACGGTATCCGCGGAACCGAAGACGACGTCGTGCGTCACCATATCGGTGTGGATTCCTTTACGCGCTACGACTTTGTCTTGGAAGTCAATCAGGCCAACCAGTTGATTGATGATCCGGTGGGGAACGATCCGGTGCTCGAGGGCCTTGGCATGGGCAAGGTCGTACGCGACGATCCCACAACAAGCGACGTCGAAACCAACTACATTCGTGTCACCGGAGGAGAGCATCTTGCGGTTGGCGGCACCAACGGCAACGACACCATCATCACCTCTGACGGCGACGATGGCATCTGGGGCGATGATGGCGACGATTTCATCGAGTCAGGATTTGGCGTTGACCTCGTCAACGGTGGCGGTGGCAATGACATCATTCTGGACTCTGGCGATGAAGGCGACTTCCTCAAGGGCGAGGCTGGTGATGACGTTATGGCCTCTGCAAACGGTCTAGACGTTCTGATGGGTGGCTCGGGCAAGGATGTCATCTTCCTCGGGGTCGACTCGGCGGAAGTATTCGGTGGCTCAGGGGACGACTTTATCCTCGGCGGAGCGGGTGCAGACTTTCTCTTGGGCAACGAAGGCGACGACTGGATGGAGGCAGGTGACGGCTTTGACGTCACGGCCGGGGATAACTCTGAACTGTTCTTCAACAGCAAGATCATCGGTCATGACGTGATGTTCGCCGGGTCCGACGAGCATGATTTCGACGCTGAATCCGGCGACGACATCATGATCCAAGGTGAGAGCGTGATGCGCAACGAGGGCATGTTCGGATTTGACTGGGTCTCGTACAAGGGGGTGGCGGTTGACGCATATGCCGACATGCGCATCAAGATCTTCACCACCGACCAAGAGGATATCCTGCGCAACCGCTTTGACAAGGTCGAGGGATTGTCAGGGTGGCAGATGAACGACACGCTGATCGGTGACAACCGCGTTGCGCCCGGAACGGGAGAGAGCGCGGAAGGTGAGCTGTTCAATGATGGGCTTGATCAAGCGGGCATCGACCGGATTGATGGCCTTTCGGATCTCGTCTCGCTTTTGAACGGCACAGAGTTCTGGGAGAATGGCAATATCATCATGGGCGGTGGGGGCTCTGATCTGATCACTGGCAATGGTGGCGACGATATCATCGACGGTGACCGCTGGCTGAATGTGCGCATTCGCATCACCGGCAATCCGAATGACGAGAATACAGCAGCGAACGAAATTGTAACGGTCGATACGCTTCGGCATATCTTTACCGCAGAGGATGGGGTGGACCCTGCCTGGGTAGGACAAAGCCTGTTTGAACTTCTGGTTTCGCGCACCATCGTGCCGGCCCAGATGAACATCGTCCGCGAAATTCTCAACGGTGGACAAGAGGATGACATCGACATCGCCGTGTTCAACGACAATCGCGACCAGTACACGATCACTGACCTTGGCAACGATGTCTTTCAGGTGGAACATACCGGGTTTGGCACCAATCCCGCCATCCTGATTGATGACGGCATCGACACGCTGCACAACATAGAGCTGTTGCGCTTTGCGGATGGCGACTTTGCGCTTCCGCGGCCGGCGACAGGCATGCCTGTCATCAACGATCCGACCCCGACCAACGGCCAGGTCTCGCCGGTCGAGGGTCAGCTTCTGACGGTGGATACGAGCGGCATTGCGGACGCGAACGGTCTTGGGGCCTTCAGCTTTCAGTGGCAGTTTCTTGATGGTGCGGTCTGGACCGATATTCCCGGCGCGACCAATGCGACATTCACGCCGAATGATCCGAACTTCATTCAGCAGCTTTTGGGTGACATCAGTGAGATCGGTCGACAGCTTCGGGTCGAAGTGAGCTTTACCGACGGGGGCGGTACGCTTGAGACAGTGTATTCCGAGCCTACCCTTGCGGTAGCCGAGAATACTGGCGTGACGCTGAATGGAACACTATTTTCAAACAACTCCCTCAACGGTGGCGCTGGCAATGACCTGCTGACCGGTGTCAGCCCGTTCTTTGGAATCGGTGGAAACGACACCCTCAATGGCAACGGTGGCGACGACATCCTGAACGGACAGGATGGCGCGGATGTTTTGAATGGGGGGAGCGGCTTTGACGTGCTGGACGGCGGTGCAGGCAATGATGTGCTGAACGGCGGCGCGGACGACGATATCATCGTGGCCGGTGGCGGCACTGACACCATCATTCAGGCATCGACCGATGGGCGCGATGTGGTGGATGGCGGAGGCGGCAACGACACCTTCCGGCTTGAGGGCAATGCCGAGGCTGAAACCTTCACTGTCTATGCCATGTCAGGTGGCCAGAACGCTGGCCTTGCGGGCAGTCTCGGGACATCTTTCCTGGCAACGACAGAGATCGTGATCACCCGCACCGTCGGGGCGACAACCACGGTGGTCGCCGAGTTGGACAACATCGAGGAAATCGCTATCGACACGCTTGCCGTATCGGCAAATGACGGAAACGGCGTGCCAAACGGCGGCATCGTTGGTGGAGACACGGTCACGATTGTCGGAAACTTCGTACCGACCAGTCTGAACTTCAGCACAATCACCGTCAATGGCACGGCTGCCGACGACACGGTCGATATCACTGCTCTGACATCGGCACACCGGATCGTGTTCCGAGGCCAGGGTGGCAACGACACGATCATTGGCACCCTGCGGCCGCAAGACGTGATCGAACTGCCCGGAATCGGTGATCCGGTCGTGACGGTCAACGATGACGGCATGGTCACGGTGAGCCGTGGTGGATCGAGTGTCACGTTCGATGGATCGAGCGGATTGCCCGGTGTTGGTGGTGGCACACCGTCCGACGATGACGTCGCCGATGGATCATTCTCGCTGAGCGCTCGCGATCTGGAAGGTCTGAAGAATCTCGTCAACGGTGAGTTGGCCTTTGACGGTGACGATGACACCGAAGAGTTCACCGGCGTCCGAACGCTCAGCGGGGAGGGCAACAATGAGGCCAACCCGGCGTATGGGGCGGCGGGCGAGCCCTTCATCCGGTTGACCGAGGCGCGTTACGGCGATCCCGATGAAAATGGGAACCGGCAGATCAACCCGATCTTTGATGGTCTCGATCCGCGTGCGATCTCCAACATCCTTGGGCCTCAGGACGCAAGTGTAGCTCCCAATGCAATGAACGCGAATGCGCTGTTCATGGCCTTCGGTCAGTATTTTGATCACGGGCTCGACTTCATCCCCAAGAACCCCGCCTTCGGCACGATCGAGATTGGCGGACCGGGTGCGGAACGCAGCCCGACATCCGACAATCCTGCGGATCTCACGCGTGCGGAAGTTGCGGGCTATGATGAGGACGGCACGCCGCTACATACAAACATGACATCGCCCTTCGTCGACCAGAACCAAACCTATGGCAGTCATGAGCTTGTTGGCCAATTCCTGCGCGAAAGCGATGGGGCGCATGGGTTTGGCATGCGGCTTCTGGGGGGCGAGGCCGATCCTTCGGACCCGGCCTTCAGTCTCTTGCCGACCCTACGCGATCTGATCCTGCACCACTGGGAGGCGGAAACATACTTTGAGGATGCTGGTTTGCCGGGTGGTGCGGCAAGGCTTCAGGATGTTCTTCCGGGTTTGGTCGATGAGATTACCGGCGAGATTGACCCAAGCATGGTGCAGGCGCTTGCGTCTGATTTCCTTGGGTCCGGGCAACCTCTGCTGCTCGACGCCAATCCGTTCATCGACCTGCTTGATCACCGGGTGGCGGGCGATGGCCGCGCGAACGAGAATTTCGCGCTGACATCGGTGCACACAGTCTGGGCGCGAAACCATAACTTCCACGTCGAGAACCTGCTCATACAGGGGTTTGAGGGAAGCGACGAGGAAATTTTCCAAGCGGCCAAGATGCTCAACGAGAGCGATTATCAGCGTGTTGTGTTCCAAGAGTTCGCGGACAAGCTTCTTGGCGGATTGCGCAGTGCGGATGGTGGCACGGATGACCATGGCTGGGATGGCTACAATCCCGATGTGGATGCCCGGATCAGTCACGAGTTCGCGGCCGCAGCCTATCGCTTTGGTCATTCGCTGGTCGGGGAGAACCTGCAAGTTCAGGGGCCAAATGGGGAACTCATTCAGGTGCCGTTGTACGACGCCTTCCTAAACCCGAGCAATGATCCGTCGGTTTTCAACGCACCGCTGCCGCAGGGATATGTTCCGGCACCCGGCTATGCACAATACGGCGTCGCAGCCATTATCGGCGGCACGGCGGTGCAAGCGGCGGAAGAAGTCGATCTAAAGATCGTTGAGGCGATCCGATCCGATCTTGTTCGGATCAATGCCGATCTCTTCTCGTTCAACGTCGCACGCGGCTGGGATGTGGGACTTGGGACGATGAACCAAGTTCGCGCCCAGCTTGCAGCCTCGACCGATCCCTATGTTTCTCAAGCTGCGGGACTGGCCGGCGATCTGTCACCCTATACGAGTTGGGCGGATTTCCAGGCACGCAACGATGTGAGCGACGCAGATATGGCGCGGCTGATGGAGGCCTATCCCGACCTCGTGTTGGAGACACCTGCTCAGATTGCCGCCTTTGTCGCGGTGAACCCAGACGTCATGCTTGAGGATGGCGCAAACGGCAGCAAGATCGTCAAGGGCATCGACCGCGTCGATCTGTGGACTGGTGGTCTTGCAGAAAAGCACGTCAACGGCGGGATGGTTGGGCAGACCTTCTGGGTCGTGCTTCATGAACAGTTCGACCGCCTGCAAGAAGGCGACCGGTTCTACTACATCGACCGGTTTGACAACTTCGACTTCTATCAGGAATTCGGTGAGGATACGACATTTGCCAATATTGTCGCCCGCAACACCAGCCTGACAGATATCGGCAACAGCCTCTTCGATGCCACCAGTGAAGACGAAGATGAGGAGGATGACGCTGCCGGTGATGGTGACGGTGACGGTGACGACACCGCAGAGAACGATGACGACGCCGTCGGTGAAGGCGACGACACCGCAGAGAGTGACGACGGCGACGTCAGCGAAGGCGACGGCGACACTGACGAGGACGACGAGGAGGAGAACGAAACTGATGCCAATGACGGCACGGTAACGCCGCCGCCTGTTGCCGCGTCAGGGCAAGTCATTGGAACGGCTGCTGCCGACACGCTCTTTGGCGGTGCCGAAGGGGACAATATCCTGGCCTTGGCTGGACGGGACATGATCTTTGCTGGCGACGGCGACGACAATGTTCTGGCTGGCGGCGGGCGGGACATGATCTTTGGCGACGGCGGCAATGACAGGCTCTTCGGTGAAGGCGGTGCCGATTTCATCGAGGGCGGGGCGGGTAATGACTTTGTCGTGGGTGGCGGCGGATCTGATCTGTTCGTGGCAACTGCTAACGATGGTGACGACGTTTATTACGGCGATCACGTCAGCGGCGGATCAGGCACAGATACCCTCGATATGTCGCAGATCACAGCCGATGCCAGCGTCGATCTTGGAAGCGGCGTCGGTGGACGCGGGTATGCGTCAAGTGCCCAATCTGGGAACGACGTGTTGTGGAGTATCGAGAACTTCATCGGGGGCGCAGGTGACGATGTCATCACCGCAGGCGGTGTGCAAAACGAGATGGACGGTGGCGTAGGCAATGACGTCTATCGCTTCCTGTCAGCATCGGACGCCGACGGGGATACGATCAATTCCTTTGAACCCGGCGACAAGATCGACCTCTCGCAGATCGACGCGAACGGTTCTGGATCTGGCAACGGCACCTTCACACTCGTCTCTGACGCCTTCACGGGCGGCGGTCAGCTCCTCGTGACACACGAGACCGGTGCAGACGGTGATGTGACCGTAATCCAGGGCAACATCGAAGGTGATAACGCGCCTGATTTCAGCATCTCGATACGGGGCCGCCACGACCTGACTCAGGACGATTTTCAGCTCTGAGTCAGCCTGACAATAGCTCCGGGCGGATCATACCCTGCCCGGAGTGATTGGCTCGGTCACATTTCATTTTTCAGACGCGAGAGCACATCATGGCAAATCAAAAGAACAAGTCCGGGAACGCGGCAGCCAAAGCGCTCGGTAGCATCAAGGGATTGGTTGTATTTCTGCTCCTGCTTTCAGGGGTTATCAATATTCTGGCATTGACCGGCGCTTTCTACATGCTCCAGATTTATGACCGAGCGCTGGTCAGCGGCAGCGTCCCGACGCTTGCCGCTATTTCAGTTCTGGCAATCGGGCTTTATCTCTTTCAAGGCGTCTTCGACGTTATTCGCACCCAAATTCTCATTCGTGTCGGTGCGCGGTTGGACCGTCGATTGGCACCCGTCGCACATCAATTGGTCGTTGACATGCCACGCCTGGGATATTCCACCTCCGAGGCCCTCGAACGGGGCCGCGATGTCGATACACTTCGCGGTTTCTTTGGCTCTCAAGGGCCGATTGCATTGTTTGACCTGCCGTGGATGCCAATTTTCCTCGCGTTCGTCTACTTTCTGCATCCGATGCTGGGCGCCCTGACGATTGGCGGTGCGTTTGTTCTTGCGACACTTGCGATCGCGGCGGAATTGCGGACCCGGAGTTGGAGCAATTCGACCGTGTCAGCGACGATTGAGCGCAACGCAATCGCGGATTCGAACGCACGCAACGCCGAGGTTTTGAAGGCAATGGGCTTTGCGTCGCGGGCCGTTGCGCGTTTCTCAGCCGCGAATGATCGGCATCTGGAACTTCAGACTCGAACAAGTGACATATCAGGCACCTATAGCGCCATTTCGCGGGTGCTGCGGATGTTGCTGCAGTCGTCGATCCTCGGGCTTGCGGCGTATCTCACCATTCAGGGTGAATTGTCGGCCGGTGCCATCATTGCGGCAACCATTGCTTCGGCCCGTGCCATGGCGCCCATCGACCTTGCGATTGGAAATGCAAAGAACATGGAATCCGCGCGCACGTCATGGCGCCGCTTGCGCAACACTGTCGAAGTGCTTGAAAATCAACCCAAGCCGATGTGGCTACCGGGGCCGAAATACAATCTGAAGGTTGAGGGCATGACCGTCGCCGCGCCAGCGACCGGCAGAGTGTTACTCAGCGACATCACCTTTGAGGCAGCGGCAGGGCAAGCTGTCGGGATCATTGGGCCGAGCGGTGGAGGAAAGACCACGCTGGCCCGCGCGTTGACCGGCATCTGGCCGCCGCTGCGGGGATCAGTTCGGCTTGACAGTGCGGAGTTGACGCAATGGAATGACGACGACCGCGGGGCGCATATCGGGTATATGCCGCAGGATGTCGCCCTGCTCGACGCAACGGTCGAAGAGAACATCGCGCGTCTCGCTGAAACGCCTGACCCAGAGGCGATCGTTGCTGCCGCACGCGCGGCAAATGTGCATGAGATGCTCGTGCGGCTTCCGGACGGATACCGGACTTACCTTGGCCCGATGGGCACGTCCATTTCGGGCGGGCAGCGGCAGCGTCTGGGATTGGCACGTGCGCTCTACAGATCACCGTTCCTGGTCGTCCTCGACGAGCCTAACGCACATCTTGACCCCGAAGGAGAAGCCGCTCTGACGGCGGCAATCGAAGGCGTCAAGAAGCGCGGCGGCATTGTCGTTCTGATCGCACACCGTCCGTCAGCCCTGCAGGCGTGCGACCTGATCGGCGTGATCCAGGCTGGCAAGCTGACCGCTTTCGGTCCACGAGACCAGATTCTGAACCCGAAACCTGTTTCGGTCGCCAGCACAGCCAAGCCTTCCGTGAACGCGGAACAGCACCCGGCAGAGACGCATGTCGCAAGTCACATGCTGGACGCGGGGCGCAAGGCCAATCAGGGAGGCTGATCATGATCGACGTCAAAAGCTTCCGCTCCGCACCGACCGAACACCCTGACCCTTACGACCCTATGGGATTGGAACACCCCGAACGCAGTCAAACGAAACTCCTCAGCGGCTGGCTTGGCAGCCTCATAGGTTTGGGCCTCTATCTTCGCTCCTTTCTATGGTCTGACCCACAGATCGTTGCCGTGGCTCAAGACGAACCGCCGGAGGACGACACCGAAAATCTTAATGCAAGCCGCAACAAATCTGCTCTGGTACAACAAAAGAATGTCCCGGACGACAGCGATAGTGGACCTGAAGATTCCTGGGTTGAAGAAGAACCAGCAATCGTTTCATTCCGCTACCCGGTGGTTCTAGGCCGATTTGACAGTATGTTCCTCGAACCGTTTACAGAGTCGGTTTCCGGCGCTGAGTTTCCACGCGTGATCGCAAATACCACTCTCCCTCCATTCAGCTTGTTCCCGGGAAGAAACAATTTTCCCCAGAACAACACCGCGGAACCGGCCCCCCCACCAACCATCCCCGATCGGAGCGGCGAGACGGAGCCCGACAATCCCACAAATGTGACAGAGGAAGAAAACCCTGACCCAATCGAAACCGACCCTCAGGATCGCAACCGTGCCCCGCGCAATTCAAGTTCCGTGCACCTTGGGGACGTCGGTAGCGGAGCTGTCTTGGCGATTTCCTTGGCTCACCTTCTCTCTGAAACAGGGGATCAAGATGGCGATCTTTTAGGGGTCTCAATCACCGGCAGCAGTTCGGGTCATATGGACCCCAAAGGCGATGGCTGGCGCTATTTCGTAGATACAGAGGCTCTGGGCGAAGTTGAAATCGCGTTCTCGATCAGCGACGGCGCGTTCAGTATTGAGCAGACCGCAATTTTGAACGTGATTGAAAATGTCTTTACGGGAACTGATGGCGAGGACCTGATTGTTGGCACGCAAGGGCGCGACGCACTTTTTGGGTTGGACGCTGACGACAATCTAGCCGGGTTAGGAGGGCGTGACAGAATTTACGGCGGCGCAGGGGATGACAATATTTCCGGTGGCGACGGCAACGACAGTCTGTTCGGCGGTGATGGGGATGACCTGATTGCCGGAGGAGGAGGCGACGATTGGATCTCCGGTGGTGCAGGCGAGGACCGTCTCTATGGCGAGGGCGGCGACGACGTGATCTACGGAGACGCTGGCGACGACGAAGTTTACGGTGGTGACGGCGCGGACCAGATCTTTGGCGGCAGCGGTGATGATACGGTCGTGGCCGGTGCCGGGGATGACGAGGTGCAAGGCGAGGAGGGCGACGATCTCATCCTTGGCAACGCAGGCGATGACGAGGTTTACGGCGGTGACGGCGCGGACCAGATCTTTGGCGGCAGCGGTGATGATACGGTCGAGGCCGGTGCCGGGGATGACGAGGTGCAAGGCGAGGAGGGCGACGATCTCATCCATGGCAATGCTGGCGACGACGCCCTCAACGGCGGTGACGGCGCGGACCAGATCTTTGGCGGCAGCGGTGATGATACCG
>NZ_JAGPVV010000084.1 GCF_018066915.1 Roseovarius sp.
ACGCTGGGTGATTGGGCGCTGCAAATTCTCTTCGTGCGTGGTGCGTTCGATCTTGCCGCTGCCAAGGCTGCAGCGGCGATCCTCGCGGCCTATGCCCTCGGGCTGGTTTCGGCACTGGCGCTGCGCTCGCTCGTCGCCGGATTCCACGGGCGCGGGGACACGCGAACGCCGCTCCGGCTTCTCGTTGCCGCCACCGTGGTCAACATCGGGCTCAAGATCCTCCTCGCCCCCGCGCTTGGGGCCGTAGGGCTTGCATTTGCGACATCGGCGGGCCTCACGCTCTATGCGGCGCTTCTGTTTCGGGCAGGGCGGGTCCGAGGATTTCTCAAGGGGCCCTCTCCAAAGGCGGCAATGGTCGTCCTCGGCACCGGTGTCGCGTTGGGCCTGATCATCCTTTGGTCCCGCGATGCAGCCCTGCGCGCCGTCGAGACCGTGACGGGGGCAGGTTGGGCGTTGCCGATAGCATTTTTGGTCTTGGTGTTCGCCGCTTTGATTGTCCAAGGCCTTGTAACCGTCCGGGTCCTTGGGCGCGGCGCATTCGCGGGGCAGGATCGACCGGGCGGCTAGGCGGCTTTGACAAGATACAAGTCCAGCCCTTTCAGCCGCAGCATCAGCCAAGCCTTTGAGTAAGGTCGGCGCGCACTTCTTCGCATTTCCAAAGTAAGGTGACGCGCTGGTCTAAAGGCCGGATTTGGAGGAAAGGTCCGGATACGGCATCGCCTTTGAGAGTCTCGAGCAAGAGCGCAGCGCGAGTTCCCGCGCCAACAGAAAGCTCTCGTAGAGTATCGGCAGCAGTTCTTGGCGCAGATATTCCTCAACACCAAAGCGGCCGGTCATCCGTGCCAGTCGGGTCTGTCGACGTAGCTCGAAGATCCAGCGTGCCAGGCAATGCTCGAATTAGCGCGGGACGAGTGCGTTCTGCCTGGGCAGATGGTGGAGAAAGAGAACTGTCAAACATCCGCTCGAATTCCTGTGTCAGGTTTCCAATCCAGATATGCGCAAGAGGCGGATCTGTCGTCCCTAGGGATGCGCATGTGGGACCGATAGCTGTAGAAAACCCCGGTAATCGGCACCGAAAATGAAAGCGATCGCGCTTGCGGTGCAAATATCGGCATGTCGTCATGGCAATCCTCGACGGCTAGAGCCATCACGGGCGCAGAGACACGAGAAATGAGCCGCTTGTATCCCTTGTGTGACGCCTGTGGCCAGAAACGACTAAAAGGGTAAAAGTGAACGGAGCTATTTTCCGTTCTCTTTTAATATCAACGGATTAGGTTGATTATGGCTCCGGCGGTAGGGATCGAACCTACGACCAATTGATTAACAGTCAACTGCTCTACCGCTGAGCTACGCCGGAACACGTGGGCCGTATAGCAATCGGATTCGGGGAGGTCCAGAGGCTTTGTGACAAAATTTCAGCGCGACGGGCGGTTGGTCCGGGCGCGTGCAAATTTTGCGTCCGCCTGCAAAGTGCCCACCGGGGTGACATGGGATTTCTGCATGAGGTCAATCAGATGCGCGAGCACGTTGCGGCGGGCGGCGGGCAGGAGGCTTTTGGGCGTGTCGGCATAGACGCGGACGGTGATTTCGGCCGCCGTCATGGGGGCGGTGTCGAGCGCCTCGAGGATCGCGGCTTCGCGGCCCTTGCGATGCGCGATCAGCCAGTCGAGGCGTGTGTTTGGACGCTCGATCTCTGCTCCATGGCCGGGCAGGAAGCGCTGTGCCGACAGGGTCCCAAGCCGCGCGCAGGACCGCAGGAAATCCGTCAGGTCGCCATCTGGCGGCGAGACAAGCGAGCTGGCCCAGCCCATGACCAGATCACCGGTCAGCACGCTCTCTCCGATCTGGAAACTGAGGTGATTGCCGAAGTGCCCCGGTGTCCAATGCGCGGTGATCTGCCAACCATCGCCCGCGATCCGCTCGCCATCGCAGAGCACAAGATCAGGAGAAAACCCCGTATCCACCCCTTCACCCCCGCCCATGAGACCGCTTTCAGCAAGGCGCTGCATCACGGCGCTGCGCCCCGCGCGGGCATCGCCATAGGCCAGCACCGGCGCGCCAGTTTCGGCTGAGAGGCGCGCGGCGAGGGGCGAGTGATCGAGATGCGCATGTGTGACGAGGATGTGGCTGACGCTCTGGCCCGGACCTAGCGCGCTCAGAATCGCCGCGAGATGGGCCGGATCATCGGGGCCCGGATCAATCACCGCAAGCTGGCGCGTTCCGACGAGGTAGGTGTTCGTCCCCCAAAAGGTCATGGGCGAGGGGTTGGGGGCCAGAATGCGGCGAATATCCTGCCCGAGGTCCTCGGCGATGCCGACAGGCGGGCTTTTTCCTTGGGTCGCTTGCATGGCTCTTCCTTCTGGCTGCGCGCGCGGCTAGGTTTAGCCATGTCGCTGCGTTGGCTCAAACCCTATCTTCCGCGAAGTCTCTATGCCCGGGCGGTGCTGATCCTGCTCTTGCCGGTCATCACACTGCTTTTGGTGGTGTCCTTGGTGTTTGCCCAGAGGTTGTTTGACGATGTCACGCAGCAGATGGTCAAGACCGTGGCGCGCGAGGTGCGTCTTGTTCTGGAAGAGCACGAAGGCAGTCCGGTGGCCGCAATGCTGGAAATCGAGCGGCGGCGCGTGCCTGCCTCCGAGATGCCAGAGACAGATGATTATGACTGGTTCGATCTCTCGGGCAGCGTGGTGATCCGCGAGTTGCGCGGATATTTCGATGATCTGGAGCGGGTGTCCTTGACCGATAACCAGTTCGTCATGCTTTATTTTCAACGCGACGACGCGGTGATCGAGCTGATTTTCGACCGTCGGCGCGTCTCGGCGCGGCGGCCCTATCAGGTGCTGCTCAATCTTGCGTTCTACGGCATCCTGATGACCGTCGTGTCCTATGTCTATATGCGCAAGCAACTCAAACCGATCACCCGCCTTGCCGAGGCGGCAGAGGCCTTTGGGCGCGGGCGGCATGTGCCCTATCGTGCCTCGGGCGCGCTCGAGGTGCGGGCGGCGGGAAATGCGTTCCTCGACATGCGCGCGCGGCTTGAACGGCAGATCGAGCAGCGCACCCTGATGCTCTCGGGGGTCAGCCATGACCTGAGAACGCCGCTGACCCGGCTGCGGCTGAGCCTTGCCATGCTGGATGACGAAGAGGCTGCGCCGATGTTGCGCGACGTGGTCGAAATGGAGCGATTGCTCGAGGGATTTCTGGCCTTTGCGCGCGGGGCGCATGAGGGCGAGCCGGAGCCGGTTGATCCGATTGCCCTTGTGCGTCAGATCGTCGAGGATGCGCAACGGGCGCAAAACCCCGTGACCCTGGTCGAGGCGCGGGGCGAAGGAACCGTGGCCCTGCGCGCAGAGAATATTCGCCGGGCGGTCGAGAACCTGATCAACAACGCCGTGCGCTATGGCTCGCGGGCCGAGGTTTCGGTGGTGATGACCGAAAAATCCTTGAGAATCAGGGTTGAGGATGATGGACCGGGTATTCCGCCGGACAGCCGGGGCGATGCGATCAAGCCGTTCACGCGGCTGGAGCCGGCGCGAAATCAGAATCGCGGCATGGGGGTGGGTTTGGGTTTGTCCATCGTGCTCGACGCGGCGCGGGCGCATGGTGGCACGTTGCGATTGGGAGAAAGCGCCCGCCTCGGAGGTCTCAGCGCGGATATCGTGATCGCGCGCTGAGGTTTTTCGGAAAGCAAATTAAATCAGGTAGTTATCCGGCGCGCCTCTCGTCAAAGCTGAGTGCGATGAAGCTGGGAAGATGATCGCCAAGCCCCATAACACGCGGGCCGCCGCCATGATCCTGACGCCCGCGTCCTTCTCTCTGGCGCGAGGCGTTGTCGTCATTGCGCTCGGGGCGGGGCTCGTTGCGCTCCTGCCGAGGCTCGGGCGCACGCTCTGCCCGGCGTTCTTGCGGTCGTTCCTGCGGGCGTTCCGGTTGCGGGGTCGCTTCGACCGCCTGCTCTACGGGCGCGTCCGGGGCCTTGCGGCTGGTGGCGGGGCGCTCTTCGGGCTTGCCTCGGCTGACGCTGCGGGTGCGGCGGGACTTGGCGGGACGCTCGTCGCTGCCTTGCGGTGCTTCGGCCTCGGTGGTCGAGGGGGTGAAGGTCACGGGGCTCTCGACGCGCGGAATTTCCCTTTGAATCAAGGCCTCTACGCCCGCGAGGTTCTTTTCGTCGCGCGGGTTGCAGATCATCAGTGCCTTGCCGCTGCGCCCGGCACGGCCGGTGCGGCCGATGCGGTGGACGTAATCCTCGGCGTGGCTCGGCACGTCGAAATTGAACACATGGCTGACCGCAGGCACATCGAGGCCACGCGCGGCCACGTCAGAGGCAATCAAAAAGCGCAGCGTGCCTGCGCGAAAGCCGTCAAGCGTGCGTGTGCGTTGGCTCTGTTCAAGGTCGCCGTGAATGGGCGCGGCATCATAACCGTGTTTCATCAAGGACTTGGCGACCACATCTACATCAATCTTGCGATTGCAAAAGATGATCGCATTGCTGCAGGCATCGCCTTCGCGGTCGATCAGGGCGCGCAACAACTGGCGTTTTTCGCTGTCGGCCTTGTCGCGGCGGGAGGGTTTGAACATCACCACGCCTTGCTCGATGGTCTCGGAGGCGGTGGCCTGACGGGCAACCTCGACGCGTGCGGGGTTCGACAGGAACGTGTTGGTGATCCGCTCAATCTCGGGTGCCATGGTGGCGGAGAAGAAGAGCGTCTGACGGGTGAATGGCGTCAGGCTGAAAATCCGTTCAATATCAGGGATAAAGCCCATGTCGAGCATGCGATCGGCCTCGTCCACGACCATGATCTGCACGCCGGTCAGCAAGAGCTTGCCGCGCTCGAAATGATCAAGCAGGCGACCGGGGGTGGCGATGAGAACATCGACGCCTTTGTCGATCAGCTTGTCCTGTTCCTTGAAGCTGACGCCGCCGATGAGCAACGCCTTTGTGAGCTT
Organism: Roseovarius sp.; assembly: GCF_018066915.1. Classification (GTDB taxonomy): domain Bacteria; phylum Pseudomonadota; class Alphaproteobacteria; order Rhodobacterales; family Rhodobacteraceae; genus Roseovarius. Next base: position 4,948 of record NZ_JAGPVV010000084.1, read on the forward strand.
TAAGTGCTTGGAATATGTATCAAAATTCTCGGCTACCTGCGCCGCGAGTTCGCGCGTGGGGCACAGAACCAGGCTGCGCGGCATCCGGGCGCGAGCGCGTCCTCGGGACAGCAGCGAGAGCATCGGCAGGGTGAAGCTGGCGGTTTTGCCAGTGCCGGTTTGGGCGATCCCGAGAACGTCGCGGCCTTGCAGCGCGTGGGGGATGGCTTCGGCCTGAATGGGGGTTGGTGTTTCGTAACCGGCCTCTTCTATGGCCTTCAACACCTTGGGATTCAGGTTCAGATCGGAAAATTTTGTCATGTGTATCCGTGGTTTACGGACACAATCCTGGCCCGTACGACTGATGCGGGTTCGGGCCCCTCATGGGCCTGTGGTTCTCCACATGGATGACCCGCTGCGCTGCACTTACCGCAGAACGCGGTCAGCGTCAATGCACCGCGGATTTCTGGCAACAATACCCGATGTCAACCCAAGGATTATGCAGCATTTGGAAACACTTACGCCTGTTCTGGAAAGTGGCGCGCGCGTTTGGTGTCCAGGTCGAGATTGATCCTGTGAAGATGGCCGAAAGAGGCCAGCCGATGTTGCAGGTCGGGGGTGGCGGTGCAGACCTCGGTGAAGAAGCGGCGCAGGGCTGTTTCCCCGCCGTCCTCTTCGAGCATCTGAAAAAACTCATGCATATTAAAGGCATAGCAGTCGGAGTGGGGCGCGGGCTTTAATTCGGCGCGGTAGGAGCCTTGGGCGAGGCGGTAGCGATAGGCGGCGAGCCAGTGATCCCATGTGGCTGCATGGTGATGGCAGAGACACAGTTCATGTAATTCCTCAGCTTTGTCATCCATCTGTTTGTTTATAAACGCATTATGAATACGAAGACTGGTGTCGGGCAGGCCGGTGCGGACAAAGACCTTGCCTGCGACATGGCTGAGAAACCCGCCATTCAGATAGGGGCCATAGGTGGGATAAATGGCGTTGGTTTGCGCCCGTCTTTCGGCTTGGGAGAGGGCGCAGGACTTGTAAGCTCTGTAAGGTTCGGCGTCGATTATGTAAGGTTCATGGGCGAGCGCCTCGACCGGGCGGACGCGGGCGCTGAGCCGGTCCGGCGCGACCCGTGCCAGACGGTCCGCGATGGGGATTTCGGACCAGAGGAATTCATCGACGTCGATATGCGCCAGCCAATCGACCTGCGGGCGTTTGGTGAGGCAATGGGTGGCGTTGAGGCTCTGGCGGGGTTGGTGTTTCTCGGGGCGTCCCTGACGCGACCTGCGCCGCCAGTAGTCATCATCACAGAGGATGACCCGGCATTTGGGATGGGCGCGCAGAGCGGCCTCAGCCTGTGGGTCGGGGGCGTCGAGATAGACATGCACGCGGTGCGCGCCCAGATCGAGATGATGGGCGGCGAAAGTGAGTATGTCACGGGTGGGGGCCTTGATCGTGGCGACCACGCCCCAAGTGGGTGCTGCGTTCATGCGCGCAGAATGCTGTCAGCGCGGAGCGCGCGCAAGGGTCGTTAATCGAACTTGCGCGAGGGGGCGAGAACCGTGGCTTCGCCGATCAACACCTTTTTGCCATTCACCAGACAGCGGCAGTCGAGTTGCACGCGACGTTTGCCGTGGTCGATGCCGATCACTTCGACCTCGGCATGGACCATGTCGCCGGGGCGCACGGGGGCGAGGAATTTGAGGGTCTGGCCCATGTAGACGGTACCGTGGCCCGGAAGTTGCTCTCCGATCACGGCTGAGATGAGGCCAGCGGTCAGCATGCCATGGGCGATGCGCCCCTCAAAGATGGTGTCCTGCGCATAGGCGTCATCCAGATGCACCGGGTTACGGTCGGTCGAGACCTCGGCAAAAAGCTCGATATCGCGGTCGGTCACGACTTTGCGCAGATGGCGGGTCATGCCCATCTCGATGTCTTCGATGCAGATCGTGCCGCGCGGCATATTGTCCAACATTCGCCCCTCCGGTGGGTTTGGTGCGCAATTATCAGGCTATATTTTGGCCCATGTTGGAATTTTATTACTTTGCGGATGCAGAAAAATCAAGGGGTTTCTGTCAGCGAAGAAACCCGATGGTAAAGGTGGGCGTGGCGTTTTCCTTTGCCAGATAAGCGGTTAGCGCAGCTTCATCGGGCTGGTGCGACGTTTTGGTCTCGGACGCGGCGAGCCCGCCCGAGATGAAGAGGGAATCGATATCCTCGCCCATGGCGCCGGACACATCGGTATGCACCCCGTCGCCAATGGCGAGGATGCGGGCGTTTTCAACATCGCGGCCAAGCGACAAGAGGCGGCGGCGGGCGAGGTCATAAATGGGGGGATGCGGTTTGCCGAAATAAAGGCTCTCACCGCCCATTTCGGTATAGAGGCGGGCGAGCGCGCCCGCACACCATTCCCGCACCTCGCCGCGATCCACCACGATATCGGGATTGGCGCAGAGGAGTTTCAGACCCTTCTGCTTGGCATAGAGGAACTGTGGGCGCATCTCGGCGGGATCGGCAAGCGGATCAAAGGGGCCGATGCAGACGATGCCTTCGGCCTCTTCCAAGGGCACGCGGGCGATGGGCACGGGGTTTTCGATCAGGTGCAGCGGATCAAAGAAGCGGTCATCGAAGGGCTGGCCAACGAACCAGACCTTTTCGCCCACCACGCCCTGAAACATCGCTGCGCGGGCGCTGTCGCCGGAGGTGGCGATGGTATCCCAAGCGTCGCGGGGCACGCCGAAGCTGTCCAATTGCTTTTCCACGCCGCCGCGCGCGCGCGGCGAGTTGGTGACAAGCACCACGGTGCCGCCGCCCGCGCGGTAGGATTGAAGGGCGGCCACGGCATCGGGCAGCGCCCGCACACCGTCATGCACACAGCCCCAGAGATCGACAAAGAGCGCGTCATACTCTGTGGAAATCTCGCTGAGGGCGGTGATGATGCGGGTCATGGGCGGCTCCTTGACTGTTCTTGGCTGGGATTGGCGCAGATATGGCAGGGGGGCCGCGGTTTGGCCAGCGGTGGAATTGAGTATTTGGACCAAGAAGAAGCTGAAGCGCGGGTCAGTGCCCGTGCGGGCGCACGATGTGGTAATCGCCGCTCAGATAGGTCAGCGGTTTTTGCCCGGCATTGGTGAGGGCGGTGACGGTGCCGATGCAGATCACATGGCTGCCGTGCGGGATATGATCCGTGAGCAGGCAGGAAAAGGCGGTGGCGCGCGGCAGCACCGGGCCTTCGGGGCGGGGGGTGATGGTGAGCCCGTCAAAGCGCGCGGCGGGATTGTCCGGCGAGTGTCCGGCAAAGGCGCGTGCGACCTCGACTGCATCCTCGGGCAGGACATTGACGCAGAAGGCGCCGTTCTCGATCACCGCGCGGGCGATGCGGCTGTCGGTGCGCAGGCACACCAGCACCGAGGGCGGATCGGCGGAAAGCGAGGAAAAGGCGCTGACCGTGGCCCCGGCGCGGCCAGAGGCCCCGTCGGTGGTGACAACCGTCACGGTGGCCGCGACCTGTCGCATGGCTGCGAGGAAGGCGCTGCGGTCGACGCTGAGCGTGTCTGATGTCACGGGTTCTGCTCCTGCTGGGGGCGGACCCATTGGGTAGCCCCGAAATGTGGCGGGGTAAAGGTATTCCCGTGCCGGGGGGCAGGTAGCGTGGTTCTGCGGGCTTTCAAACGGGTCGGAGATGAAAAAACCACGCAGGCCGGGGCCTGCGTGGTCAGGGGAACGGTTGGTCCGTCCTTGGTGTGTCTATTTTATGATGGTCTCTGGACCCATGACCGCATTGGGAAGGACGGTCGAGATCCAGGGCACGTAGGTGATGATGATCAGGAACACGAAGAGCACCGCGAGGAAGGGCAGGGCAGCGCGCACCACCGCCATCATCGGCATGCCCGCCACGCCGGAGGTCACGAAGAGGTTGAGACCGACGGGGGGCGTGATCATGCCAATTTCCATGTTCACCACCATGATGATGCCAAGGTGAATGGGGTCGATGCCCAGTTCGATGGCGATGGGGAACACAAGCGGGGCGACGATCACCAAAAGGCCCGAGGGTTCCATGAACTGTCCGCCGATGAGCAGGATCACGTTGACCACGATGAGGAAAGTCACCGGCCCCAGTCCCGCGCCGAGCATGGCGTTGGCGATGTGTTGGGGGATCTGTTCCTCGGTCAGCACATGTTTGAGGATGAGCGCGTTGGCGATCACGAACATGAGCATCACGGTCAGTTTGCCCGCATCGAGCAGCGTCTTGCGGGTGTCGCGGTGGAAGAAGGCGGTGACGAGCGCCGTGGGACGTTGGTAGAGCGCCAGCGGTGCCTGACCGTCGCCGCGCGCCAGCGGGCCCATGTCGCGGTAGATGAAGGACGCGACGAAGAAGGCGTAGACTGCGGCGACCGCTGCGGCCTCGGTCGGGGTGAAGATCGCGCCGGTGATGCCGGGGATGCCATAGATCCCCACCATGATGATGACGATCAGCAAGAGGCCCCAGGCCGCGTCGCGGAAGCTGTCGAAAATCTCACGCCAGCCGCGCCATTCGCCCTGTGGCATTTTCTTGACCTTGGCGATGACATAGATGGTGATCATCAGCATCGAACCCGCCAGAAGCCCTGGCAGAACGCCTGCGAGGAACATCCGACCCACCGAGACATCGGTGGCGCTGGCATAGACCACCATGACGATGGAGGGGGGAATGAGGATGCCAAGCGTGCCCGCGTTACAGATTACGCCAGCGGCGAATTCCTTGGTGTAGCCCATCTGGCGCATGGCGGCGATGACGATTGTGCCGATGGCGACCACGGTGGCGGGGGACGAGCCCGAGAGGGCGGCGAACATCATGCAGGCCAGCACCCCGGCGATGGCGAGGCCGCCGGGCAGGTGCCCGACGCAGGCGATGGCAAAGCGGATGATGCGTTGCGCCACGCCGCCGGTGGACATGAAGGAGGAAGCCAGCACGAAGAACGGGATCGCGAGCAGAGTGTAGTGACCGACGAAGGCGTTGAGCAGCGTGCCCGCAATCGAGGCCAGAGAGGTGTCGGAATAGATCAGCATGAAGAGCGTGGAACTGAGACCGAGCGAGATGGCGATGGGCACGCCGATCAGCATCAGGCCGACAACCATGGTAAAGAGCAGGAACACGTCCATCAGTTTTGACCCCCTTGGGCGTTGCGGGCCTCGGCGGCGCGCAATTGCTCGATTTCGTCCTCGACCTCGTGGCTGGCGATCAGGCGGTCGATCTTGCCGGTCCAGAGGGCGATGGCGACCTGGGTAAAGCGCAGCACCAGAAGGAAGGCGGAGAGCGGCAGCACGAGATAGGGCACCACTTTGGGCAGTTTTTCGTAAGAATCGCCGTAGTTGATCAGGTCTTCGAGAAAGCGGAACACGGCCAGCATGGGCACATCCTGCACCTCGTAAAAGCTCTGGGAGCGGGCGGTGGTGTCAAAGCCGGTCGGGAACCAGCGCCCGGAGGTGGGGGGCAGATCGGCAAAAACGGCCCAGTAATCGTAGCAGCCCTTGAGCAGCAGCACCGAGAAGAAGAGGCAGGCGCCGACCGCCAAGAGACCCACAAGCCGCCGCGCAGGGGCAGAGAGCAGGTTGATCACCGCGTCCACGCCCAGATGCGCGTGTTTCTTGACCGCGTAAGAGGCACCCAGAAGAACCAGCCAGCCGAACATGAACACGGTCAGTTCGAGCGCCCAGAGGATATTCACGTTGAACACATATCGGGCGACGACATTGGCGAAGGTCAACAATGTCATCATCCCCAGGAGCGCGGCGATCACCGTCTCCTCGATATGGTCGATTAGCCCAGTCTTGTGCTGCATCGTCCCATTCCCAAATTTTGTGAGAGTGTTGGGGGTGTCAGGTCGGGCGGGTCTGTGACAACCCGCCCGATGCACCCGATGGCCCGCCCGGCGATGGGGCGGGCCGCACCGTTACTACGGATCAGGAGCTGGTGTTCGAGGCCACGGCGGCGTCGATGTTTTCCTGGCCCACGTCCTCTTTGAACTGTTCCCAGACGGGTTTCATGGCTTCGACCCATTTTTCACGCTGTTCGGGGGTCAGTTGACGGACCACGCCACCGGCGTCGATGATGGCCTGCTTGGCCTCTTCATCGACCTTGGTGGATTCGACGTTGCGCAGTTCGGTCACTTCCTTGACGATGGTCAGGAACTGATCGCGGGTGTCCGCCTCGAGGCTGTCGAGGAAATCGACGCTGGCCACGACGAGATAGTCGATGATGCCGTGGTTGGTTTCGGTGGTGCCATCCTGCACCTCGAAGAACTTTTGCCCATAGATGTTGGACCAGGTGTTCTCCTGACCATCCACCACGCCCTGCTGGAGCGCGCCGTAGACCTCGGAAAAGGCCATTTTCTGCGGGCTGCCGCCGATGGCCTCCATCTGGGCCACGAGCACGTCAGAGGATTGCACGCGGAATTTCAGGCCAGCGGCATCCGAGGGCTCGAGCAGCGGCTTGTTGGCCGACATCTGTTTCATGCCATTGTGCCAGTAGGCCAGACCCTGAAGGCCGCGGCGCTGCATCGAATCGAGCATGGCCTGACCGGTTTCGGAGGCTTGGAAGCGGTCGACGGCGGCGACATCGGTGAAGAGGAAGGGCAGGTCATAAAGGCGGAACTGCTTGGTGAATTTCTCGAATTTCGAGAGCGAGGGCGCGGCCAGTTGCACATCGCCCTGAAGCATCGCCTCGAGCACCTTGTCATCGTCATAGAGGGTCGAGTTGGGGAACACCTCCATGCACATCTTGCCGTTCATTTCCTCGTTGACGCGGGTTTGCAGCAAGGAGGCGGCGATGCCTTTGGGGTGCTTGTCGGTGTTGGTGACATGGCTGAACTTGACGACGATTTCGCCATCTTCGCAGGACGCCATGGCGGCGCCTGCGCCAACGGTCAGGGCCAATGCCGAGACGGCAGCGGTCAGGAATTTCATGTGGGTCTCCTCCCAAGTCATACTGTTTTGGACTGCGCCCGGACCGGGCACGGTGGCGTTAGGGTGGGTGAAAGCGGAGTTCCGCTCAAGACTTTGTGCAAGTCTTGGGCACGATGCCTGATTTGTGACGGATTTACAGAGGGTTGCACGGCAGTTTTGGGATGGCGGGTTTGCGCCTGCTGCATGGCTTGTGCGAAATCCCGCACGGGTCATGGCGGGCTTGTGCGGAATTTCGCACAGATTCAGAACGGCCTAGCGGCGGTAATCCTCGGGGCGAATCCCATAGCGGGCGAGTTTGTCGTAGAAGGTCTTGCGCGGGAGTTTGAGCGCCTCAGCCGCCTGCGCCGCGCGCCCGTTCTGCCGCCCCAGGGCCGCAATGAGGAGCGAGCGTTCGACCCGCGCCATCTGTTCGGCGAGCCCCAGTTCGGTGGCTTCGGCGGTGCTGTCGGGCATGCCCAGCACAAAGCGCATGGCCGCCGACATGAGCGAGCGGGCATTGCCCGGCCAATCCTGCGCCATCAGGGCGGCGAGATGGTCGGGGCCAATCTCGGGGGCGGAAAGCCCGGCCTGTTCGGCGGCCTGTGCGACATAGTGGCGAAAGAGCACGGGGATATCCTCGGGGCGTTCCGAGAGCGCGGGGATGCGCACGCGCATGACCTCGAGCCGGTAGTAGAGATCGGCGTTGAAGCGGCCTGCGCGCGCCGCCTCTTCGAGATCGGCGGTGCTGCCTGCGATGAGGCGGGTTTCAGAGCCGGATTCGATGCGGTCGAGAAGGGCGTATTGGCTGTCCATCGGCAGGGCCGGGATTTCATCGAGAAAGAGCGTGCCGCCGCGCGCAGCCAACAGGGCCGCGTCCAGCGTCGGGGGATCGAGCCGGGCGGCGGCGCGTTTGACAAAGGGACCGCTGGCGCGCGGGGACATGAGGTGAATGACCTCGGCCACCTTGGAGACACCCGCACCGGGCGGGCCGATCACCAGCGTTTCGGTGCCCGCGCGGGCCGCTTGGCGCACGGTCTGGCGCATGTCCTCGGCCACGCGGGAGGTGCCAAAGAGCATCCGCGCCGCCGGATCGCCGGTTTCAAGCTGGGCCTTGAGGCGGCGGTTTTCCAGCACCAGCGCGCGGTTTTTCAGCGCGCGGTCGAGCACTGGGATCAGGGCGTCGGGCGCGCAGGGCTTTTCGAGGAAATCGAAGGCACCTTGGCCCATCGCCTTGACCGCCATGGGAATATCGCCTTCGCCCGTGAGCAGGATCACGGGCAGTTCATCGTCGAGCGCGCGGGTATGGGCCAGAAGGTGAAAGCCGTCGCGCCCCGGCATGCGGATGTCCGACAGGATCACGCCTGCGAAATCGCGGCTGATGTGATCCTTGGCCTCGATGAACGAGCCAGCGGCGCGCACGGTGTAATCGGCCAGTTCCAATGTCTGGCTGAGCGCCTCGCGCACGGGTCTGTCGTCATCGACCACGAGGACATTGCGGATCATGCGGCACCTTTTTCCTGAGCGTCGGGGTCTGGCCATGGTTCCAGCGCCACGGTGAATTCGGCCCCGCTGTCGGTGTTGCGGCCGGTGATCTTGCCGCCAAAGCTCTGGACCAGACCGTAGGAGATCGAGAGGCCAAGGCCCATGCCTTCGCCGTCGCCCACGAGTTTGGTGGAATAGAAGGGATCGAAAATCTTTTCGGGTTCCTGAATACCGGGGCCGGTGTCGCGCAGGCAGAGGGTGACGGGGGCACCGGGGGCCAGGGTGATGGTGAGGCGTTTCTCGGGGCTCTTGGCCATGGCGTCGGCGGCGTTGGTGATGAGATTGACCATGACCTGACCGAGCCGCACCTCGCCGCCGCGCACCCAAATGGGGGTTTGGGGCGGTTGCCAGTCGAGGGTGATGGCATCATGGCCAAGGCGCGCGCCGGTCATCTCGAGGGCTGTGTCGATCACGCGGACCATATCGACCCGGCCCATGGGTTCGTTTTCATTGCGCACGAAGGCGCGCAGGTTGCGGATGATGCGGCTCATCCGGTGGGCCATCTCGTCGATGCGGCTGAGGTTCTCGGCGGCGCGCTCCGGCTCGCCACGTTGCAGGAACGCGCCACCATTGGCGGCGAATTGGCGAATCGCCATCAAGGGCTGATTGAGTTCGTGGCTGATGCCGGCGCTCATCTTGCCAAGCGCGCTGAGTTTGCCCGCCTGCACAAGCTCGGCCTGCGCGCGTTTCAGCGCCGCCTCGGCCTCTTTGCGGTCGCGGATTTCAGTGCGGAGCGCAAGGTTGGTGCGGGTGAGGGTGGCGGTGCGGTCCGCGACGCGGCTCTCCAGCAGGGCATTGGCGCGCGCGAGGGTGCGGCGGCGTTCCTGTGCGAGAAAGAGCAGCGTGCCGAAGAAAAGGAGCACGCCCGCCACAGCCCCCGCCTGAAGCCCCGCGATGCGGCGGGCCGGGGCCACGTTGATGAGTGCTGCGCCCGTCATGCCGATGCGCGGCAAGCTCTGGCTGATTTGCAGGGCGCGGCGGGGCAGGTAGGGGCCGAGGTCGATCTGCCAGATTTCGTGCCCTGCTGTTTGGCTGAGGCCAAAGGGAATGGGCGTGCCCCCCGGCGGAATGAGCACCGTATCCTGCGGCACCTTGCGCCAGCCCAAGAGTTCCGAGCGGTTGGAGAGAAAGACGCGGCCCAGATCATCCATGAGGAACACCGCCGTTTGCAGACCGCGCCAGCCGAATTCGACCGCTTCGGCATCGGCGATGGCGATGAGCGCGCCGCGCACCTTGCCATCCGGGCCAAAGGAGGGCGCGGCAAAGTGAAAGAGCCGCTCGGTCGCGTCTGCGGTCATGCTGTGGCTGGTGCCAAGCGCGCCGTCCATGGCGCGGCGGAAGGGGGCGGAGGTGGCCAGCCCCTCGGGCAGGCGCGCGCCGGTGCCTGCGAGCAGGTTGCCATTTTGATCGACGTAATAGAGCCCCGCCGCCCCCGTGCGGTCGGCGGCGGCGGTCAAGAGGCGGCGGGCGGCGGAATCCTGATGCCGGGTATCGGGACGATTGAGGGCGGTGAGCGTGGGATGATCGGCCAGAGCCACCGCCTGATCGCGGTAGCGTTGCAGGTCTGACACGAGCCCCCCAAGCACCAGCGCCATATCGGCGCTGCCGCGTCGCGCCAGATCCGAAAGCGCCGCGCGGTAACCATAATGCCAGACCGCGCCGGTGATGAGGCCCACGGCCAAGAGGAAGGGGGCGATGATCACGAAAAGAGGGGACCGGGGCAACATGGCGTCAATCTATCAGCGCGCCTGCGCCCTTGGCCAGTGGCAAAGCCTAAGATCAGGCGCGCCCGGCATCCGAGGAGAGCATCAGGGACGAGATGCCGAGGCGGGTCAGCGCCGCCTCCCATTTGGCGGGGTTGGGCGTGTCGAACACCAGTTCGACATCGGCGTCACAGGTGAGCCAGCCGTTTTGCGCCAGTTCGGATTCGAGCTGTCCCGGCCCCCATCCGGCAT
>NZ_JAGPVV010000011.1 GCF_018066915.1 Roseovarius sp.
GCAGCCGCAGCAAGACCGCGCTATTCCGCCGCCCGACCACTTGTGATGATCGCGGAGAAACTCACAGGAAGCCTTGAGTATCCCGAGCTCGAAACACGAGTATTCCGTTGAAACAAACTTTACAGAAAGATTCGATGATACCTGACCAAGCGCTCAAAATGCGCGTCAAGAGATCTTTTCAGATGCTCCGCGTCCTTTACGTTCAGAATATAATCAACAAGCAGGTTGTATTGCATGATCTGGCGCGGCAACCGCAGCGCAGGATCTTGGCGATTGATCCGCTCATCTTCTTCGATCACCTGAATGACTTGTTTTTCAGGAACATAGACTTGCTGTGCCTGAACCGGCATACTCTTCCCGTTCATCAATCTGACTTTATTGTCGAAGTCATTGAAGAGATACGCTTCCAACGCCGTGATCTCACCTACGTCTTTGACGGGCCACGCCCATACATAGGCGATTTCCCAGACGTCCACTTGTCGATTGGCAATGACGTCAGACCGTGCAGACGTCAAATGACGACGCACACGAGACCGAATGCCATCAACGGATTGGCCAACATAGATCGGAACCTCATCCAGATCGCAAAGCGCATAAACACCGATGTCGTCAGTCAATGTCTTGAGCGCTTCGCTTCGAAAAGTTTGGACATCACTCAAGCCACTTCCCTTTCCAACGGTCTCTTGAGAAGGATTGGCTGGAAAAGGTGCTCGTCGAGGTATCTCACGATAGGAACGACCACGCCGTCGCCCGCAATCCTGTAGGCATCGTTATATCGTGCAGGCATCCGATAAGAAGACGGCAATCCCATAAGCCTAGAAACCTCCAGTCGTGATAACAGTCGAGCCTCAATCTCCTCCCCGCGAACGATCAGTATTGTTTGCCGCGACGATCCCCCCGCCGGAGTGCGCAAGCATCCTGCGATGCCATCAAATCGCACTTCTGCCCGTTGACGCACCCGCCCTGCCGCGTCAGGACGTCCTCGTTTGTAAAGAGTTCCCACGACTGTTCGGCCGAGTTCCTTGGCGGCTGCAACCCGCGCGAGGCTCGGAGCAGACATCATCGCAAGCAACGAGTCGACCTGTTCATCGGAAAACCATGGTGTATCGGGATCGGGATCAAGAATGCTGGTCAAGCACCAAGGCAACGGCACTGGAGCGGGCATACGAAACCACAACCAGTGTTCTCGGATTACTCTGCCGCAACTGGCGTGAAAACGCACCAACCGAGGCGAACAGAACACCCCATCAGCTTGCGGCTGACAAAGCTCAGCTACATCGACGTCCCGCCGAACTGCGATGACGAACAAACGCGGGCGGCTCTGCGGCACAAAGTAACAGGCATCAATCTCGAGCGCGCCAACATTGTAGCCTAACGATATAAACGCTTGCAGGACACGATCTAGGTCCTTCCCCTCGTGCCGAGACATCAAGCCTGTCACATTTTCGAACGCGATTATGCGCGGCGCGAACCCGGCCATGACGGCCGCGCGCACCTTCTCAAACCAGGGATTGAAAACGCCGCTACGCTGTCCATCAAGACCAAGTCCCTTGCCGGCAAGGCTGAAATCCTGACACGGGCTGGACGCCCAATAGAGGTCAATGGGTTGCTTTAGCAAGTCTGGATCGAGAAACGCCACATCACCTTCGACAAGCGCAATTCCTGACCAGTTTTCACGGTAAACGCGGCACTTCATCGCGTCGATGTCATTGGCGAGGGCACACTGCCACCGCTCCCCCAGAGCGGCGCGGACCATGCCGCCACCGGAGAAGAATTCGGCATATCTGGGGAAATGATCCATCTCGCACACCATATCTATGTTTATAGGATGGACTATTCCATGTCGAGATTAAACAAGCCTTAAACTATTCCGCCGCCTGCGCCGCTGTCTCCGCCTCGATCTCTGCCGCGCGTCGCTCGACCTGCTCGACGATGTGCTCGATCATCTGCGCATTGTCCATCCGGTGGCTCTGCTTGCCCGCGAGATAGACCATGCCATTGCCCGCCCCGCCGCCGGTAAAGCCGACATCGGTCATCAGCGCCTCGCCGGGGCCGTTCACCACGCAGCCGATGATGCTCAGGCTCATCGGTGTCTTGATATGCTCCAGCCGCTTTTCCAGCGCCTCGACCGTCTTGATCACGTCAAACCCCTGCCGCGCGCAGGACGGGCAAGAGATGATATTCACCCCGCGATGCCGCAGGCCCAGCGATTTCAGGATTTCATAGCCCACCTTGACCTCTTCGACCGGATCGGCGCTCAGGCTCACCCGGATCGTATCGCCAATCCCCATCCACAAGAGATTGCCCAGACCAATCGCGCTCTTGATCGTGCCCGACATGAGGCCACCCGCCTCGGTGATGCCGAGGTGAATCGGCGCATCGGTGGCCTCGGCCAATTGCTGATAGGCGGCGGCGGCCATGAACACATCCGACGCTTTCACACTGATCTTGAACTCGTGGAAATCATTGTCCTGCAGGATACGGATATGCTCCAACCCAGACTCGACCATCGCATCGGGGCACGGCTCGCCATACTTATCCAAGAGATGCTTTTCCAATGACCCGGCATTGACCCCGATCCGCATCGAACAGCCGTGATCCCGCGCCGCGGCGATTACCTCGCGCACGCGGCGCTCATCGCCGATGTTGCCGGGATTGATCCGCAAACAGGCGGCCCCGGCCTCTGCCGCTTCAATGCCGCGCTTGTAGTGAAAATGAATGTCCGCGACGATGGGCACCGGGCTTTCGCGCACAATGTCTTTCAACGCCTTGGCACTGGCCTCATCCGGCACCGAAACGCGGACAATATCCGCCCCCGCCTCTGCCGCCGCCTGCACCTGTGCCACTGTGCCCGCCACATCGGTCGTCAACGTGTTGGTCATGGTCTGCACGGTGATGGGCGCATCGCCCCCTACGGGCACATTGCCCACCATGATCTGACGGGATTTGCGGCGATAGATATTGCGCCACGGGCGGATATGATTGAGCGACATCGCGTCTGACCCCGTTCGTCTGAAGGTGACTGTTCCCCGCACGATAAACCGTGCCGGGGTCCGGGGCAATCGCGTGTCGCTTATTGCTGCGGTGCAGCCTCAGGCGCAATCTGCGCCTCGGCGACATAGCGCATCAGGTCCTGATCGGCCTCGATATCGGCCAGCGCAAACCGCCCGGTCAACCCCTCCGCCGTCAGCGCCAGCCCCGAGGTCACAGCCCCGCGCGTGCCCGCAGGCCCGTAATGCTGACCATTGACCGCGAAATAAATCGCGCCCGATTCGCCCACGCGCAGCGTCGGCGGCTCTTCCGTGGCCGGCACAGGATAGCTGTCGCCCGCGTTCAGAATACCCTCGAAGATCACGCTGCCATCGGCGGCGCGCACCCGCACCCAGGCCGGGCGCACCGCGACCACCTGCACCTCGGCCATGTTCCCGGCCACCACCTGCGGCCGGTTCGGGCCGGGGGCGTCAAATTCTTGCGCCTCGCGCAGCGCCAGCGCGATACCGCTGTCACGATCCGCCTCAGGTGCGCCGGGGCTCAGCGTGCCCACTTCGCGCGGGTCCAGCGTGGAAATCGGCGCATCCCGCGCCACCATCACCGGCACATCCAGCGCCTTGGGGCGGTAAAGCCTGCTCAACCGCTCGTCGCGCGGCGGCTGGAACACGCCCGATGCCGCCTCTTCGCCCTCGGGAACAACATCCGGGCTCACCGTGGCCCCGCTCAGCGGATCGAGATCGGCCAGCACCACCGGCGTATTCTCCACCGGCGCAAGCTGCACCTGCTGCACCTGTCGCAGCACGCTCCACCCGCCATAGCCAATCGCCCCGATCAATGCGACCAGAACCAGAGCCGATCCGATCGCCCCCGGCTCGATCCGCGACAGGAAACTCTCCGAGGCAGGCAAAAACGGAGTGTTGGGCGACATCAACGGATCTTGCAGCGCGGCTTTCTTGCGCTGCTTGGCCGGACCCGGCTTGCGGATCGACGACGCCTCAGCCGACATGCCATGCGCGATGGAAAATCCGGATTCGACGCAAAACGCCTTGAACGCCTGATCCGGGTCCATCCCGAGATAGCGCGCATAGGACCGGACATAGCCGGGAATGAAACCGGGGGTATCAAAGGCAGACGGATCACAGTTCTCGATCGCGGCCACGTAATTGGCCTTGATCCGCAACTCGCGCTCCACATCCAGCAGGGATTTTCCGAGCGTCGCGCGCTCGCCGCGCATCAAATCGCCAAGGCGCAACTCAAAAGCGTCAAAGCCTCTGGCTTCAACCTCTTCCACTTCGGCCTTCCGCGAAAATCGCCGCCCGATCATGCGCCCCTGCCTCTTGAGTGTCTTGCCCAAATGCCCGAATTTTCCGATTCGAGCTCTGAACTTTTCTTTATCAGACCTTAACACAAGGCAAGGTATAATGCACGTGCAGAGGGATCAGCCCGCCAATTCGGCGCGATTCAGCGCACAATGGCTCCAGAGTTCGTCCATGGCGCGCACCAGCGCATCCATCTCCTTGGGTCCATGCACCGGCGAGGGGGTAAAGCGCAAACGCTCGGTGCCGCGCGGCACGGTCGGGAAATTGATCGGCTGGACATAGATGCCATAGCCCTCGAGCAGCATGTCACTCAGCTTCTTGGTATGCACCGGGTCGCCCACGATCACCGGCACGATATGGCTGCCATGGTCGATCATCGGCAAGCCCATGGCCTTGAGCCGCGTCTTGAGGATTTTCGCCTGCGTCTGATGCGCCTCGCGCAGCTTTTGCCCCGCAGCGGTCTTGAGATAGGCAACCGAGGCACAGGCCCCCGCCGCCAGCGCCGGTGCCAGCGAAGTCGAGAAAATGAAACCGGGCGCATAGGACCGCACCGCGTCGCACATCTTGGCCGAGGCCGCGATATAGCCGCCCATCACGCCATAGGCCTTGGCCAGCGTGCCATTGATGATATCCAAGCGGTGCATCAGCCGGTCCCGCTCGCAGATCCCCGCCCCGCGCGCGCCATACATGCCCACCGCATGCACCTCGTCGATATAGGTCAGCGCGCCAAATTCATCCGCCAGATCACAAATCGCCTCGATGGGGCCAAAATCCCCATCCATCGAATAGACGCTCTCAAAGGCAATCAGCTTGGGCGCGGCAGGATCATCCGCCGCCAGCAACTCGCGCAGATGTGCGACGTCATTGTGCCGGAAAATCCGCTTGGCCCCGCCATTGCGGCGCACACCTTCGATCATGCTGGCATGGTTCAACGCATCAGAATAGATGATCAGCCCCGGAAAGAGCTTGGGCAGCGTGCTCAGCGTCGCATCATTGGCGATATAAGCGCTGGTAAAGAGCAGCGCCGCTTCCTTGCCATGCAGATCGGCCAATTCGGCCTCGAGCCGCTTGTGATAGACGGTGGTGCCGGAAATATTACGTGTGCCGCCCGATCCGGCGCCCGTAGCGTCAATCGCCTCATGCATCGCGCTCAGGACAACCGGATGCTGGCCCATGCCCAGATAATCATTGCCACACCAGACCGTGATCGGCTGCTCCGCGCCATCCGGCTTGCGCCACATCGCATGGGGGAAATTGCCGTTCTTCCGCTCGATGTCGATAAAGGTGCGATAGCGACCTTCCTGATGCAAACGGTCAATCGCCTGATCCAGCTTGGCTTCGTAATCCACTGGCGTGTCCTTCCTGATCGTCACCGGCAGACGGGGCCAGCCGTCCTTCGGGCCTTGGGCGGCTTGATCTGCCGCCTATTCAAAATTTGGAATGCAGATAAAACACATTCCCCTTGCGCAACAGGTTACAAATTGACGCTGCCGCGCTCCTTGACCTGGGTCAAGTGACTGGACAGTGCCGCGCCGCCTGATACCCTCCTTTGCAATCATACTCAAACCCAAAGGCCCGCCATGTCGCTTTCCGCCGTTCTCTCCCGCATCGACGACCAATTGCCCGCCGCCCTCGACCGGCTGAGCGGGCTCTTGCGAATCCCTTCGATCTCGACCGATCCCGCCTATGCGGCCGAGTGCGAGGCCGCCGCCGATTGGTTGGTGGCAGACCTGCAAACCCTTGGCGTCAAAGCAGAAAATCGCGCAACGCCGGGCCGCCCGATGGTCGTGGGCCATATTGACGGACCGGCGGATGCCTCGGGGCCACACCTCCTCTTTTATGGGCATTACGATGTGCAGCCGGTTGATCCTCTGGCGCTCTGGCATACCGATCCCTTTGCCCCCGAAATTCAGGACACGCCCCACGGAAAAGTGATCCGCGCGCGCGGCGCCTCCGATGACAAAGGCCAATTGATGACCTTCGTCGAGGCCTGCCGCGCCTATCGGGACGTGAATGGCCATCTCCCCTGCCGCATCACCTTCTTCTTTGAGGGCGAAGAGGAATCAGGCTCGCCCTCCCTCATCCCCTTCATGAAGGCCAATGCCGCCGAACTCAGCGCCGATCTGGCCCTGATCTGCGACACCTCCATGGTGGCCCCCGGCGTGCCCTCCATCGCCTCGCAACTGCGCGGCATGCTCAAGGACGAGTTCACCATCACCGGCCCGCGCATCGACCTGCACTCGGGCCATTATGGCGGCCCCGCCCTCAACCCGTTGCGCGAAATCTCGCGGCTCATCGCCTCGTTCCACGACGAGACGGGCCGCGTCGCGGTCGAGGGCTTTTATGAGGGCGTCCATGAGGTGCCCGCCGACCTCCTGCGCCAATGGGAAAGCTGCGGTTTTGACGAACATGAATACCTCTCTTCCGTCGGCATGACCCGTGCGCATGGCGAGGCGGGCTATTCCACCCTCGTTCAGCAATGGGCGCGGCCCACGCTCGAAATCAACGGCCTCTGGGGCGGCTATCAGGGGGCTGGCACCAAAACGGTGATCCCGTCCGAGGCCCATTGCAAACTGACCTGCCGCCTTGTCGGCGACATGGACCCCGATAAATTGCGCAAAAAGGTACGCAAACACGTCGAAGATCGCCTCTCGCCCGATGCCAAGATCACCTGGAATCAGGATCTCGACGGCTCGCCCGCGGCGGTAATGAACATCACCCGCCCCGAATTCGAGGCCGCCCGTCAGGCGCTCTCGGACGAATGGGCGCGCGAGGCGGTCTTTACCGGCATGGGCGGCTCCATCCCCATCGCCGGGTTTTTCAAGCAAATCCTCGGCCTAGACGCCATGCTCATCGGCTTTGCCCAAGAGGATGACGCCATCCACTCGCCCAACGAAAAATACAACGTCCAGAGCTTTCACAAAGGCATCCGAAGCTGGGCGCGGGTGCTGGACGCGCTCGCGAAGTGACACGCGTGGCCAGAAAGGGACAATAGTCTGCGTTGAGGAGACGCGCGGTCTCTGGGCCGGGGACTAGCGAAGCAACAGAACTGGATGCCACTTTATGTCAGCAAAGTCCGAGTGACTTCTCAGTGAGGCGCTACACATCAAAATCGCTAGGCCGCGGGACGGCCCAGCGATCGCGCGGCGGCGCGTGCCGCGCCTTGTTCCGCGCGCGGGGCACCCTGACTGTCCGCTCTGGGCTGAACGCCCCCTAAACGCCCTGCGCCTGATAGACCGCGCCCACTTCGGCCCGGATGATCCGCGCGATCTGTGCGCAATCCTCTAGGCTAAAGGTCAGCGGCAGGCGCATATCGACAATCCCGCGCAGGATACGGTCGCTCGCGGGCATCGGCGAAGACGGCGCATAGCGCCAACTGTCATAGCGGCTGGTGAACCCCACCGGCTCCGCCCCGCCGAACCATTTCAACTCGACCCCGCGCGCCAGACACCGCTTCAACACCTCGGCAATTCGCCCCCCGTCCCAATCCAGCAACAGGAACTGAATGGACGAGCCCACATAGCGCTCCGCCTCGGCCCGCTCGACCACCGTCAGCCCCGGCGTGCCGCGCAAGCCGTCCTCGACCACTCGGTAACGCGCATTCCACTTTTCGCACTGACCCTCCAGCGCCCGCAACTGCGGCCGCAATATCGCCGCGCGCAGATGATCCATCCGCCCCGAGACATTGGGCGTGTCATATTTGACCGCCTCGAACACCTCCGCAGGCGGCACCGTGCCATGCCGCACATAGAGCATATAGGACCCCGACAGCATCACCGCCCGCGCCATCACCGTCTCGTCATCGGTGATCAGAAAGCCACCCTCGCCGGAATTCATATGCTTGTAGGTCTGGGTGGAATAACACCCGATCTTGCCCCAGCGCCCCGAGGGCACGCCGCGCCACGCCGCCCCCATCGTGTGCGCGCAATCCTCGATCACCGTCACACCGGCCGCATCGCAAATCGCCATGAGCGCATCCATATCCACCAGATGCCCGCGCATATGGCTCAGCATCAGAACATCCGCCTGATCCACCTTGGCCGCCAGATCCTCCAGATCAATCGTCAGCGTCTCGGTCACACCCACAAAAACCGGCACCGCCCCCACGCTGGCAATCGACCCCGGCACAGGGGCGAGCGTAAAGGCATTGGTCAGCACCCTGTCCCCCGGCCCCACCCCCAAGGCGCGCAGCGCCGTGGCCATCGCATAGCCGCCCGACGTCACCGCCAGCGCATAGCGTGCGCCGGTGTAGGCCGCGAATTCGCGCTCGAGGGCGGCCACCTCGCCCGCCTCCTCGCCCACCAGATTATACCGATGCAACCGGCCCGACCGCAGCACGTCGAGCGCCGCCGCGATCCCCTCTTCGGGGATCGGCTCCTGTTGCGTGAAATTGCCTGTGAATCTCTCTGTCATGACCTTGTTTTGGGGCGCACCCCCGCCTGCGTCAATGGTTTTGCGCCACGGCACGGGCTTCCTTCAGAAAACCCGAAACCGCCCTGCGGCTCAGCCGATAAGACGCCGCACCACATCATGCAATTCGTCATAATGCGCGATCACCGCCTCGGGCTTCAGCGCCGCCACCGCCGCCCCACCGGGACCAAAGCCCACAAGGACCGACGGCACCCCCGCCGCCCGCGCCGTATCGTGATCCGTCACCGTATCGCCAACCATCAGCGCGCGGGCCGGGTCGCCCCCCGCCCGTCGCACTGTTTCGCGCAGATGCTCGGGGTCCGGCTTGCGCACCGCCAGCGTATCGGCACCCGTGAGCGCCTGAAACGCCCCCAATACCCCCAACCGCTCCAGCAGAAGCCGCGCCAGACCCTCCGGCTTGTTGGTGCAAATCGCCACGCGGTAGCCATCGCCGCTCAGCCGCTCCACAGCCGCCATCGCGCCCGGATAGAGCACGGTATGCACGTCAATCGCTTGCGCATAGGCCTCAAGCAGCACCGGGTAATAGCGGTCAATCGTCGCCTCATCCTCGGCCCGGCCCAACCGCTCCATCCCCAGCCGCAGCATCGCGCGCCCGCCGCGCAGGGCCACGCCGGTATCGGTCTCGGCCCGCAGCAGATCGCCCACGCCCATATCGCGAAAACAGGCATTGGCCGCCGCCAGCAAATCGCCGCTTGTATCCGCAAGCGTTCCATCCAGATCGAAAACCACCGTGCGCATGCCCTGCCCCCTGTCCGCTTCACGCCTGCGGATAGAGCGGCCCTGCCCGAATTACAAAGGAAAAGACGCGCAGACCTACTCGGCCAGCCGGTAAACCTGCAACTCCGGCAGCGCCGTCAGCGCCGCCCCCAAGGCCCGGAACCCCGCCAACGACAATTGGCTGCCCGCGCCCCGCTCCGCCGCAAGCGGAATGAGATCGACCGCCACCGATTGCCCGGTCGGCGCATAATCCACCCGCCCCCGCCCCGGCGCATCGACAAGCGGCGTCTTGAGCCAGAGCCCCGGCTCAGCCGGCGACCCAAGCGAGGCCACGGTTGTTCCCAACGCCCCCGCCGGTGCAGTCGCCGCCTCGGCCCGCGCCGCCTTGCGCTCGGCAGGCGTTGTTGCATCCAGCGCCTCAGGCGTCATCGGCACCACCACTTCGGGCGCAGGGGCCGCACGGGGGCCAAAGACCCGCTCCACCTGCGCACAGCCCGAAACCGCCAGAACGCCCAAGATCATGATCAAATGTCTCATTTGTCCACCCTACCCTCCCGAACTTGGCCCTTCAACGGCCAACTTGTCCCTTGCCCCGCCGCGCCCCCCCGCCTAGATTTACGCCATGACAGCACCCCTGATAGACCCGTTTCAGCGCGCCATCTCTTACCTGCGTGTCTCCGTGACAGACCGCTGCGATTTCCGCTGCGTGTATTGCATGTCCGAGAACATGACCTTCCTGCCCAAGCGCGAATTGCTCACGCTCGAAGAACTGGATCGCCTCTGCTCGACCTTCGTGCGCATGGGGGTGCAGAAACTGCGCATCACCGGCGGAGAACCGCTGGTGCGCAAGGGCATCATGACCTTCTTTGACGCGATGACCCGCCATCTGGAATCGGGCGCACTCAAGGAACTGACCCTCACCACCAACGGCAGCCAGATGGAACGCTTCGCAGGCGATCTCTATGCAGCCGGCGTGCGCCGGGTGAATATCTCGCTCGATACGCTCGATGATCAGAAATTCGCCGACATCACCCGATGGGGCCGCCTGCCGCAGGTGCTCAAGGGGATTGACGCGGCCCAGAACGCCGGGCTGCGCGTCAAGATCAACACCGTGGCACTCAAGGGCTTCAACGAGGACGAGCTTTTCACCCTTACCGAGTGGTGCGCCTCCCGCGACATGGACCTCACCTTCATCGAGGTGATGCCGATGGGCGATATCGGCAACGAAGACCGCTTGGGCCAATACTGG